>NZ_CP114286.1:1960500-2287250 GCF_027111275.1 Flavobacterium luteolum | reverse complement strand
AAAATTAAATACTGATGTTGTTAATTCGGGACCTTTTGAAGTGGTCAATGCTTTAGATTTTAATCAGATCGAACATTTGGTCGAAGTGCATAAGATTACCGATATATATCTGATGGCAGCACTTTTATCTGCAACTGCTGAAAAAAACCCAGCTTTTGCTTGGGATTTGAATATGAATTCTCTTTTTCATGTTTTGAATTTAGCAAAAGCAAAAAAGATTCAAAAGATTTTCTGGCCTTCGAGTATTGCGGTTTTCGGCCCAACAACTCCAAAAGAAAACACACCACAATATACTGTAATGGAGCCTTCAACTGTTTACGGAATCAGTAAACAAGCGGGCGAAAGATGGTGCGAATATTATCATAATATTTATGGAGTTGATGTTCGCAGTATTCGTTATCCAGGCTTAATCAGCTGGTCTACTCCTCCAGGCGGCGGAACCACAGATTATGCAGTTGATATTTTCTATAAAGCTATTGCCGATAAAAAATACGAATGCTTTTTGTCTTCTGAAACCAAAATGCCAATGATGTATATGGATGATGCAATTGACGCGACAATTAATATCATGAAGGCGCCAGTTGAAGAAATCAAAATACATTCTTCATACAATTTGGCTGCGATGAGTTTTACTCCAACTGAAATTGCTGCAGAAATTAAAAAGCATATTCCTGAATTTGAGATTACTTATAATCCAGATTTCCGCCAAAAAATTGCAGACAGCTGGCCAGCTAGCATAGACGATTCTTCTGCTAGAGAAGACTGGGGATGGAATCATAAATTTGATTTAGAAACCATGACAAAAGATATGATTGAGCATTTGAGTTAAATTCTTTTCAGCACAATTTGTTTACTATCATTAAAAGGCAAATAATCAATTGCCTCCAACTTTAGTTGGAGATTTTTTGTTATAAAAATGAAAGGCTTTAGCCAGACTTTGATAGTTTAGCTAAAGCCTTTTTTATTCTCATTTTTGTTCCTCCAGCTAAAGCTGAAGGCTATTCAAAAAAACGTTACGCCTTAAAAGAAAAAGTCCCGTTTATCAACTTATATAGTGCTTTCTTTCCTATTTACTTCAAAAAACCATTCTTATTTATGGTATAATTCTTTCTTGGCGCAATTGATCAAAAAGACTAAAAAACATTTCTTCTGTATCTATAAACTCATAAAAACCTAAACGTCTTGCTTTGGTTCCATCAGCAAAAAAATCATAATCCCAAGAAAAAACAAAATCTCCAAAGTTCCAACTGGTCAATTTTTCATAATCGTGTTTTTCTAAATTGTATTTTTCCTGAATATTTTCCCACAAAACCTTTTTGTCGGCCATTACTGTTTTTAATTCCATTTGAAGTGGAGGCGCAACAGGAATATCAAAATAAGAAGCGATTTTAGGCCAAAGTTCTGTCCATCGAAACAGATCTCCATTTGTAATATTAAAAGCCTGATTTGCGCATTGCAGATTTGTTGCTGCCCAAACAGTTGCTTTAGCCAAGAGTCCAGCATCGGTCATTTCCATAAGTTTATCGTAAGCTCCTGCTTTTCCCGGAAATCGAAGCGGTAGATTTAATTCTTTAGAAATTGATGCATAAACAGCTATCAAAAGTGCCAGATTCATTGGGTTTCCTATTGCAGTACCACCTACAACAGAAGGTCTAATAGCACTCCAATTCCACTTTTTTCCTTCTTTCTTTTTTTCTAAATATTGCTGCTGGTCAATGTTAAATTCTGGAGGCATGTGACCCGCGTCTGTTTCTTTTGCTGGAGTTTTAAAAGGCCCTAAATGAGCTCCATAAACTTTATAGCCCTGCATTAAACTGATATGCTGTAAGCCTTTAGATAATGGTTCAATTATCTCAACTACATTTTTAAGCATGTTTAGATTTGGCTCAACAAGTTCAGACCATGATGGACGATCTTGATAAGCGGTGTAAAATATATGCGTAATATTTGTGAGGCTAGATAACTGCTTTTTACTGTTTTCAGTATCCAGTAAATCAACTGAAATGTATTTCAGATTAGGCGCATCATTGCCTCCTTTTCGGGATAATCCAATAATATCCCAATTGTTAGTAGATAAAAGATATTCTATAAGATTTGTTCCGATAACGCCATTTGCGCCAACAACCAATGCTGTATTTTTATTTGCTGTCATTTTCTTTGTATTTAAAATTGTTTTACAAAGTTCAGACAAGCTAAAGAGCTATAAAATGAAGTGAATTATGAAATAAGGTTGAACTAGTTCAAGTTTATTTTTTCAGCTTATTGTTTTTTATTTTCGAAAGAAATTCTGTTGTCATCCCTAAATAAGATGCCAAAGCATATTGAGGCACGCGATTTGCGATTAAAGGGAATTGATTTATAAATTTCTCATAACGTTCTTCTGCCGAAGAGGTAAGATTGGTAATAATTCTTCGTTGAAAAAATGCTGCGGTACGTTCTGCTGTAATACGAAAAAAAGTTTCAAATTTTGGATTAGCCTTTTTCAATTTCGCTTCCGTTTCGAAATCTATTTGTAACAAAACAGCATCTTCTAAAGCCATAACAAACATCGTGGCCGGCTGCTGATAAATATAGCTATTATAGTCAGAAATCCACCAATCTTCAATAGCAAAGGCAATCGTGTGTTCCTGACCTTCATCATTTACAACATACGCTCTTAAAGCACCTTCTACCACATAGTTTCTATGCTTAGCCACAAAATCTGGCTGCACTATAAACTGACGTTTCTTTATCTTTTTTATTTTAAAATTAGAAACAAATTGATTCGTTTCTTCCTCAGAAAGCTCTACTCGGTCTTGCAAATGTTTTATTAAAGATTCGTATTGTGCCATTCTTTTTGAATTTAAAATTTCAATCTACAAGATTACTATTGTATCAAAATTACAACTCTTTTAAATTTATCAAGCAAAAAAAAATCCAAAGCTAGAAACCAGCTTTGGATTTTTTTTATTTGAGATTTTTGAATTTTTACTTCACTTCAAAAACATTATTTGTTTGTTTTACATCAGCCATTAATCCGCTTGGATCGATCGTGATTTTTTTGATTGACGTCTTGTTTTTGTCAATTGTAAAACTATAGTTTTGCTGTGCCCAAGCCCAGTCTTCTAATACTGTTCTTTTTTCGTTCGGGTTTGGATTTGGTTTAATGAAGTTCATCATTCTTAACGGAATATAAAATGTCTCAGATGTTCCGTCTGTATAATCTACTTTTAAATCGATTGGCATTGGCATTCTTCCAATTCTTTCTAAAGAAACCGTTGTTTTTGCTGCATTATCAGCAACATCCTTAATTCCGTAATCGATCGTATTTGTAGTTTGTGTCCAATCAATCAAATACCAGTCTAACTCAGCTCCAGAAACTCTTTCAGCTGTTCTTTTAATATCGTTAGGAGTTGGGTGTTTGAATTTAAAATCGTTAAAATATCTTTTTAAAGTTGCATCAACATTCTCTTTTCCTATTACGTATTCTAACTGAGAAAGGAAAAGGCTTCCTTTAACATAAGAAGAAATACTGTATGGACGGTTCTCATCGTAACGATCTCCGTGAGTTGTCTGAGGCTGTTCTTTACCAGAATTTACTAAACTGTAATATGCCTTATAATTCCCAGCAAAAGGGTTTGCTTCTTTTTTATCTCCTTTTAATTCATTCAAAGCACTGTCTTCGATATACGTTGTAAAACCTTCGTCCATCCAAGGGTGTTTTGATTCGTTTGAAGCTAAAATATGCTGGAACCAAGAGTGCCCTAATTCGTGCGTTGCTGTTCCAAGAATTCCTTCTAGAGTTCCGTTACCTAACATTAAAGTACACATTGCGTACTCCATTCCACCATCTCCACCTTGAATAAATGAATATTGTTTGTATGGATAAGCTCCTACTCTCTGGTTGTAATAGTCCATTACTTTAACCATTAACGGCTCTAACTGTTTCCAGTTTGCTGTCGTTTTTTCGTTGTTTTTGTAGAAGAAATGCAAATCAACATCGTTTGGTCCTTTTACAATATCGTGTGTATATTCTTTATCGGCAGCCCATGTAAAATCGTGAACATTTGGCGCAATAAAATGCCAAGTCAACGTTTTTGCTTTTTTAGGATATGTAACCGTTACACCTGCATCTTGGTAACCGTGACCAATTGAATTTTTATCCTGTAAATATCCAGAACCACCAATTGTGTAATCTTTGTCAATTGTAATTTTTACATCAAAATTACCCCAAACACCGTGAAATTCTCTTGCGATGTACGGATCTGCATGCCATCCTTCAAAATCAAATTCGGCTAATTTTGGATACCATTGCGACATTGAAAGTTCAACTCCTTCAGAATTGTTTCTTCCTGAACGACGAATCTGAACTGGCACCTGTCCGTCAAAATCTAAAGTAAAAGCCGTTTTAGAATTTGGAAGGATTGGTTTTGCCAAAGTCACTTCTAAGATCGTTCCTGAAACTCTTGTTTGAGCCGTAACGCCATCTTGCTTGAAGTTTGCGATTTTTAAGTACCCAACTTCGTTTGGCTTTAAAGTTTCAATACGGCTTTGTTTTATTTCTTTTCCGTCAGCTTGTTTTACTTTGTTTACCATTCTTCCGTCTGGATCTTTAATAAAATGAAGACGCGCATCCATTTCGCTTCCTGGCTGAAAAGCGTTTGGATATAAATGATAGAATACTTTTTTAAGAGTATCAGAAGAGTTGTTGGTATAAACCAATTCTTGTTTTCCTTTGTACTGATAGTTTTTTACATCCATCGAAACCTCCATTTTATAGTCAGCGTGCTGCTGCCAATATGGGGCGCTTTGTGCAAAAGCCGAGTTAAAACCTAAGCTTAGGAAAGAAAGTAAAATAATTTTTCGCATGTTAATATGTAATAGAAAATGGAAGGGCTCTCGCCCTTCCATTGGATTAATAGTGTACTATAGTTTATTTTTTAGACATTTTTTCTGCCATTAATAAAGCGTTGTAAGCATTTACCATCTTAGCTGTTTTTGATGATTCTGCAGAAGAAACAGCTGCTGGTTTTTCTCCAGGATTTTCACCTTTTCCTAAAACAACCATTGAAGGAAGCGCTACTCCAGAGTCCATCAAAATCTTTTTAACTTGAGCTGCCTTTAATTTTGGATAGTACGAACGAATTAAAGCTGCAACACCAGCTGCATTTGGAGATGCCATTGATGTTCCTTGCAAATACTTGTATTTATTGTTTGGAACCGTTGCATAAATTTCTTCACCTGGGGCAAAAACGTCTACGTTTATTTTCCCAAAGTTTGAAAATGAAGCCACAACATTTTCTCCGTATGATTTATTAATAGCTCCAATTGTAATTAAATTATCTGCAAATTCTTTTACGTTGTCTTTAGAATCGTTTGGATAATTGATGTTTTTTGTTTCATCGATATTGTAACCATCGTTACCAGCCGCATGAACAATTAAAACGTCTTTTTTAGCTGCATAGGCAATAGCATCATAAACCCATTGTTTATGTGGAGAAAAGCTTTTTCCAAAACTTCCATTGATTACTTTTGCTCCATTGTCTACCGCATAACGAATTGCCAAAGCAATATCTTTATCGTACTCATCTCCATCTGGAACAGCTCTAACTGTCAAAATTTCAACGTTATTTGCTACACCGTCTCCTCCTAAATTATTTCCTCTAACTTGGGCAATAATTCCCGCAACGTGAGTCCCGTGAAGTGCTTTTTCTTTGTCTGGACCAAAAACAACATTATTACCATAATGGCTGTTTTTAATATCTTCTGGATTATCTCCTACGATTTTTCTTCCGTCGTATTCTTTGTTTAAATTGTATTTTAACTGATCTTCAACTTGTTCACTATACTCTGTCAATTCAGATTCTGGATTAAAAGTTGGTCCGGCATTGGTAAAAATCTGAGTCATAATTGCTTTACTTCTTGCCACTTTTGGATCTGTTGAAGTAACTGCGCTTAAATCTTCGAGTTTATAGTCTGATTTATTAAGTTCTTTTTTAATTGTGTTATGAACATCAAGTAAAAAATCTGCTTGCTGTTTATCTTGAAGAGCCTCTTCATACTTTTTAGTATATTCTGCCAGAGCTGCTTTGTATTCTGCAGAACCATCATCGGCTTTTTTAACGATACGTGTCAATTCTAGATTTTCGTGAACAGCATCTCCAAGGAAATTCCATCCGTGAACATCGTCGATAAATCCGTTTTTGTCATCGTCGATTCCGTTTCCTGGAATTTCTTTTTTATTTGTCCAGATCATTCCCTGTAGGTCTTCGTGCTCGATATCGACACCAGAATCTACAATTCCTACAATTACTTTCTGCCCTTTTTTACCTTGCAGTAATTCAGCATAAGCTCTATCAACACTCATTCCTGGAATTGAGTCTTTTATTAAATCAAGATGGCTCCATCTTTTTAATTCATTTTCACTAACAGGCGCTTTTTTTACAACTGTCGCAGGCGCTGTAATAAACTCTTTTGAAGTGGAAACCTGCGCTTGAACTGTGGCGCTGCAACCTGCTAAAACAAGCAATGCAAAAGCAGATAATTTAAGAGGTTTTATATGACTCATGTATGTATAAATATAAGTAAAGTTAAAAGATGGGTCTAAATTATGCTTTTTTGTTACAAAAAACTAACTGTTAACAATGTGTTATGAAATTTTGACGAAAAATAATCAAAACTATAATACCCTCAAATATTTATCATTCAAATCATTATAAATGTAATTCTATTCATTCAAAAATATACTTGCAATGACTTTGAATGGTAAAAAATCAACAAATAATATAGTGTTTACGTTTTCCCGTAAGGTATGCCCGTTTAATTACTTTATACTTGCGCGACCTAATCCTAAATTTATTCTATGAAGACAAAACTACTCTTATTGCTGTTACTGGCAAGTTTTTCTAATTATGCGCAAACCAACTTAGTTCCGAATGGGAATTTCGAAACCTGGTCTGTATCTTCAAAACCCGATAACTGGTTTCAATATTTTAGCGGTTATATCTCTAAAAGTACTGTTGCTCAAAATGGTTCATCAAGTATTAACATGATGGTTGCCAGCGGAACATTTAACTTCATTAACACGGACTATTTTCCGGTAATTGCTGGTAAAACGTATAGAGTTACATTATATCACAAACTTGCAAAAGGAACGTTTTCTTCTATAGATTTTAGTTTGCAACATAAACCTGGTACTTTTAAGGAGGAAATAATTAAAAAATCGGATGTTACTTTTTCTGCTACTGAGTGGAGAAAAATAGAATTTGAATATACTCCAACTGTTTCTGAAAATGTCGAAGTTGATATTTGGACTTATGGAAGTCTCAACTCTGAAATTTTGGTTGATAATGTTTCTATGGTTGATATTAATGAGCAACAATATACTAAAATTCCTGATCCAGAGTTTGAAAGCTATTTGAGTTATATTGGAGCTGACAAAGATGGAATAAACGGAAAAGTAGCTACAAGCAACATTTCATCAATAAAAACTTTGGATGTTTCATTCAAAACATGGAACATCAAAGATTTAACTGGAATTGAAGATTTTGCCGCTCTTGAAAGTTTGGTTTTTAAAGGAAATGCCGGTAAAATTTCTACTTTGAATGTTTCTAAAAACTTAAAGCTTAAAAATTTAGATGTTAGTTCAAATCTATTAACAGCTTTAGATGTTTCTAATAATCTTGAGTTGGAGAGTTTAAATTTTGGAAGCAATAAGTTAACAACAATAGATGTTGCTAAAAACACTAAACTAAAAACATTAAAATTTGAATCTAATCAGCTAACCTCAATTTCTGTTTCAAATAACAAAGAGCTTGTTGATTTTAATTGTTACAGCAATAAAATTACTAGTTTAGATTTATCTCAAAACCCTCTTCTTACAGATTTAAACTTCGCATACAACACAATTACATCACTAGATTTATCTAAAAATACGCTTTTAAAGAATTTAAGCGGTCAAGGTTCTAAACTGACAGAATTAAATATTTCTAAAAATACTTTATTAGAACTTGTTAGAGTATACACTAATAGTTTAACAACTTTAGACGTTACCAATCAGCCAAATTTAAAGACGCTTGAATGTTATGAAAATAAATTAACTAGTTTAGATTTAACAAAAAACACTTTACTAACCAGCATAGCTTGTTCTAGAAATGAATTAAAAGAACTAAATCTTTCCAACAATAAAGAACTTGTTGCTGTAGATATTCTTTTGAATAAAATCACTGCTATAGATGTAACGCAAAATGCAAAATTAACCAGATTGGCTGTTCATTATAATAGTCTAACCAAACTGGATGTAACTAAAAATTTATTGCTTGAGCAGTTAACGATTGATAATAATCAAATATCAGAAATAGATCTTAGCAATAACCCAAAGCTTCAATTGTTTGTTTCTAGAAATGTTCCGCTAAAGAGCCTTGATCTTTCTAAAAATACTGCCTTAACTTCTTTGTACTTTGGAGAAAGTAAGATTGAGAGCTTAGATTTATCTAAAAATACAAAATTGACATACGCGAGCATTACGTCTAACAAGCTGCTTTATGATCTTAATCTTAAAAATGGCAACAATGCAGCTTTGGATGTTTCCTTATTAAAAAATCTAAGTCTAACTTGTATTTTAATTGACAGCAAAGCTAATGCTGATCTAAAATGGGGCACAAAAAAAGACAGTTGGGCCAAATTCTCTGAAGACTGCAGACCATACACCTCTATTCCTGATTCAAATTTTGAAGATAAGTTAATTGCCTTAAAAATTGATATTGATGGTAAAAATGGACAGGTTTTAACTTCAAGTATTGCTCAAATAAAAACTCTTGATGTTTCTGGAAGCAATATTTCTGACCTAACCGGAATTCAGGATTTTGGCAGTTTAGAAACATTAAATTGCCAAGACAACCAATTATTATTCTTAGACTTATCTAAAAACGTTTCTTTAACTTCTGTAAATGCTTCAAACAATAAGCTCGTAAGTTTAGATTTGAAAAACGGCAAAAATACATTGCTTAACAAAACGACTTCTTCATTTTTAAACAATACTTCTTTAAAGTGTATTCAAGTAGATGATGAAAATTATGCCAACACAAACTGGGCTGCTTTAAAAGATGCTACAGCAAACTATAATACGCTTTGTAACTCTTTTGTTGCAATTCCAGATTCTAATTTCGAAAATAAGTTAATTGCATTAGGAATTGATACTGATGGAAAAAACGGAAAAGTATTAACTTCTAGCGTTTCTTCAATTTCAACTTTAGACGTATCTGGAAGTTCAATCTCAAATCTTGCCGGAATTGAAGGATTTGTTGCTTTAAAACAGTTGAATATTTCTTCTAATAATTTAAAAACGATCGATCTAACAAAAAATATTGCAATTACAGCATTAAATGCTAAATCAAATCAATTATTAAATTTAGATCTTTCAAAAAATACGGCATTAACAGAAGTGGATTGTTCTTCAAATAATTTATTCAGCTTAAACCTGAAGAATGGAAACAATTCAAAAATGCAAAATGTTACTGCTGGAAACTTTAAAAGCAATCCTAATCTATCTTGTATTCAGGTTGACGACAAAGCTTTTGCTGACTCTAATTGGGCAAATGCAAAAGAGATTGCCACTTCTTACTCAACAGTTTGTGATGCAAATAATTTTACAATGTTACCTGATGCTAATTTTGAAACTAAATTAATTGCACTTGGGATAGATAAAGATGGTGTTAACGGAGCTGTTTTAACATCTAGTATTTCTTCTGTAAAAGAATTAAATCTTAATGAGTCTACAAATGTACAAACTACTCCAATACAAGATTTAACAGGAATACAAGACTTTAAAGCACTTGAAAAACTATCTGTTGGATATAATTATTTAACGGTATTAGATCTTTCTAAAAATACCGCTTTGACAGAGGTAAATTGTGGAGGAAACCGTCTGCGTACAATTGATATTTCTAAAAATGCTTTATTAACAAAATTTGATTGCGGATACAATGATGTATTGGCTCAAATCGATTTTTCTAAAAATCCCGAACTTACAACTGTCAACTGTCAAGGCAACAGATTGACTTCTTTAGATTTTTCTAAAAACCCAAAATTTAATTATTTATATGCTGATAGCAATAAACTTACCAGTGTAAATCTAACAGCAAATCCAAATTTAAATTATCTAAATTGTGTCAACAATTCATTGGAAAGCATAGATTTGTCAAACAACAAGTATATCAATTATCTTTTCCTTGCTAATAACCGATTAAAGACTTTAGATATTTCTAAAGTGACTTCTGTAATACAGTTTGGATGCGACAACAATCTATTGACAACTCTAAATCTGTCTGCAAACACAAACTTATCACAGTTTACATGTAGTAAAAATCAACTAATTGCTTTAGATTTATCTAATAACACCAATTTATGGACATTATATTGCCCTGAGAATAAATTGACGACTTTAAATCTTTCAAAAAACAAAAAACTTGCAGCGGTAAATTGTAGTTCAAATAATTTAGTTTCCTTAAATATTAAGAATGGTAATAATGCGGCTTTCAGCCAATACTATGAAAGTGATTTTTATCTAAATTTTACGAACAATCCAAATTTAACTTGTATTCAGGTTGACGATGCAACTGTTGCTAATACAAAAATGGCAAACAAAAAAGATGCAACAGCTTCTTATAATACTAATTGTGGGACTGCTCTTGTATTACCAAGTGACAACTTTAGTGTTGAAACAAAAGGAGAATCTTGCCAAGGTGAAAATAATGGAGAAATTAGCATTACTGCAAAAGGATCTTATACCTATGTAGCAACTATAGCTGGAAAAGCATATTCATTTGCCAACAACAGCGTGAAAATAGCAAATTTAGCTCCTGGCACTTATACCGTTTCTGTTACCATTGCTGAAGAAAACTTTGAACAAAATTTCAATTTTACTATTCAAAAAGCTGCAACTACAACAGGAAGATCTGATGTAAGCGCTAAAACAGTAAATGTTGAAATTACCGAAGGAACGGCTCCTTTCACCGTATTTGTTAATGGTGCAGAACAATTCCAGACAACAGACAACAACTTTACAGTTTCTCTAGATAAAGCCGGATTAGTTGAAGTAGCAACCGCAAAAGCTTGTGAAGGTGTTTTTGCCAAAAAAGTTACTTCTTATGAATTAGGAACAATGCTTTCTGCTTATCCAAACCCTACTTCTGGCAGTATCGAAATCGAAATTCCTAGCTCAAAAACTGAAGTTGTTATTGATTTATACAATTTTAGCGGTCAGTTGGTTTCTCACGGAACTTATAATATTGAAAGTGGAAGAGCACTTTTAAATCTTGAAAAATTGCCATCAGGAATTTATGCTGCTAAAATCAATTTAGAAACTCCAGAATACATTAAAATCATAAAAAATTAAAAAATGAAGAATTCTATATATTTATCAATAATCTGTTTAGTATTTGCAGCCTGTGGTGGCGGAGGCGGAGATGATCCTGTAAATCCGCCAGGAGAAAACACAGCTCCAACTGTACCTGTTTTAACTACTCCAGCTGACAATAAATTATGTCAAGATAATAATGTTTCTTTTCAGTGGAGCGCTTCAACTGATGCTCAGCAAGATGCTATCGTATATCAGATTCAAATTGCAAAAGATAACGGTTTTACTCAAATCGTGAATACGCTTGACAATTCATCTCTTTCTACAAGTGCGTTAGCATTAGAGAAAAATACAGCTTACTATTGGAGGGTAAAAGCAACTGACAGTAAGGGTCTAGCTAGTGCCTATTCTTCAACATTTAAGTTTTATACTGCAGGAACAGCAGTAGTGAATCATTTGCCGTTTGCTCCAGAATTAATATCTCCAGCAATCAATGCGGCTTTAAGCACATCAACTGCAACTTTAACTTGGAACGCTTCTGATGTTGACACTTCTGATATTCTTACTTATGATATCTATTTTGGAACGGCAAATCCGCCAATGGCAAAAGTGAGCGAGAATTCAAGTTCAAAATCATTTGAGGTTACGCTTCAGCCAACAACACAGTATTACTGGAGAATAGTGGTTAAAGACAATAAAGGCGGTGAAACCGTAGGCCAGGTTTGGAAATTTAAGACAAACTAAGCTTAGAAAATTACAATTAGTTATATTAAAGAATCCCGTTTTCAAAGTGCTGAAAACGGGATTTTTTTATGATTCTACAGTATACGTTACGGCTTTCCGTAAAGAATTATCCTCATAAAATTGTATACTTGCATAACTAAATCCAAAACTAAACCTATGAAAATAAAATTACTTTTAGTGCTTTTACTAGCACATTTTTCAATCTATGCCCAGCAATACACGTTAATTCCCGATGTTAATTTTGAGCAAAAACTAATCGAATTAGGTTATGACGACCTCATTGATGGAAAGGTAAACACGGCTAACATCGCAGATGTCAAAAAACTACAAATGCAATCGAGTTCAATAACAGACTTGACAGGAATTCAGGATTTTAAAAATTTAGAAGATTTAGATATCGCTAATAATAAGATTACCAATCTTAATGTCTCTAATAATAAATCTTTAACATGGCTACAATGTCAAAGAAACGAATTAACTTCTTTAGACATTTCACAAAATACTAAACTTGTAATTTTTAATTGTGGCGATAACAAGATAGCCAGTTTAGATGTTACTCATAATCCTGAACTAACTTATATTTATTGTCACAAAAACCTTCTAACAACATTAGATCTTACAAACAACATTCTTTTGGACGATCTCTATATTGCTGAAAATAAAATAACAAATATAGATCTAACACATAATCCTTTATTAGTTTCTTTGTTTTTAGAAAAGAACAATATCACCAATTTAAACATATCAAACAACCTCGAATTGATTGCATTAAATGCTTCTGATAATCAAATAAGCAAATTAGATCTTTCAAAACATAAAAAACTGATGGAACTCTTTTTAACTAACTGTAGTTTGAAAGAACTCAATTTACAAAACGGAAAAAACACTCTTATAGATACTGATTTTTTCAATTTAAAGAATAATCCAAATTTAACTTGTATACAAGTCGATAACACAAGCTACGCCAATACAAATTGGTCTGCCAGCAAAGATGCTTCAGCAATTTTTAAATTAGATTGCAATGATTCTGTTTCATATACCTTAATTCCTGATGTTAATTTTGAGAAAAAACTAATCGAATTAGGAATAGATTCTGGAACTCCCGATGGAAATATTTTGAGCTCATCTATTGAATCTGTTACAGAGTTAAATCTTTATTACAGCAACATTTCTGATTTAACCGGAATAGAAGGTTTTAAAGCTTTGACATCTTTAAATGTAATGTCTAACAAATTATCGACAGTAGACCTTTCAAAAAATTTAGCTTTAAACTATTTGCTAATTAGCTACAACAATCTAACAACCTTAGACATTTCAAATAATATTGCTCTAGATAACTTATCAGTATCCAACAATAAAATCCAAAACATTGATGTTTCAAACAATCTTAAATTAAAATATTTTTCTTGTTCATCAAATCAGCTAACAACTATAGATGTTTCAAATAATAAAGAACTGGTTTTACTTAATTGCCAATTAAACCAATTAAAAAGTTTAGATCTTTCTCAAAATAAAAAGCTGAGTCTTTTAACTTGTTCAGAAAACAAAACGCTTACAAATATAGACTTAAGAAATGGGAACAATAGAAATATGCAGATAGCGCCATATGTTATTGATTTTACGAAAAACCCATTGCTTACCTGTATTTTGGTTGATAACCCTATTTATTCTAATGAAAAGTGGGCAAGTTTTAAAGAAAAATCTGCATCGTACTCAACTGTTGACTGTTCTCAGATTACTGCAATACCAGATCCAGCTTTTGAAGACAAATTAATTTATTTACAAATCGATAAAGATGGTAAAAATGGTACTGTTTTAAACACCAGTATTTCAAACATTACGGTATTGAATGTAGAAAACAGTAACATCAAAAACTTAACTGGAATTAATGGCTTTTCAAACTTAAGCACTTTAAATTGTTCGTCAAATCTATTAACTGCTTTAGATCTGTCCCAAAATAAAGCGCTAACTTTTATAAATTGTGGTTCTAATAATTTAACGAGCTTAAATTTAAAGAATGGAAATAATAAAAATTTAGATCTGAATTCAAGTTTTACAAAAAATCCAGATTTAACTTGTATTACTGTTGATGATGAAGTTTACGCTAATCAAAAATGGGCTAGCATTAAAGATGATGCTGCAAACTACAATTTAGACTGTACTGTTTATACTGCAATTGATTCTAATTTTGAAAAAAAATTAATCGAATTAGGAATCGACAACGATGGGGTAAACGGAAAAGTTTCTGTGGAAAACTTAGAAAAAATTACTTCTTTAAATTTATCAAATAGCAATATTAACGATCTAAAAGGCATTGAAAAATTTACAGGATTAACCTATCTTGATTGCAGTGGCAATAATATTAATACAATAGATGTTAGTAAAAATTTAAATCTTACGAAATTAGATTTAAATTCAAATCATTTAACATCGCTGGACGTTACAAAAAACACTAAGCTTTTAAATTTATCCTTTGCTTACAATGAGGTTTCTACTATAAATTTAGCTAACAACAAAGAACTTTTGTTTTTAAACACTTCTAAAAATCTGCTTACCAATTTAGATTTAACCTCAAATACAGCACTCTCTCTTATTGACTGCAGCCGAAACAATTTAACACAATTAAATGTTTCAAATGCACCCGAACTAACTAATTTGATAATAGACCGTAATAAGATTACTGCATTAGATCTTTCTCTCAATACAAAACTTGTAGATCTATATTGTAGCAATAATGAATTAACCTCTTTAGATCTGAGCTATAATATTCTCTTAAAAAGATTAAGTGCATCTTGGAATCAACTCACAACTTTAGATTTATCTCACAATCCTTTACTTGAACGTGTTTATGTAGAATTCAATCCATTAAACTCATTAAATATTCAAAATGGAAACAATAAAAACTTTGTTCTTCCTTCAGTTAGTGGTAAAATGGCAGATGATACAATTATATATACTAGCTTTCTAGGAAATGCAAAACTAAATTGTATACAAGTTGATGACGAGAATTATTCAAATGCAAACTGGTCAAACATCAAAGAATCGACCACTACGTATTCTAATACTTGTAAAAGTCTAGGTATTGACAAATCTGAGTTTAGTCAAGTTATTTTATATCCAAACCCAACAAAAGGAGAAATAACGATTAATAATATTGCTCTAGACAAAGCAACAGTTTATAACGCGTTAGGACAATTTGTAAAATCTTTTACTTTAAATAATGTAAATACATATAATACGATCGACTTATCTGGCTTGCCTAGAGGAGTTTATTATGTGTATCTAATCAATGGAGATGCCGCTTCTGCTAAAAAAGTTATAGTAGAATAATCGTCCCTTTTTCAAAAAATAAAAATCCCATTTTCAATATCAGAAAATGGGATTTTTTTATGTCTAATTTATTCTGTTTAAAGAATCTCTTCGCAAGTAAAAACATCTTTCAATCGAACACCTTTTTCGGTATGTTCAACAGTAATAATTTGATTGTGTGCATCGTGTTCTAAAAACAAATAATGATTATTATCTGCTGCCAAATTCAAAAATTTTGATTTCTCTGGCATTGTCAACAAAGGTCTTGTGTCATAACCCATCACATACGGCAACGGAATATGCCCCGCTGTTGCTAATAAATCGGCACAAAAAACAATCGTTTTATCTTGGTATTTTATATACGGAATCATCTGTTTTTCGGTGTGTCCGTCAACATAATAAATATCAAAACCAAGTTCTTTTGCAAAACCAAAATCAGATTCTGGTCTTTCAATAAAATTCAATTGTCCGCTTTCTTGCATTGGCAGGATATTTTCAGACAAGAAAGAAGCTTTTTCTCGAGCATTGGGTTTTGTTGCCCATTCCCAATGGTTTTCGTTTGTCCAAAATTTGGCATTTTTAAAAGCTGGCTCATAACCCGTTTTGTCGGCATTCCATTGAACGCTTCCTCCGCAATGGTCAAAATGAAGATGTGTCATAAAAACATCTGTAATATCATCTCGATTAAAACCATATTTCGCTAGAGAATTATCTAAAGAATGTGATCCCCAAAGCGAATAATATCCAAAAAACTTTTCAGATTGCTTATCGCCCATTCCGGTATCAATTAAAATAAGACGATTTCCGTCTTCGATCAATAAACATCGAGCAGCAATATCAATTAAGTTATTAGCATCGGCAGGATTTGTCTTGTTCCAGATTGTCTTCGGAACAACGCCAAACATTGCGCCTCCGTCTAATTTAAAATTTCCGGATTCTATTGGGTAAAGTTTCATGAGAATAATTTTCTAAAAGAACAAAGCTAGAAAATTCAAATCCCTTTTGCTAAAATTTAAAGCTAAAAACAAATTTTCTAATTATTCTAATGTAATCGAAGTGCTTCCCATTATTTCCTGCTTATCAAAATAATTCACAAAATAAGTGCCTTTCTTAAACTGGTCAGCATTCAAAATTCCGTAAGCATTTACCGATTTGCCTTGAAAATCTGTACTTACTATAAAACTATAAACAAGCGCTTTATCATTACCAAATTCAATCAATTTATTATCTCCCAAAACCGTATTTTTCTGATCTAAAACCTGAACATAAAAAACTCGTTTTCCTGTTTTTGCAACAGCATTTCCGTTAACCGTAAAACTAATTTTAAGTTTTTTTGTATTCTTTGCTTTTGTCGTTTCCAATTCAGCACCAGAATTTTTTTCACGAAGTGCAATAGCTTTAAAATTGCTTAAATACAATTTTGAAGCATCTTTTAAAGTCGATTCTAATTTTTTCTGTTTAGAAACCAAAGTGTCATTTTCTACTTTTTGATTGTACATGACAACATTCTGGCTTTCTATTTCTGTCAATAAATTTTTATTCTGAGATTTCAGTTTTTTAATTTCCTGAATTCTGCCTTCTAGAGACGAATTCAAATCTGAAAGCTGATTTCGATAAATTCTAATCTGCTCCGCCGATGGATTATTAGAAGCTTTAATAATAGCCACTAAATTCTCAACATTTTTACGCTCCAATTCCAATTCTTTAGACAAAGCTGTTTTTTCTAAAATAGCCTGATCATATGCGTTTTTTAATGTATTTAAAGAATCTAAAATATTCTTTTGCTCACTTGCTTCTTTACTTTCAAATGGCATTATATTGGTAATGCTTTCCTTTTTAGCTTCACTATTATTCTTATCAGGTTCACTGCTAAAAACCAAAACTACAGCACCTAATCCTAAAACAAAAATTATAGCAAACAAGGGTTTAAACCACTTTATTTCATTTTGTTTTTTCATAATTACTCTTAATTTTCTGCAAAAATATCGAATAAAAATTGGTTATAATCAGTAGAAATACTTGTTTTTTAACATTTAGGAGCGATATTTGCAGCTATTTCTAAAATAAGATTCGTTTTGCCGTTTCAAGACCAATTTTATCAAAATAAGTAATATCTATTTTCACATTTGTTATAATAATGTGAACCGTTATGGAAAAAGGTTTTTAAGTCGTATCTTTGCCGATAATTTCTATTTAACATTGAAAATTAGCGTTTTAAATCTGTACTAAATTCATTACAGAGAAAAAATGCTCTTTAAAAACAAACATCTAAGAACAATGATAAAAGTTTCAGATACTGCCAAAAAGAAAATCATCGACCTGATGACTGATGATGGTTTTGACGCCGCAAGCGACTACGTTAGAGTAGGCGTAAAAAGCGGTGGATGCTCTGGTTTGTCTTATGATTTAAAATTTGACAAAACCAAAGGAGAAGACGACAAAATATTCGTTGACAACGACATACAAATTGCTGTAGAAAAAAAATCATTCTTATACCTTGCCGGAACAATTTTAGAGTTCTCTGGCGGATTAAACGGAAAAGGATTTGTTTTCAATAACCCAAATGCAAGTAGAACTTGCGGATGCGGAGAATCATTCTCTCTTTAGTCAAAAGCTGAAAGTTGTAAAGTCATAAAGACTTCAATTGACTTTCGAACTTTAGACTCCAAAACTTTAGACAATAACAAAAATAATGAGCAAATACACCGAAGACGATTTAAAGATCGAACTGGAAACTAAAGAATATGAGTACGGATTTTATACCGATATAGAATCTGAGACTTTCCCTATTGGCTTAAACGAAGAAATTGTAAGAGCTATTTCTCTAAAAAAAGAAGAACCTGAGTGGATGACCGAATGGCGCATCGAGGCTTTCCGCGCTTGGAAAGAAATGATCGAGCCAGAATGGGCAAACGTACATTACGAAAAACCAGACTTTCAGGCAATCTCTTATTATTCAGCTCCAAAACAAGTAGATCCTAATAAAACATTGGACGATGTTGATCCAGAATTATTAGAGATGTACAAAAAATTAGGAATTTCTATCGACGAGCAAAAAAAGATGAACAATGTCGCTATGGATATTGTTGTCGATTCTGTTTCGGTAGCTACGACTTTCAAGAAAACTTTGGCAGAAAAAGGAATTATTTTCTGTCCAATTTCTGAAGCAATTAAAGAACACCCTGAATTAGTAAAAAAATATTTAGGAACTGTTGTACCTCAAAAAGACAACTTCTATGCAGCATTAAACTCAGCTGTTTTCTCTGACGGAAGTTTCTGTTATATTCCAAAAGGCGTAAAATGTCCAATGGAACTTTCAACCTATTTCAGAATCAATCAAGCAGGAACTGGACAATTCGAAAGAACTTTAGTTATTGCCGATGAAGGAAGCTACGTTTCTTACCTTGAAGGATGTACTGCTCCAAGCCGTGACGAAAACCAATTACACGCTGCTGTGGTTGAATTGATCGCTTTGGATGATGCTGAAATTAAATATTCTACAGTTCAAAACTGGTTCCCAGGAAACAAAGAAGGAAAAGGTGGAGTTTACAACTTTGTAACTAAAAGAGGTTTATGCGAAACTAACGCTAAAATTTCTTGGACGCAGGTTGAAACCGGCTCTGCTGTAACTTGGAAATATCCTTCTTGTGTATTAAAAGGAGATAATTCAGTAGGAGAATTTTATTCGATTGCTGTTACCAATAATTTCCAACAAGCTGATACGGGAACTAAAATGATCCATTTAGGTAAAAACACTAAATCGACTATTATTTCTAAAGGTATTTCGGCTGGAAAATCGCAAAACAGTTACCGTGGTTTAGTGCAAATCTCGCCAAGAGCTGAGAATGCAAGAAACTTTTCTCAATGTGATTCATTGTTAATGGGTAACAATTGCGGCGCACATACTTTCCCTTATATCGAAAGTAAAAATCCAACAGCAAAAATCGAGCACGAAGCAACTACAAGTAAAATTGGAGAAGACCAAGTTTTCTACTGTAACCAAAGAGGTATTCCCACTGAAAAAGCGATTGCCTTAATTGTAAACGGTTTCAGTAAAGATGTCTTGAACAAACTTCCAATGGAATTTGCTGTTGAAGCTCAAAAATTATTAGAGATTTCTTTAGAAGGATCTGTAGGTTAAAAAAGTTCCATGTTTCAGGTTTCAAGTTTTTGATCCGAAACTTACTTTTGCAACCATTAAAAAAGAATTTTATATCATATTAAAATAAAAGATTTTTCAAAGTTTCGCTTTTCAGCACAACTGAGAACTTGAAACTTGAAACTTTAAACAAAAAAAAGATGTTATCAATAAAAAACCTTCACGCCGCAATTGGTGATAAAGAAATCCTTAAAGGAATTAATATAGAAGTTAAAGCTGGAGAAGTTCACGCTATCATGGGACCAAACGGTTCTGGAAAAAGTACACTTTCTGCTGTTATCGCAGGAAACGAAAACTACGAAGTTACAGATGGAGAAGTAATTCTTGACGGAGAAGATCTTGCTGATTTAGCTCCAGAAGAAAGAGCACATAAAGGTGTTTTCCTTTCTTTTCAATATCCGGTAGAAATTCCTGGAGTTAGCGTTACTAACTTCATGAAAACTGCTATCAACGAAACTCGTAAAGCAAACGGTCAGGAAGAAATGCCAGCAAACGAAATGCTGAAAGTAATTCGTGAGAAATCTGAATTGTTAGAAATCGATCGTAAATTTCTTTCTCGTTCTCTTAATGAAGGGTTTTCTGGAGGAGAGAAAAAAAGAAACGAAATCTTCCAAATGGCAATGTTAGAGCCAAAATTAGCTATCCTTGACGAAACCGATTCTGGTCTTGATATCGACGCTTTAAGAATTGTAGCTAACGGAGTGAACAAATTAAAAAGCGACAAAAACGCAATTATTGTAATCACGCACTACCAACGTTTGTTAGATTATATCGTTCCAGATTTCGTTCACGTTCTTTACAACGGAAGAATCGTAAAATCTGGCGGAAAAGAATTGGCTTACGAATTAGAAGAAAAAGGATACGACTGGATCAAAGCAGAAAACTAATTCTAAGTCGTAAAGTCGAAAGTCAAAAGTCATAAAGTCGAAAATACAATATGAGTAAGTTCAAATCTTTTGAGGAAATAAATTCTTGGCAAAAATCTCGAATCTTCAACAAGAAAATATATTTGATTACTGAAAATTCTAATTTCAAAAAAGACTTTGATTTTGTTAGACAAATTAGACGTGCATCACTTTCTATATCATCAAATATAGCCGAAGGTTTTGAGAGAAATACAGACAAAGAGTTTATTTACTTTTTATATGTAGCCAAAGCATCAGCAGGAGAAGTAAGATCTCAATTATATTTAGCTTTTGATTTAGAATATATTATAAAAGAAGAATTTGAAATGCTTTTAGAATCGATAACAGAAATATCGAAATTATTAAGCGGTTTCATTAAATATTTGAGCCCAAAGTCATAACGTCGAAAGTAATAAAGTCAAAAACTTTATGCTTTAATTCTTGACCTTTTGGCAAAAACAGTCGACAATCCTAAGTCTTTCGACTTTCGACTTTCGACTTTAAGACTAAAACAGAAAATGGATTTAAAAGAAAAATTAGTATCGTCTTTTATGGCTTTTGAAGAGCGTGTCGATGTACATTCAGATTTACATGACATACGCACAAATGCTTTAAAAAACTTCGAAAATAAAGGTTTCCCAACCAAAAAAGAAGAAGCTTGGAAATATACATCGCTAAATGCCATCTTAAAAAATGACTTTACGGTTTTTCCAAAGCAAGAAAATGCAATCGAATTTAATCAAGTAAAAAAATACTTTTTACACGAAATTGATACTTACAAATTAGTATTTATCGATGGTGTTTTCAGTTCGCATTTGTCTTCTACAACGCATGACGGAATCGATGTTTGCTTGATGTCATCGGCATTGACCAAACCAAAATATAAAATGGTTATTGATACGTACTTTAATCAGATTGCAAGTAAAGATGACAGCTTGACTTCATTGAATACGGCTTTTGCAATTGAAGGTGCTTTTATCAATATCCCAAAGAAAAAAGTAGCTGATAAACCAATTGAGATTATGTATTTCTCAACTGGAAATGAAGCTGCATTAATGGTTCAGCCAAGAAACTTGGTTATTGTGGGCGAAAATTCACATGTACAAATTATTGAGCGTCACCAAAGTTTGAATGAAAATCCAGTTTTAACAAACTCTGTTACTGAGATTTTTGCTCAAAAACGTGCGATTGTTGATTATTACAAAATTCAAAACGATAATAGCGAAGCGAATTTAATTGACAACACTTACGTTTCTCAACAACAAGAAAGCCACGCTTATGTGCATACTTTCTCTTTTGGTGGAAATTTAACTCGTAACAACTTAAACTTTTACCATTTTGGAGAAAGATTGACAAGTACGCTTAACGGAATTTCCATCTTAAACGACAAACAACACGTTGACCATTATACTTTGGTAAACCACGCACAACCAAACTGCGAAAGTTTCCAGGATTATAAAGGTATTTTCTCTGATCGTTCGACTGGAGTTTTCAACGGAAAAGTTTTGGTAGAAAAAGAAGCTCAAAAAACAAATGCTTTTCAAAAAAGCAACAATATTTTATTGAGTGATAAAGCGACTATCAATGCAAAACCTCAATTAGAGATTTTTGCTGATGACGTAAAATGTTCTCACGGTTGTACAGTTGGACAATTGGACGAAACAGCAATGTTCTACATGCAGTCTCGTGGAATCCCGAAAAAAGAAGCTAAAGCTTTATTGATGTACGCATTCTCAAATGCCGTTATCGAAAGCATCAAAATACCAGAATTAAAACAAAGAATTACTAAAATCATTGCTACGAAATTAGGCGTGAATTTAGGATTTGATTTGTAGTATTGTTTAACCGCAATCCCGATAGCTATCGGGAGCTAAGGTTTACGCAAGGTTCGCAAAGTTTTTCATTAAGCTTTGCGAACTTTGCGCTTTTATCCTTGCGCTCTTTGCGGTTAAATTTTATTTTTTTACTGAAGAAATTATCCCTTTCAAAAACCCATTAAAATCAAATCCAGGTTCTTCTTCCTTCACTCCCATTCTCACAATTACCATATCCAAAGACGGAATAATCGCCACCATTTGACCTTGATATCCACTACAATAAAACATATCACGAGGAACATCTGGGAATTTCCCTCCCGCGTTTAGCCAAAATTGTGCTCCGTATTTTCCTTCCGAAGTATTGGTTGGAGTTGACGTGTATTTTACCCAGCTTTCATCCAAAATCTGTTCGCCATTCCAATTTCCTTTGTGAAGATAAAGTAATCCAAATTTTGACCAATCTCTTGGAGTTGCCCATCCATAAGATGAACCAACAAAAGTTCCTGACATATCCTGCTCAACAATCATCGAGTTCATTCCGATTTTGTCGATTACGGCGCTGTACCAAAAATCAAGATATTCTTGTTGGGTTTTAAATTGGCTTCTTAAAATTCTTGATAATAAGTTTGTCGTTCCTGAAGAATAGTACCAATGCGTGTTTGGTTTATATTTCGCAGGTTTGTCCATTTGCACTTTTCCCATATCTGCAGACTGAAAAAGCATTTTTGTTGCATCACAAATTGTACTGTAGTTTTCTTCCCATTCTAAACCAGAATTCATGTGAAGTAAATCGTTAATCGTAATATTTTTACGTTCATCATTTTGCCATTCTTTGATAGGCGCTGGTTTATTAATGTCAATTTTTCCTTGTTTAGCCAAAACTCCAAAAGCCGAACTTGTAATACTTTTTGTCATCGACCAGCCTAAAATTTTACTATCTTTATTGAAACCTGTATCGTATTTTTCGCCAATTAATTTGTCTTTATATAGAACTACAACCGCACGCGTGCGTTTTGCCTTTCCTCCATCTTTATCAAAAGAATCATCAATTGCTTTTTTCAATTTTGCGTAATCCACATTCGCGAAAGCGGTATCTTTCGGTTCATTATTTCCATATGGAAAAGGAAGATTATTTACCAATTTTGTTCTTTTCGGAAGCAAATAAGGTTTCGAAATATCGTACTCATCATTAATTAATAAAGCACCTAAACCTTCTCTATAAATCGCTTTTCTTTCTTTAAGCCCATAAACAGATGAAATAGCATATTTTCCTGCATCATCAATGGAGTTTTTTGCCAGATCAATCATGTCGATATCATTGTCGGTTTTTTCAATTAAATCCAAAGGGCGATTATCCATAAAATGTCCAGATGCGACACTTTTGGCTGAGAAGCCAGAAATTAAATCAAGTTTCGGATACGTTGTAAATCCGAAATACAAAAAAGCAAGAACCACAACAAGTAAAAGTACTTTGAGAAATTTTTTCATGATATGTTAGTTATTTTTATTGCAATATAAATAATTTATGTTCACGATTTTAGAACTCAAATTACAAATCTGATTCGGATAATGCAGGAAATTGAATTGATTTTTAAGGAATCAGCATTTGCACCTTGTAGCAATGGCGCCATAAAAGGAAATTATAGAATTAATGTATAAACAAATTTAGTTTTAGTACTTTTGTAAATAGATTTTTTCTAAATAAGACATGCTAGATATTCAAAAAATAAGAGCTGATTTCCCGATACTTTCTCAAACTGTAAACGGAAAGCCATTAGTATATTTCGACAACGGAGCTACTTCGCAAAAACCACAAGTTGTAATTGATGCAGAAGTAAAATATTATCAGGAAATCAACGCCAATATTCACCGTGGCGTTCACACTTTAAGCCAGTTAGCAACTGATGCTTACGAGATTTCTCGTGGAAAAGTAAAAGATCACATCAATGCCAAACATGCGCACGAAGTGCTTTTTACTTCGGGAACAACTCACGGAATTAATTTAGTTGCAAACGGATTTGCTTCTATTTTAAAACCTGGCGATGAAGTTGTCGTTTCTTCATTAGAACACCACAGCAATATTGTGCCTTGGCAAATGTTATGCGAAAAAACTGGAGCTGTTTTAAAAGTTATTCCAATTAATGACAATGGAGAATTAATCATTGAGGAATTTGATAAACTGCTTTCAGATAAAACGAAAATTGTTACTGTAAATCATATTTCAAATGCATTGGGCGTAATTAATCCAATCAAATATATTATTGATAAAGCTCACGCAGTTGGCGCTGCAGTTTTAATTGACGGTGCACAGGCAGTTCCGCATTTAAAACCAGATGTTCAGGAATTAGATTGTGATTTTTATGCTTTTTCGGGTCATAAAATGTGTGGGCCAACAGGAACTGGAATTCTTTATGGAAAAGAAGCTTGGTTGAACAAACTTCCTCCTTATCAAGGCGGAGGTGAAATGATCAAAGAAGTGACTTTCGAAAAAACAACTTACGCTGATCTTCCTCATAAATTTGAAGCAGGAACGCCAAATATTGCTGGCGGAATTGTTTTAGGAACTGCTATTGATTATTTAAACGAGATCGGTTTTGATAAAATTCATGAATATGAAAATGAATTGTTAGAACACGCTACAAAACGTCTTAACGAAATTGAAGGCATCCGAATTTACGGAAACACCAAAAATAAAGCATCTGTAATTTCGTTTAATATTGATGGAATTCATCCGTATGATGTTGGTTCTATTATAGATAAATTAGGAATTGCAGTTAGAACTGGGCATCATTGTGCTCAACCAATTATGAACTTCTTCTGTATTCCGGGAACAATTCGTGCTTCTTTCTCATTTTACAATACAAAAGAAGAAATCGATGCCATGGTTGATGCTGTTAAGAAAGCACAAACTATGTTAAGCTAAAAAAATAAATTATATGCGAATAGTATCATTATTGCTCCTAACACTTTTTATCGCTACGGGATGCTGCAGTCAAAAAAAAGCCGACATGAAATCTACTCAGATTGAATATTCTGCACTTTCTAGAGGTTATTATAAAGTGATAACAGTACAAAACAAAACGGTATCGGTTGTTAAGGAACGTAATGCTGAAGCTGTTAAAAGCAATATTGATGATGCAAAATGGAATAAAATTGTTGATGCCTATTCAAAAGTTAACTTGGAAAGTCTCAACACTCTAAAAGCACCGACAGACAAACGCACTTATGATGGCGCTGCAATAGGAAATTTAAAAATAACGAAAGAAGGAAAAACATACGAAACACCAGGTTTTGACAATGGTTTTCCGCCGAAAGAAATCGAAAAACTAGTAAATTTATTAGTTGATTTTTCTAAAGAATAATTATGACAATAAAAGAAATACAAAACGAAATAATAGACGAATTTTCAATGTTCGACGACTGGATGCAGCGTTATGAGTATATCATCGAACTAGGAAAAAGTCTTCCGTTAATTAAAGAAGAATACAAAACCGACGATAATTTAATCAAAGGCTGTCAGTCTAAAGTTTGGCTGCAAGGTGAACAGCAAGATGATAAAATTGTTTTTACGGCAGATAGTGATGCTATTTTGACAAAAGGAATTATTGCAATTTTAATTCGTGCTTTCTCCAATCAAAAGGCAAAAGATATCTTAGAAGCTGATACTGATTTTATAGACGAAATCGGCTTAAAAGAACATTTATCCGCAACACGCGCCAACGGATTGGTTTCGATGATAAAAAACATCAAAATGTACGCTTTGGCTTTTGACGCAAAAAACAAAAATTAAATTTCTTCTGCCACAAATTACACGAATGAACACTAATTTTTAATTCGGGAAATTTGTGAAATTCGTGGCAAAAAAACAAATAACAAAATGGAACAAGAAATAGACACAAACGAATTAGGAGAATCAATCGTAAGAGTTTTAAAAGGAATTTACGATCCTGAGATTCCTGTAGATATTTACGAATTAGGATTAATTTACGATGTAATGGTAAACACAGATTACGAAGTAAAAATCCTGATGACACTTACTTCACCAAATTGCCCAGTTGCAGAAAGCTTACCAAGAGAAGTTGAAGAAAAAGTAAAAACTATCGAAAATATTAAAGATGTTGACGTAGAAATCACTTTTGATCCGCCTTGGAGCAAAGATTTAATGAGCGAAGAAGCGAAGTTAGAATTAGGAATGCTTTAAAAATATTTGTTTCAGGTTTAAAGTTTCAAGTTTTGCATAACGTGAAACCTGAAACTTTAAACTTGAAATCATTTTTCATATGGAAGAAATCATCAATAAAGTTGCCAATAGTGCTTTAGAAGTTTTTGATCTTGAGGATTATTATCCAAAAGGAATGCGTGTGCAAATTGACATTTCGCAATGGCTTTTGGAAGGATTTTTATTGAAAGAAAAAGACTTTAGAGAGCATCTTAAAAATCACGATTGGTCACAATATCAGGATCAATATGTTGCTGTACACTGCAGTACAGATGCTATAATTCCCGCTTGGGCATTAATTTTGGTTAGCGTTCATTTAGCGCCTTTTGCAAAAAAAGTAGTCAACGGAACTATTGAAGATCTTGACGCAAGCCTTTATGAAGAAATTTTAAGCAAAATTGATTATTCTGTTTACCAAAACAAACCCGTAATTGTAAAAGGCTGTTCTAGAAAACCCGTTCCTATGCGTGCGTATATTTTAGCTACAAACTATTTACAGCCATTTGCCCGCAGTATTATGTACGGCGAAGCATGTTCTGCAGTGCCATTATACAAAGAATCTAAGAAATAACCTGCATTAACAGTATAGTAATCTTTAACTTTCCATTGGTTTTTAGTATATTTGATTATACACTCTAAACTAAAAACCATGAGAAAGCTAACTCTATTACTTTTCATTTTAGTAAACTTCACGTTTGTACAAGCCCAAAATTCAGAAAAAGAGTTAATTCAGAATACTGAAAAGGCAGTAAAAAAAATTAACGATACTATCGAAGGCGAAGGCTGGAAAACAAAAGGAACTGTTTCCCTTTTACTGAATCAATCGAGTTTTAACAATTGGATTGCAGGAGGTGAAGACAGCTTTTCTGGAACATTAGGAATCAATTATGATTTCAATTACAAAAAAGATGGCTTAACTTGGGACAACAAAATTTTAGCATCGTACGGTCTTCTTCAAACCAAAAACGATGACTTCACAAAAAAAACAGATGACCGCTTAGAGTTCAATTCCATAGTTGGAAAAAAAGCTTTTGGCGAATGGTACTACTCCTACTTTCTAAATTTTAGAACACAATTTTCAACCGGTTATATTTATGGTCAAGATGACAATGGAAAGCAAATCAGGACTGAACAAACCAAATTTATGTCTCCTGGATATCTTACCACAGGTCCTGGTATTTACTGGACAAAAGATGACAATCTTAAAATAAATTTTGCACCGCTAACTTCAAAATTCACTTTTGTAGACAGTGCTTATACAACTGGAATTGATAGATTTACTGGATTACCATATGTAGATGGCAGTTATTTTGGTGTTGACGAAGGCAAAAGTATCCGTTACGAGCTTGGTTTTTATGCTTCCGTTTATTACAAATTAGCAATCATGACAAACGTCACTGCCGAAAACACGCTTAATCTTTATTCAAATTATCTTGAAGACCCACAAAATGTCGATATCAATTATTCGCTAAATATTATAATGAAAATCAACAAGTTTTTATCTGCTAATTTATCGTTTCAGGCTATTTATGATGATAATGCATTTGCAGGACTCCAAACTAGAGAAGTCTTTGGTTTAGGAGTTAATTTTGGATTTTAATTATCCATCGTACTAGATTCCGGCATATAAAATTATTAATGCCACAGATTAAAAGATTTAAAAGGATTTTTCAATCTAAATAATCCCTTAATCTGTGGCAAAACAAAAAAGCTTTTGAATTTATCAAAAGCTTTTTTTCATTTTATTCTTCGTCATCTTTTTCAACTGCATCCTTATAGTCAGGATACAAGAAATTATTATAAGGAAAGCGTGTTATATGAATCTGGCGAACAGCTTCATAAACTGTTTCTCTGAATTCTTCGAAATTTTCTTTGTTTCTAGCCGAAATAAACAGCGCTTTATCATGGCCTACGTTGCTCATCCAAGTTTGTTTCCATTCATCAAGCGTCCAGTGTCTTCTCGTTCTTTCAGTAATCAAATCATCTTCGTCAATAGTAAGATGTTTGTAAGCATCGATTTTATTAAAAACCATAATCGTTGGTTTGTCGTTGCTTTTTATTTCCTGCAAAGTCTTGTTTACAGATTCGATATGATCTTCAAAATCTGGATGCGAAATATCTACTACATGCAGTAATAAATCGGCTTCACGAACCTCATCTAGAGTACTTTTAAACGAATCTACCAATTGTGTTGGCAGTTTTCGAATAAATCCAACCGTATCAGAAAGTAAAAAAGGAAGGTTTTTAATCACCACTTTTCTAACTGTTGTATCTAAAGTTGCAAACAATTTATTCTCTACAAAAACATCACTTTTACCAATTGCATTCATCAAAGTCGATTTCCCAACATTGGTATATCCAACTAGAGCAACACGAACCATTGCACCACGATTACTTCGTTGAATGCTCATTTGCTTGTCGATCGTTTTGATTTTATCTTTCAATAACGAAATTCGGTCACGCACAATACGTCTATCGGTTTCAATCTCTGTTTCTCCAGGTCCACGCATACCAATACCTCCTTTTTGACGTTCAAGGTGCGTCCATAAACCAGAAAGTCTCGGAAGCAAATACTGGCATTGTGCCAATTCTACCTGAGTTCTAGCGTATGAAGTTTCGGCTCTCTGCGCAAAAATGTCTAGAATTAAGTTCGTTCTGTCTAGAATTTTGCAGTCAATAATTCTTGAGATGTTTTTTTGCTGTGACGGCGTTAATTCATCATCAAAAATTACAGTCGATATTTTGTTTTCTTTTACAAAAAGATTGATGTCGTCAATTTTTCCTGTTCCCACAAAAGTCTTGGGGTTAGGACGTTCCATTTTCTGCGAAAAGCGTTTTATAACTTCACCTCCGGCGGTAAAAGTTAAAAACTCCAATTCGTCTAAATATTCATTTAGCTTTTCTTCACTTTGATTCTGAGTAACGATACCTACAATTACTGTTCTCTCAAAATTTATAACTTCTTTTTCTAACATAGTCTTGAATAAGGTGCAAATTTAATCATTTGTCTGCTACAATCAATTATACAATTTTGTTTTTACATTTATATTAGGAGAATAAACTTCAAAAAAAATGGAACCTGTCAAGATAAACTCAACAAGGTTCCACTTAATCAATAAATGGTCTAAGTTTAAAACTTTTATTCGTAAATAAAAGTTTTTTCCGTTTTCACAATTCCGTTTTCTTCTATTTGAGAGCAAGAAATTGGGTAGTTTAATTTATTGTATTTGTATTTTCTGCTCACCGCAACTAAAGCTGTTGAGGATGGACTAAAATTCATTTCATTATTATAAGAAATCGATTCAAACTCAAACTCTTCTTCATGATACGAAATCATCGGAACAATTACTTTGTAATTATCCCCAAAAAGATTTTGAACGATTAGCTGATCAACCGATTTTTTATCATCGTAAGTATATGATTTTGAGATTTTGTCTCCAACCAAACCTTTGTGTCTTGACACGTTATCGTTTACATAAACATATTCTAATTTTCCAATAATTGCCTTGTTTCTATCACGAGAAGTACGTCTTACAATAATTCCGTTTTCAACAAGATATTCAATATCATCTACTAAATTCTGATGATTAGTGCTCTTTTTCGTTGTTACTTTTACCCTCGCTCCTTCGTATACAAATGATACTACTTTTGTAATATAATTAGGTCCTTCCTGATATTTTTTTACAAATTTGGTAATATTGTTATCAGCGTCATAAGTATAGTTTATTACTTCTTTCCAGTCGCTTCCCACTTTGTCTTTTACAGACATATCCAGCAAGCCATTTTTGTTATAGTAGAAATGCTGTACAACATCTGAAGTGGTAATCGTTTGAAGTTTACCGTCTTTAAAGGCCATTGTTTTGTTAACAATTTCGCCGTCTTTAGAATTTTGGTAATTTGTTTTTACAATGTTAATCTGCTTTAGTCTAACGTTGTCTTGACTGTGCATCAAGAAAGGAAACACCACCATTAAGATGGCAATAAAGTAGGTTTTCATGTGGTATTTGTATTGATTTGGGATGACCAAAGTACGAAATTCAATTAGATTTTAACAATTTGAAATACAAAAACTACAAACTTTTCAATAATACTCTAAAAATCAACAGATTATTTTCATTCTTTTAAAATACCTTTTATTTCTCTCCAAAAATCTTAATGTCATCTACCATAAAAGCACCATTTAATGTTTTGTCTTTTCCTGAGCCGATGTATTTAAAAGCAATATTTATATTTCCAGAATAGGAAGAAAGATCAATTCCTCCAGAACTGATAAACTCACGGGAAGGTGTCGAAAGCGTTGGAACTTTTGCTTCCAATTTTGTCCATTTCGCTTTGGTCACGCTTGCACCATCAAAATTAGTTGAAACATATACTTCTAAAGTATTTAATGGAGAATCAACTTTTAAATCGTGTTGAGCACTTCTAAAAGAAAGCACTGCGTTTTTATACCCTGTTAGATTTATTTTAGGCGAAACAAGCCAAGCCACATTCTCGGCTGCAGTTGTACTCGTGGTATTAAATTCGGCATATCCATTTCCTCCATAGACGATGCTTTTCCATAGCTTTGTTGCTTTCTCAACAATATTACTCCAACCAGGAAGCACAAAATTGACATTGTTTTTAACTGACTGAAAATCTTCAGCAAAAAATGGTGTATTTCTTTTCCCATTCATTATAATATCACTTTCGTAACGAACCATAAATTGATAATCCGTCCCAAATTTTGTTAGAATTCCTTTGACTTTTCCGCTTCCTTCCGGCACAGCATAATCTGCAAATTTTGCATAACTGCTGGTTCTAAAAATAATCTGATTTCCTGTTTTATCTCTCAAATACCAGTTCGTCGAACCTCCAACATTATTGGATTCTTCAAAATAATGGCGTCCTAATGCTGCTTCGGTAAACTCTACATCATTTAACTCTATCAAAGTATTTAACTTAGAATCTGAAAGCGCTTCTTCTACAGAAAGTGATTTAACCAACTGATTCTCGTCAATATTTGTACATGAAGCATTTAGTACATTTTTGTATTCATTTTGAGAAATTCTTCCAATTGTTGGATCACCAGCATTGCTTACATACAAACTCCCTATCCTCAATCCTCCATAATACAAATCTGTAAATTGGTTTTTAAGTTTTACAAACACTTTATTTCCCATACGATAATCAATGTAAGTATTTGTTGCATCAACTGGAACACTAAAACCAATCGCAGGAATTCCATCAGTTTCTCTTGTCTGCAATGAAATCGTTTTAAAAAAATTGCCTCCCTCATCACTTGAAACTACATAAGCTTCTATAATATCATCGTACAAATATTGCTTCGCTGTTGTACCCGAAAGCTCATAGACTTTTTCTACGCTTTTATTTACAGTAAGGTTGGGTTGAGTGCAGGTTAATTCTGGAGTTTCAACATCTTTACTGCAACTGATTAAGGATAATACAAAAAATAAAATTAATTTTTTCATGAGAAATAGCTTTCAGTTTATAACCCGATTGTGAGATTTAGAAAATAAGTTCGGCCATAGCCATAATAATATCTTGGACCAAAAGATGGTGTTCCGCTTGAAGCGTCTTGATTTAGCGCTCTAAAATTGGCATTTCTTGCCTGTTCGAAACCGCCCGTTTTATATATTAGATCCAAGACATTATTTACACTGGCAAAAAGTCCCACATACTTTTTATGAATACGCCAAGATTTTCCTCCGCTCAAATTCAATAATGTAATAGGGTTAAATTTTTCTTGTTTTAATAATTCATTCCCTCTTTCTGAAGTTGCTTCAGGAAAAGGAAAACCATTGGTTGGATTGATGTAAAATTGAGATGTTCTAGAAATTGGAGAAACATCTATATAACTTTCTGCCAAATAATTAATATTCCCCCCAATCCACCAAAACTTCGGATTGCGATATTCTAATCCAAATGAATAGGCTTGCTGTGGAGTTCCTGGCTGTTTGTAGTTCTTTAAATATGCCGATCCAAAATCAAAAGTAGTTTGCGCTCCTTCTTTCGCTCTATTGGCATCGTTTGTAATCATCACATTCGGATTACTATTATAAATGTAATTTCCAAATGCTGCAGATAAAGTTGTTTTTAAAGTTGGCCAAACTTGATACTCAAAACTCAATTCTGCTCCAGTATTTTTCTTATCCAAATTGGTTAGGGTCTGACTTACAAATGCATTTGTAGCATCATAACCAGAACCGTTATCAAAAATTCCTTCGGCATAGAAATATGAAGTTTTCGAAGTATTTTTAATGGCAGCATAATAAGCAGTTAAACGCAATTTAAGCTTCGCCAATCGGTATATGTAATTAACCTCAGCGCTACTAATATTTTCACTTTCAATTCCGTCAACGATAGTATTATTTAAACGTGAATTTGAAAATGTATTTCGAAGCGAAGGTGCTCTGGTAAAATGTGCAGCATTAAAAAAAAACAGTTGTTTTCCTGATATTTTATAGGTGAAACCTCCTTTGAAACCAAAATTCTCAAAATTTACTTTCTCACTTTTACCCAACGAATTTGTTGGATATAATCCGTTTTGATATAATCCTTCTCTTTGATAATCTGACATAGAATACGATTGTGCCAAGAAGAATTCTGTTTTGTTATAACTAAATTTAAATTGTGCAAAAACATCTAAAGTATTGGCCAGTAAATTATAGTTATATCCATAAATATCTCCTTTTACAACTTGACGGTCCGGGTGCTGTAAGTCAGATTGAGATAGGCTTCCTTTGTAAAACGAATCGATATCTTCGAAGTATGCTCCGCCAAGAAGATCTAATAAATACTGAAAATTATGCGATTTTAATTTCTTAAAAGTAAATCCGCCATCAAAAGAAATATTAGGAGTTATCTGTGTATTCAAATTTGAGTTTACGGCTAAAGTCTGATCATCTGTTCTGTCTTCGTAAAGTACATAATGACTTTTAGCTGGCTCATAACCATTCTGTCCTATTTTTTGATTAGCAAAATACATTTCGTCCCAATTGATTTGTGGATGTTCCAAAAAAGCTATTTTGTTTTTTTCTGCATTTTCATAATCTGGAGTAAATTCACCTGAAAATTCTCCACGATCTTTGGCATAAAGCGAACTAAAATAACTTGGCATTTTCCTGTAATAAACAGGATCTGGACTGTCTGCATTTTGGTAATCAATGTTGCTGTTTCCGACTTTTCCAAATTGATACATAATTGCAGAATTCAGATTGGTTTTATCATCAATTTTAAAATAATGATTCAGGATAAAGAGTGGCTCTTCTACATTTTTCACTCTTGCATTTCTCTTTTCACCATTCTGAAATCCCCAGTACGAATTGTATTTTTCGCCCATTAAATCGGTAACCTCAGCAGTATTAGAAGAATTCTTCCCTCGAAAATTAGGCGTATAAAACCCTGTAAAATTGATTGAATTTCTGCTGTTTAGTTTCTTTTCGACACTAAGAAAAAAAGAGTCTGCGTCAAAATTTGTACCTTCAAAATAGCCTTCATCTGCCCAGCGTTTTCCTGCCGAAACCACAAAAGCCCAACCAGAAGCATTCATTCCCGAAGCGTAGGTTCCGATTGCCCGCCATAAATAAGTGGTATTACTTCCAGAAAACGTTAATGATGTTCCTTTTCTATATAAAGAAGCACGAGTAAAAATCTGTTGTGTGCCTAAAATTCCGCCAAATGTATAATTGGAAGCAGCTGTTCCTACTGAGAATTCCTGATTTCGAAGCACATTGTTTAAACCTCCCCAATTTCCCCATTGTGGTCTGCCATCGTAGATTTTATTCATTGGCATTCCATTAAGCATCGTGATTGCATTTTCGCTGTCTAAACCACGCATACGAAACCGAGCCTGCCCCCAATTGAATGCCGATGCCTGCATAAAAGCATCTCTTGACGATTGTAAAAGTCCTGAAGTCATTTCTGACGAACTGTTATCATCTGAAAAATCATTATCCGAGAGCGTAATCAATGCTGCTGGCACTTCATCTGAATAAGTATCTTCTAATTGTAAAATGCCGAGATTAATATCTTGTCCCAAATCGGACTGAACTTTTAAAAGAAAATCTTTGTATCCCTGACTTCTAAGTAAAAGCAACTGCTCTTTTTTGGGAAATATATGAAGTTCAAATTTCCCTGTTTTTGACGTAAGCTGCATTACAGCCGTATTCTGTATTGTCACCACTACACTTTCCAATGGATTCTGTGTTCGGGCATCAATAACAATTCCTGTTACTGTTATTTCTTTCTGCGAAAAAGCAAAATTAAAGAACCATAAAATAAAGAAGACAGCGTAATTTTTTATCATTAAAACCTATTATTAACTTTGAATATATTCTAGGATTAGAATCCTTAATTCAAAAGATAAAATTGGTTTTTGGAAAAAAGAAAATTTCAAATCTCAGTGCTTGAAGTTTGAAATTCAAAAATAAACAAAATATTTAATTATAAGTAAATTCTTTCAAATTTATTTTGATATAATGAAAGAATGGTCAAAATAAGGCATTTTTACAAAGGTCAATTATTATTGTTCTGTTCTAATTTTAGAAACCATAAAAGCGATTAGAACACCAAAAATTCCGATAAAGGCAAAAGAAAACTGAAGCCCGAAACTTTGTGCAATGTGCCCAATTACTGGAGGTCCCATTAAGAAACCAAGGAAACTTACACTCGAAACAATAGTTAAAGCTTCTCCCGCAGGAACGGTCGGGTTTTTACCTGCAATACTATAAACAGTTGGTACAATTGTGGCAACGCCCAAACCTACAAACATAAAAGCTATGGTGCATGGAATAATATAAGGAAGAAAAACAGCTGTAAAAAGTCCAGCGGAAATCATAACACCGCTAATCTGCATAACGCGTTCGCGTCCAAATTTATTGATTAATCCGTCGCCTAGAAATCTTCCGCTTGCCATCATAATCATAAAAGAAGTATAACCTAAAACTACCAAAGGTCCAGGTGCTTTTACAATATCTTTAAAATAAACCCCGCTCCAGTCAAACATAACGCCTTCGCTGGCCATGCTACAGAATCCGATAACACCAAGCCAAAGCAAAGCTGTATCTGGTTTTACAAATAGTTTTTTGCCTTCTTCCTTTGGTTTCTTTTTTTCTTTGGCTCTAACCAAAAATTTAAAATTAAAAGCTACCATCAATAAAACAATTCCGGCTACAATAATAAAGTGATGCAACGGACTTAATTTTAAAGCCAGCATTCCTAAACCTACCAACGCGCCAGTAAATCCTGCAAAACTCCACATTCCGTGAAAAGAGGACATAATTGTTTTTTTAAATAAAACTTCGGTATAAACGCCTTGCGTGTTTACGGCAATATTGGCAAGATTTCCGAACACACCAAACAAAAATAATCCTAATGACAATTGTAACGATGTTGTCGCCAAACCTAAATTGATTAAGCACAAAACATACATTATTAAAGAGAAAATTAGAATACGATGGCTACCGAATTTGGTTACCATTTTACCCGAAAAAGGCATAATAATCAATTGTCCTACCGGAAGTGCGAAAAGTATAGAACCCAAATCGCCTTCTGTTAAATGCAAAGCGGTTTTAATATCTGGAATTCTGCTTGCCCAAGTGGCAAAACTTAAACCCATTCCGAAATAGAACATTCCAACAGCAAAACGAATTCGATTTAAATAAGACGCTTTGGCTTCTCTAAATACTTTTTTGATTTTGGCTTTGGTCTGAAAAAGCGATAATGGATTAATGTTTATCAGCATATTGAATTTTATTGGAATGTTGTCAAAAATACTAAAAACGCTCGTCAAAGTGCATAAAGCCTAAGGTTATCCACAATATACAACGTTATTGTTTATAAATTCAAAGGTTTTTAATTGAATTTGGCTTATTAAAATTACGATTTTTCGGGTTTAGTAGAATTATAATTTGTTTGATTTTTTTAAGAAAATAAAAAGGGATTATCTCAATTTTTGAGATAATCCCTTTTTATTTATATTTCATTGTTCCGTAGGGATGTATTATGATATGCCTATTACCTTTTGCTGTGCATTACTCGCAATTGCGGCTTCTATAACCTGCATTACTTTTACACCTTCATCTGCCGTGACAGGTTCTTTTTTATCGTTTGCAATCGAATCGTAAACACCATCGAAGAAACTAAAATAATTGCCTTGAAGCGTTGGGATTTTTTCTCGCACAATTTTACCGTTTATTTCGGTGTGCAAAAGTCCTTGCAAGCTTTCATCTTCTGTTCCCCAAGAATCTAGATTTGGCTTTTTACCAACTTTCAATTCATCTTCCTGAACATCTCCTCGAGGTTTTAAGAAAGAGCCTTTTTTTCCGTGCAAAGTATACGCTGGATTGGCTTCTCTCACAAAAAATCCTGCTTTTAGACGAACTCTGAAATTAGAATAAAACAAAGTCAAATCGATCCAGTCGTCTACAACTGAATTTTCTCTGGTTACTCGAATATCTCCAAAAACTGCTTTTGGACAACCAAACAAACTAACCGCCTGATCTATGATATGAGGCCCTAAATCTTTTAGAACTCCTGCTCCATCATTTGCGGTTTCTTTATGGGCTTTTGGGCTCAATAACGGATTGTATCGGTCAAAATGAAATTCGGCTTCTACCAAATCTCCTAAAACGCCATCATCAATTACTTTTTTAACGGTTTTAAAATCGCTGTCCCATCTTCTGTTCTGGAAAACAGCCAATTTCAAACCTTTTTCTTTTGCAATTTTTGCCAATTCTTTTGCTTCGGCTGCAGTTGTTGTAAATGCTTTTTCTACAACGGCATGTTTTCCTGCCAAAAGCACTTTTTTAGCATATTCGTAATGTGTTCCAACTGGTGTATTTACGATTACTAAATCTACATCGTCGGCTAAAAGTTCGTCAAGAGATGCGTAACTTTTTACGTATGGATAATCTTCCTGAATTAGCTTTTTGCTTCTTTCCCAAGAACCTAAAAGTTCAAATCCTTCGTGAATATCTAAAAACGGAGCGTGAAATACTTTCCCCGACATTCCGTATGATAATAGTGCTGTCTTTATCTTTTGCATATTGTTATGTTTTTTTTTGCCACAGATTATATGGATTAAAAAGGATTTTCATTTGCCACGACTCGAGCGATAGCGAACTGGCGAAGCAATTACACAAATTTTCACTATTTTTTTTAAGTTTCTGAACGCAACGATTTGTGAAAATTTGCGCAATTCGTGGCGAAAAAAAAATTAAAAAAATAATTTTAATCTGTGTAATCTGTGGCTTATAAAAATATTTAAAGTTTAGCTCTTTCGTATTGTTTTGGCCATTGAATATCGTCGTTAAGTTCTTTAGCAAAATCCAAAGGCAAATTCGGGTTTCTTAAAGATTCTCTCGCAAATAAAATTAAATCGGCTTGACTGTTATTTAAGATTTCTTCCGCTTGTTTGGCTTCTGTAATTAAACCAACTGCACCTGTAGAAATTCCCGCTTCTTGTTTCACTTTTTCTGCAAAAGGAACCTGATAACCTGGCCCTAATGTAATTTTCTGATGCGAAACCAATCCGCCTGACGAAACATCGATTAAATCTACTCCTTTTTCTTTTAATATTTTAGAAAGCTGTACAGATTCTTCTGGGTTCCATCCGTTTTCTGCCCAATCAGTTGCCGAAATTCTAACAAATAAAGGCAAATCTGACGGCCATTCTGATTGAACCGCTTCTACAACTTCTAAAGTAAAACGAATTCTGTTTTCGAAACTTCCGCCATATTCATCTGTTCTTACATTTGTTAATGGAGAAAGAAATTGATGCAATAAATAGCCATGAGCCGCATGGATTTCTACAACCGGATATCCTGCTTCAACTACTCTTTTGGTTGCTGTTTTAAAATCGGAGATTACTTTCTGGATTCCGTTTTTGTCTAAAGCCTCTGGAAGAAATGGTTCGTTGTCGTGATATGGAATCGCACTTGGTGCCACGGTTTGCCATCCGCCTTGAGCGAAATCTAACTTTTTATTGCTCAACCACGGAGCCGAAACACTCGCTTTTCTTCCTGCATGTGCTAATTGAATTCCTGGAATCGAATTTTGGGAAACTATAAAAGCGTTAATCTGCTTTAGTTTTTCCATGTGTTCGTCTTTCCAAATTCCTAAATCGGCTGGAGAAATTCTCGCTTCTGGAGAAACCGCTGTTGCTTCTTGAATAATTAGTGCAGCGCCTCCGCTGGCACGGCTTCCTAAATGAACCAGATGCCAATCGTTTGCAAATCCGTCAATTGCAGAATACTGGCACATGGGCGAGATTGCAATTCTATTTTTTAAAGTGATATTTTTTATAGTAAGCGGAGAAAATAATTTCGTTGCCATATACTTGTAACTTTTAATGAGTTTATACTACCAATGAGTAAGGCAGTGTTCGAAAAGTAAAGTTACAGTATCTTGTTAAAACGAGAATTCGAAATGTTTATTAATTAACAAACATTTAAATCACATCTCATTCATTTTAATCAATGAAATTTAGCCATTGCAATGCCAAGAATTTCTCCTTTATCAAATGCATAAGCCATTAATACCATAACTATAAAGGCTAAGACCAAAACATAAAACGAGTTGCTTTTGAAAAACTTCATATTATAATTTTTTAAAATTCATGATTTTTATTAACCTCATCAAAGGTTCTATCTATTTTAAGCAGAAAAGAATTTTCCAAAAATGTAACCCGCAAAATAGGCTGCAGCTATCAAAATAAAAGCAGTATACATAACCTTTAATGCTGTTGGCGTTTTTTCAAAAATATCTTCCATAATCATTTTTTTTGTTGTTTGTAAATCAAATATAAGAAAATATCTTACAAATTTAATTTTGAAACATTAATTTAAAATTCCCTTTTTTTTTGTAAAATCAACACTATTATATAGTAAGGCATTATGTTTGTAACATAATCAGCAAATAGGCTACTAATAAAATAACGTTTAATTGATTTGTAAAAACTTACCTTAATTATTAACAAACATTTAAAACCTTAAACACTATCTTGCACTCTTATATTAAAATAGAAAACGCTACTTTTGTGCGTTAAATACGAATTAAAAACAAAAAATGGATATAGTTATCAAACTCTCTCAATTTCTATTGAGTTTATCTTTACTTATTATTCTTCATGAATTAGGGCATTTTATCCCTGCTAAATTGTTTAAAACTAGAGTCGAAAAATTTTACTTGTTTTTTGATGTTAAATATTCACTATTCAAAAAGAAAATCGGAGAAACAGAATATGGTATCGGATGGCTTCCTCTTGGTGGTTATGTGAAAATTTCTGGAATGATTGATGAAAGTATGGACAAAGAGCAAATGGAGCTTCCGCCTCAGCCTTGGGAATTTCGTACTAAACCAGCTTGGCAACGTTTAATTATTATGCTTGGTGGTGTTACTGTAAACTTTATCCTGGCTTTTATTATTTATATCGGAATGGCTTTCGCGTACGGAGATACTTATATTGCTAATGCTGACTTAAAAGATGGTGTCCTGATTGAAAATCCAGTGATGCTTAAAGCAGGTTTTAAAACAGGTGACAAAATTATTTCTATTGATGGTAAATCTGTAGAAAATTTTGACAAAGACATGAATATTAATATTATCATGGCTAAAGAGGTTTTGATTGAAAGAAACGGACAACAGCAAACACTAAAAATGCCAACTGATTTTATAGATCAGCTTTCTAAAACAGAAAAAGGGCTTCTTGTTGGAATTCGTAGACCTTTTGCAATTAGCCAAATTGCGGAAGATTCTCCAAACCAAAATTTAAAACCAAAAGATTTGATTCTTTCTCTTAACGGACAAAAAATTAAATATTTTGATGAAGCTAAAGCTGTTTTGGATATGAACAAAGGAAAGCAAATTCCTGCAGTTGTTTTACGTGATCTAAAAGAAACTCCAATTACTCTAAAAGTTACTAACGATGGTAAATTAGGTGTTGTTTCTGGTGGTTTAGACATGAAATCATTAGAAAAACTAGGATACTATAAAATAAGTACAAAAGAATATGGTTTCTTCGAATCTATTCCAGTTGGCCTTGAAAAAGGAAAAGATCAATTGGTAAGTTACGGAAAACAATTGAAAATGATTTTTAATCCAGAAACTAAAGCTTACAAACAAGTGGGTGGTTTTGCTGCGATTTACAACATTTTTCCAAGTTCTTGGAGCTGGGAAGTATTTTGGTCAATCACAGCTTTATTGTCGATTATGCTTGGAGTTATGAATTTATTGCCAATTCCGGCACTTGATGGTGGTCACGTAATGTTTTTATTGTATGAAATTGTAAGTGGCAAAAAACCGAGCGATAAATTCCTAGAGAATGCGCAAATGGTTGGTTTTGTTTTACTTATTTCACTACTACTATTTGCTAACGGTAACGACATTTACAAAGCCATTGTAGGCAAGTAAAAAAAAGTCAAAAAAAGAGTGAAAATGTTTTTGAGAAACTAAAAATAGTTTTATATTTGCACTCGCTAAAAAGAGCAACACTTTCCTCCTTAGCTCAGTTGGTTAGAGCATCTGACTGTTAATCAGAGGGTCCTTGGTTCGAGCCCAAGAGGGGGAGCAACTTTTTTTAGCAAACATATTAACCTTTTAAGGTGATTCCTCCTTAGCTCAGTTGGTTAGAGCATCTGACTGTTAATCAGAGGGTCCTTGGTTCGAGCCCAAGAGGGGGAGCAAAAAAGACTATCAGAAATGATGGTCTTTTTTTTTGTTCAAATTCCAAAGTTTAAAAATTCCAAATTCCAATAATAGGATTGTTTATTTAACCGCAAAGTTCGCAAGGTTTTACGCAAAGTTCGCAAAGATTTAACGCAGAGGATGCTAAGTGTTTTTTTTCTGAGACTTAATAGGAATCTATAAAAGAGATCGCAAAGTCTGCCGATCTTTGTCGATATGCGAGTGTGATCCTTCGTTCCTCAGTATGACAAACTGTAGGTAAAACAAAAAAATTCGCAAAACTTTATAAACACAAAGCTTTGCGAACTTAATCTTTAGATTTAACCTCAAAATAACCTTTGTGCTCTTTGCGTAAATCTTAGCTCCCGATAGCTATCGGGATTGCGGTTAGGGAAACTTTGCGTAAAACCTTAGCGCCCTTTGCGGTTAAAACAAACTATTTCATTGTCAAAGTTTCGCTCTTGAACCTTTTCATTAAAGTATTTGCTTTTTCATTTTCATTTATTGCTTTTAAGGACTGAGCATATCTATAATAGTAAATAACCTCTAAATCTTTGGCTTCTTCAAATAATTGCGTGTAATAGCCCGCCGCAGCACTAAGATTGCCTTCAAAATAAAAACGGTCTGCTACTTTTTTCAGCATATCGATAGATTTATACCCTTTATCAATCACTTTTTCGTAGGTGTCGACTACATTAACGCTTACAAATTTTGAGGATATAGTTGAAGGAGCCGTAACTTCTACCTTAACTGGCTCTAGAGAAGCAGACGAACTTGCAACAAGCGCTTTGGCTTCAATTTTATTTGGAGCTACTTTTGGTTTTCTTTTTACGTAATTCGGAATTACCGTTCTTGTATTATTTGGCCCAAGATCGTAAGTATCGACCATGTCCAGCTTTGAAACTTGGTAGGTAATAATTCTACCTCCAAAAAGCTTATTTATTCTTTCTTCGACATAATACGATTGTATGACATAATCACCCGTAGAAAGACTATCCGTCAATAGTGTCGTTTTTCCTGTTGCTGGAGAAGCGGAGGCATGGTTGGTGCGCTGAGCAAAACAGCCGAGAGAAAATACGAACGCAAGTGTACATAAAATTGCTTCATACTTTTTCATGATTTTTGAATAAAATTAGATGCCCCAATTAAAAAACTCAGCCTAAAGTTACTGATTTTCTTTTAGTTAGCTTTTATTCTAACCACGAATTACTTAGAAAGCCGATAAAGTGCTTCTTTTTACTCATATGTCATTTGAAGGCAGGCATTTTGTATTTCTTCATCTGAAAATGGTTCTAGTGCTTTTGCCAGCATTTTACTGGTTCTAATGCAACTAAGCATTTTAATTCGTAAAGAACGGCTGTCTCCCGATTCTGTTTCTAGAAGATGCTCAAAAATCTCGTTTAAATATTCTGTATGGTTTTTATATTCTCCGTCGAAACCAATATCTGATATTAATCTAGCTATCGATTCTATTATTTTGTTTTGATTTGCATTGCTTTCGCTTTCTGTTTTCATGGCGTTTATTTATGGTTTTGGTTATGAATAATTATTGTACGAAAAATTGTATTTTTGTTTCGGCTAAATAAACAATAGAATACATTCTAACAAAATAGATTACGATTTTATCTCACAAGCAAAAAGATTGTATTTTACTATATTCCTAATTTTTAAGGATTTTTAATATCTTTGAAGTATGAGCACAGCAACAAAACCAAAACATATCGGGAGAAACATAAGCCGTATTAGAGAGCTTAGAGGAATGAAACAAGAAGCACTTGCGATTGCAATAGGTGTTAGCCAACAATACGTTTCTACCATTGAAGGAAGCGAGAATGTTGACGATGAAAGATTAAACTCTATTGCAGAAGCTTTAGGTGTTTCGGCTGATGCAATTAAGAATTATAGCGACGAAGTTGTATTAAACAACATTCAAAATAATCACGAAGGTTCTGTTATTCATAGCGGACCAACTGTAAACCATAATTGCAACTTCAATCCACTTGATAAAGTTGTGGAACTTTACGAGCGTTTGGTTCAAGCTGAAAAGGATAAAGTGGAGTATTTGGAGAGGTTGATGAAGGGGAAGTAGATTTCTTTGAAAAATATATAATAAAAAAGAGGTACTTTATTTGTACCTCTTTTTTTGTTTTATGGAAACCCGTAAAATAATAAAAAACAAACACTTTATCTTTATCAATAATTAAGATTTATAGATGCTATGCTCTTTGTATATAATTCCTGTGCATAAAACAGGTGTTTATACTGTATGTAATAATATTTAAAATTCTTTATTTACAAGCAAATTTTTCGACTCTTAAAGTATGCAAAATGAAAGACAGTCTAAAAAAGCTAATAGACAAGACACTTATATTAGAGTATAAATTATCCCATTCTACTTTGGGTATAGATAAAACTTGTATAACTCATAAAGATTTGAATGATGATTGTTATAAAAATATTGATGCTGAAGATTTAAATAGGATTATTTATGAAAGTATCTTGTATTATGCATATGATGAATTTCAATTACTGGACGGAGATCATCAGAAAATGTTTATCAAAGCATTTAATACTAAATTTAAATACAATTATACTGCAACTGATTTAGCAAAAAGAAGATTAGGGATTTACGGAGAGGCATTACTATGTACTGTACTTCATCACTTTTACAATACAAACACTTTAGTTTCTAGAGGGTATTTCTATGACATACAAAAAAAATCAGAAGTAACTGGATATGATTCTTTCCATTTAATTCAAAAAGACAATGAAATTGAGCTTTGGTTTGGAGAAACCAAATTTTATGAAGATTGTGAAGACGCGATCGATAGTGTTTTTAAAAACATAGAAAAGGCAATTTCAGATGATTATTTAGTTAATACGAACTTTACAACAATTCTTCAAAAAAAAGGTAATATTACAGATAAGAGCTCAAAACTTTATAAAATACTTGATCAGTGGGAAAAATGCATAATTGATTCATTAGCAGACGAGTTAATTAAAAATGAAATAAAATTAGTATACCCTATTCTTGTAACGTTTAACAAAATTAATAACGATTATAATGAAACGATTAAGACTGCAATTAAGCATATTAATGATAATTATAATCATATAAAATTTGATCAAATAACTATCGAACACTCAATATTTTTTATTCTGATTCCAATTGATGATGTAAAATCATCTAAAGAAACAATTATAAAATGGATAGACAAGAAAGAACCCTTAATGTAGTAAAAGCACTAAATTCATACAATAGTGGCAACATACCAATGCACAAACTACTAGATGAAGTTTGTGATTTTTTTGATTTCATTAAAGATGAAGAACTTGATGATTCGGACAAAAGATTCTTGATTTATTTGTCAAATAAAGTTGGAGTTCCTCAATATTATGATGTGCTGGATAAATTTAATTCCAGTTATTCTTCTTCAATTGACGATGAAAATATAGGCTTAAGTACTTTTTCATCATTATTTTATGAATCCTCATTATTCACCGACGAAGACTCAAAACTTCACAAGTTTCAAATGGATATTCTTAATTTATTTGAAGTTCAAAAACAAAACAGATATTTTCTTTCGGCTTCAACATCATTTGGAAAAACACATTTAGTTTACGAAGTGATAAAAAAAATGAAATATAAAAATATTGTTCTAATATTTCCTAGCATTGCATTATTGTCAGAAAATCTATCGAAGATTAAAGAAGGTCGAATTGTTTTTCCGCTTGATTATAAAATTCATACATTGAGTGATATAGATTCCGATTATGGAATATATAATATTTTCATTTTTACCCCTGAAAGATTTTTATCCTTTTTAGACAAAAACAATACATCTTTATTAATAGACTTTATTTTCGTAGATGAAGTTTATAAAATTGATAATGGATACGTTATTGATGATGAAGCAAAAGAAAATGAACGAGATGTTGCTTACAGAATGGCAATATTTTATGGGCTATCACAATATACAAAAGTAGATTTATTGCTTGCAGGACCATACATTGAAATATTTGAAAAAAAATCACCAGGTTATAACCCTTCATTTGATTTATTCTTAAATGACTTTAAAATAACCAAACTTTTAAGAAATGAATATGAAATCGTCAAGGTTAGTAAAACAGAAATTGAAAATGTAAAAACAGAAATAAATATTGATGGTGTAAATTTTGATTTTACAAAAAAGAAGACTAAAAGATCAAGAATGCAGGAAATCTTGGATCAAATTCTATTAGCAGATGAAAATGCAATAGTCTATTGTAATACCCAAGCCAATGCTGAAAAAGTGGCAAATGAATATGAAAGATCTAATATAGACACAAATTTCTTTCAAGCATTTATTGACCATTTAAAAAATAAATATGACAACAGGTGGGTTGTAATTGAATCCTTAGAAAAAGGAATTGCAGTACATCATGGTGTTGTGCCAAAATATATTCAAAAAGAAATAGTAAACTTGTTTAACACAAAAGAGTCAAATGTAAATATACTAACTTCCACAACTACAATAACCGAAGGTGTAAATACCACTGCCAAAAATATGATTGTTTACAAAAGTGAAAAAGGGGCTGGCACTAATGGAAAGCCCTTATTAACCTTTGATGCAAAAAATATTGCTGGAAGAGCCGGGCGATTTATGGAACACTTTAAGGGGCGTGTAATTTCTCTAGAAGAGGAGTTTCTTAATGTAATAAATGAAGTTGGGAATCAAATTGAGCACAAGAATTATCAATTATTGAATGAAAGAAAAGAAATTGATGATGAGATGACTCCTCTTGAATATCTAAATGAAACAAGTAAACAAAGACTTGCAGAGATTAAAATTTTACAAGAAGATAGAGACATTCCAGAAGAAATACTTTCTCAATTTAAAGTAATCAGCAAAAGAGATAAAATAAAAATATATGACGCTATTAATAATCTAAATGCTGAATCTCATAAAAGAATAAATACTTTAATTCATGATTTAAATTCTGGACCTTTTTTAGTATTAAATCAAATTGGTTTTCAAGAAATATTAGATGTTATAAAAGAACTCACTATTGAAAATAATAATTTATATTTTTTAATTGAACGAAAATACAATACTAAAAAAGGAGAGACATTTTCGGTACTTATTGCATCTCTAGTTAGTTACATCTATAATGGGTATGAAGGCGTTTACAGTTATAACTTTAAAAGGCTCATGGATAATATCAATAAAAGAGCTGAAGATGCTACTAAAAAAAATAAATTATTTGACATTGAAAAGGAAACTAAAAATGCTGTCAATTCTGCTATGAGAATCACATCAACCTTAGTTTTCAATACATTTAAATATCAATTAGTAAAATACATTGGAGTTTTTAATCTAATGTACAAATTTTATATTTCCAAGCAGCAAAATAAAGATTTCGCAGATGTCATTGGTATTGATAAGTTACTCATTAAACTTGAATACAATGCATTTACTCCCGAGGCAAGAACTGCTAGTGATTATGGTGTACCGCAAAATATTATAAACTATTATGATTCAAATAACGAATCTGAAAGAAGAAGATTATTAGATAGGTTTGATAATTATGAAAAACAAATATACCAAAGAATAAAAAAAATAATTGAAGAATAATTTTATTCAACAAAAAAGCGCCGCAATCCAAAGATTACGGCGCTTTTCTATTTTCTATAAAACTCTCAGAGAATTAAACCCCTAATTTCTTAGCAATTTCAGCAGGAATTCCTCCTTTGTTTACTAGTAATGCAGTAGTTTTATATTTTACGAAGTTCTTAGTTACAAACAAGAAACCTTTGTAGTCGTTTGTTTCTCCCCAAGAATTTTTTACGATATAATATTCTTTTCCAGTTTGATCTTTTGCAAGACCAATAATGTGCATTCCGTGGTCGTCTGTTGTAGTGTAGTTATCAAACGCTGCCTGACGCATTTCTGGAGTAATTTCTGGTTCTACTTTTGGTCCGTTAAACATGTCTGCTTTTTCTTCAGCCGTCATATCGTCGAATTTTTTAGATGCCACATAAGCCACACCGTTTTTCCAGCTAAAGCTTTTCTCGCTCACATCTGTTGCCCAAGCTACAGTATATCCTTTTTTAAGTGCATTGTCGATAACGTCTGTCATATCGTTCAATTTTACGTTGTAAACTTGATCCAATGACCAGTTGTCTGGCACCATCATAGTTGTTTTTTGGTAGTACGGAGCGTTTGTAAAAGATGACATTTCTACATACTCGTCTGGGTTAATTCCTACTACTTCTTTAGCAAAAGATTGTGGCGTATAGTTTTTTCCTTTGTAAGTAAAGTTATCTGGCACTTTTCCTAAATAAGAATCAATAACAGCTGAATACGCTTTTTGCCAGTTTGGAGTCAATTCTCCGTTCGGGTTTTTCACCACTGCTGCAAGAACACCTTCAATAAGAGCACCCATTTCAGCAAATTTATTTTTATCTGTTCCGTAGTTTAATCCTGTGTAAACTTCTCTAGGCACAGTTCCGTATTTTTTGTACATGTTAATTACATCATGTAAAGCTCCTCCGTCTCCAAGTGTAATTGCTCCGTGCATACGAACATAGTTGATCCCTTTTTCTACATACACGTTTCTTGCAGAATAAATTTGAGATAGCTCAACAGGCTGTTTTCCTAAACGAATCATTTCTGACTCTAAGAATGAGTTTGTTGAGTAGCTCCAGCAAGTTCCAGATGATCCTTGAGATTTTACCGATGTTGTTCCTAGGTTGATTACTTCTGTAAATTTGAAGTTCTCTTTACTTTTGTCGCTTGCATTTAGTTTAAGTGAATTTACTAAGATGTCTTGCGCAAAACAGCCTGCAGTTCCAGCCAAAAAGATTGAAGCAGCAAACACTGATTTGAATGAAAATGTATTCATAAGTTATGTTTAAGATTTAACAAAATTAGTCTCCAATGTTTCCAATTTGTTACAAAACAATTAAATATTATACAATTTGTGTAATGTTTAATTGTTAATATTTTCTTAACGGTATAAATTATTAAGGTATTTAATACAAAAAAGCCTCAATAACACGTTATTAAGGCTTTTTAGGTTTATTATTTATAAATTAACTTCTTACAAGTTTTTTGCTTTTTTTAGCTATCGCATCCAGTTACTTCCAAAAACAATATAGTACGCCCATTCTTCTGGTCCTTTTGCCACATCGACTCCCATACGAAGTTTGAATTTTCTGGCAATGAGGTATCTAAAACCAGTTCCGTAGCTGTAAACAACAGGTTTTGCAAAGGCTTGATCCCAATCGTTAAAGGCGCTTGCAAGACCTCCAAATCCCATGAGGCTCCATCTTCGGTACAAATCCCATCTAAATTCAAGTTCAGATACAATGCTTGTTTTTCCCATATATCGGGCAGCAGGAATTCCTCGCATATTAATTCCAGGCTGTAAATAAAAAGGCGGACTCCCCAACGCCTGCTCTCCTTCAATCCTTAGTCCGCCAATTAGAGTTTTCGCCAACGGATAATATCCAATTGCCGATAAATTGATGCGCCATGCCTGATAATCGCTGCCAAGCGCCTTATCTGACCAGAAAAAATCGGTCTGAAGCCTTATTCCTTTATCTGGTGTAAATATATTGTCACGTCCGTCAAACTGAACCGCGGCTCCAAGCTGACTTATGGTGCTTTTAATATCTTTAGGATCTACAAATGGTGGCGGAAGATCTAAATCGGGCAGGTTTATTTTAGAATTTAAAAATAAGTACTGCGGTCCAGCGCTCCATTTGGCATTATTAAATTGTTTGAGCCATTGCGTATAAAAAATAGTCGATTTAAAGTTGAGCTTAAATTCTTCGTCATTATGATTCGGCAGATTATTGGCATAAAAGGATAAATTCATATCGCCATAAGCCGCAAAAGCACGATATAATATTTTTGGTTTTACCAATGTCGCAGAACGAAAAGCTCCTGCAAGCCAGCTTTTGTTGGCCGTATACATTCCGATTCCTCCTGTAATGTCTGGATTTACAAATCGTTTTCTTCCGTCTGCTTCGATTACGGGAGCACGTTTTTTTAGAAAAATTGGGGCAACTGCACCTCCAAATCCTCCTACGGCCGGTTCTGTAATAATGGTTGGCACGACTATGAATCCGTTGGCATAAATAAGAAAATCACTTAAATCGAAAGCTCCGTCTAAAGAATCTTTTAAAACGGTTTGATGCTTTTGTGCATTTAAAACATTCAACGATACAATCATGCAAAGCAAAAACAGAACGCTTCTTTTTGTTGTTTTTTTGTTTTTCATAGACTATTTATCGTTTTAGATTTAAATTTTTATTTCATCGCAAAAAAATCTTGAAATCTACTGAAATACAATTCAGAAATTATTTTTTATTAAAGTTGAAAACGTGTGCCAACGTTATAAAAAACGTATTTCCCTGAAATCTGTTTACTGCATCTACTTCTCCAATCCATCTAAAACCAGCCGATGTCATACTGCCTATGTGCAAATAATTCACCTCAGCTCCTAGTCCGCCCACTTTATCTTTATCTGGTTCAATAACCAAAATACTTCCTACAGGAATTCTGTCGTTTGACACTTTATATTGCAGGTAATAAATCAAACCCGCATTGAATATGCCTTTTGGTGCGGTTTTTTCGGCATTCATACAATAAAATGTTTTTCCTAAACCGCCTTCAATGCTTAAGATATCTCCTGTTTTAATATCGGTATCTTTCTTTCTTCCGTTGATTTCATAAGCAGCCAAAGCTGAAAAATGGAATGTTTTCTTGTCATTAAAATATAAAGTTGTCCCTGCCGAAAATTCATTCATGAACATTCCTAAACCGCTGTTGTTGCTAGCTCCCAATTCATATTTTCCTGTTGGCAGATACAATTGATAACCGAAAACAAAGTCGGCTCTTTTATTGTGCCAGCCTAACTGAACGGGCTGTATGTACATATCTGTAAAAGCAAAATCGCTTTTAGAATCAACATAACTTCCTTGAATAGTGTTAGAAGCACCCGCCAGCAAAATTGTGGCCCCGTAATTGGCGCCCAAAATTTTAAAATCGGTTACATAATTAGCTCCAACACCTGTTATGAACATAGTAAGATTGGGATTTCCAATATTGTCTCCGTTGCCATTTCGCAAAGAAGATGCGGCATAAATATAACCTGGAATATAGACGCTCAAGGTTTTCTCTGGAGCCTGAGTTCCCGATTGCAGTCCCATTGCACCAAGAATATGTCCTCCTTTTAATTGTGCATTACAATAAACAGAAATCAATACCATTATTACGGCAAAAACTGACTACACTTTTCTTCCCGAATTATCAATTTCTAATTTCATGGCAGAATATTTTAAATTAAGATGATGCAATAGCCGTTACTAATTTTACTTGAAGTAATATGACCCTGTACGATCTGGATTTATTCTGATGGTTTTAAAATATTCGGAAGGAGATTTCCCAGTATGCTTTATAAAGGCTCTAAAACAAGTTGTTCGGGATTTAAAACCAGAACCCCAAGCCATGCCTTCTAAAGATAAATCTTTCCATTCTGGATCGTTTATTTTGTCTTTAAAATATTCAATCCTTTTAAGGTTTACATAATCCTGAAAATGAAGTCCGAATTCAGAATTAATCAAATTGGATAAATGGTGTACCGATATTCCTGTTTCGTCTGCCAAATCTCTGATTACGAAATCTTTCTTTAAAAACAGATTTTTAGAGTTTAAAACATAATCCAGTTTTAAAAGGTATTCTTCTCGTTTTTCTAACGTTAATTCGTTTGTTATTGGAAGTGTATTTTTGGTCTCTTTTGTTTTTACCACTACAGTATTATCTACCACAAAATCGAATGTTTCTTCTTCGTCATGAAAAATCTGAGGTCTGAAATAAAGCCATCCGACAGTAAAAAACAATACCGACGAAATTAAGAAATAACAAGAAAGGTCTACAACTCCAACTTTTCTTGATAAAAAATGATGTACAAAAAGTGCCGAGAAAAGAAACAAAATCATAAGGTTATAAACCCTAATCCAGTTGATTACTTTGGCTCGATGAAATTGGTTGCCTTTAAATTTTTTCAGATCATAGTTTAAAATCAACATGGTTTGAAAAAAGACATAGGAAAGCCAAATGGTCAAGGTCAAAATAGAAAACGGATTTCTGATTTTTGCTGCTATAAAATCGACGATTTTTAGATTAGTAAAACTTCCAATGTATACAAAAAGTGTTAAGGCGAAGTATACCGTAAAAGGAATAAAATGCATCCAATCGTATTTTCTGAAGCTTTTGTCTAACGTTAAAATATTTCGAACATATAAAAAAGAACAAGGTGCTGCCAGAAAAATAAATGATTTGGTAATGATAAATAAATCTGGAAATTCTTTGAAGATATTGGCCGACAGATAAAAATTGTAGATACTCACTACCGCCAGACTCAGCAGAAACATTCCTAAAAAGAAACTTTTTGAGTAATTTTTTTTGGAAAATAAAACCATAATTGCAGTAGCAAGGCCAGCAATTGTGGCTATAAAAAAGAAAAGGGAAAGTAAAATATCGATCATTTTTTTAAGCTTAATTTGAGTAAATAATTATTTTTCTTAATATCTTAAAAATAGAATACGATGGGGGCGTATGTAGGAAGAGAAACACTGTACTTGCCGAAGTATGGCAAGTACAAATGTTTTATTGTATTATTTTTTAACTGCTCCTGGAGGGAAACCAGTTAATATTTTTTTGATTGCGTCGTTTATAAATTGTTCGGGATTATCTGGTCTGCTGTCAATCTCGGCATTTCCGATTCCTTGCCAAACCAGCTTGTCTGTTTTTGTAGATACGATATCTATAACCAAGGAACCATCAACATAATCGTAAGTATTAAATGTTGTATTGGCACCGCCCATCATAGCACCGCCTCCCCAATATCCGTATGGACGATACATTCCGCCATAACCGTAAAAGTCTGTGTTAGCACTAACCGATGTTTTGTTTTTTAGTATAGAAACGGCATTCACTTTTAAATCAGGATTACTAGATTCTGTAAATCCTTTTGCCAGCATTTCGTTTCGGATTGCTTTTGCAACACGATCAACATTTAACTGATTTACTTGGCCTTGCTGCGCTTTTAAGTCATAAACCGCAAAAGTTTTGTATTCGCTGAAGTTAGCAGAATGATCATAATCAGTTGTAACTTTTACAGTTGGAGAGCAGCTGTAAAATAAACCCAAAAATAAGACTGGGATTATACGAAGACTTGTTCTTTTAATATTCATGTTGTGGTATTTATTAAATTAATAATTAAATCAGTTTAACTCATGTATTAAAATCGTAAAAATCTTGAACGTGGGGCGGAACAGATGTCAATAATTGCTCATATAGCACAAACCATTACTAAACAATTACTTAGATCACTCTCAAAGATAAATCATTTTCTTTAATTAACAGTATTAAATAAATAAAATCTTACTTTGTGGTTTTCAAGCATATTTTGTTCAATATTTTAAGATTTTTTAAAGTTTTATTTACTTTGTACAGCTACATATCTGTTCTATTTCTTTTAAATGTAAAGAATCAGATTTCCGCAGCTATTGGTAGTTTTCCATGCTTTATCGCTTCGAGCATTTTATCATAATCCGATTCGTTTTGATCGGCGTACAAAACCGAAAATTCTGAAATAGCATCGGCAAACTCGTTTGCATCTCCAATATAACCCGAAATTAAAGAAGGATCTCCCGAACGTGCGTGAGCTCTTGCAAGTGCCCATCCGCAAGCTTTGGCATATTCTGCCATATTTTTGGACTTCATCACTTCGAGAACGGGTTTTACTTTGGCATCTCTCAGTTGGCGTATGTAGAAAAATCTGTTTTTACTGTCGTCTGTCCATCCCAGAAACATATCCGATGCAGACTGCATTAGCTTTTGTCCCATTACAATACGTTCGCCTTGATGGCTGTATTTTCCTTTTGCTTTTACGTTTCCTTCCAAGACGCTTTTTCGGGCTTCTTTAAACTGTAAAAAAATAGGTTCTCCAGTTGCCGACATTAGCAGACTGATGCCACACAATGTTCCAACGCTTCCAACGCCCACTACTTTTATAACAATATCATGAAGCTTATATCTGCTTAACAAAACCTGTTTTTCCTCTGAAAGGGATTCTAAATATCTATTGTGGATGATTTCGCCTTCTTTTGCCACTTGTTTTTCAAGTTCTCCTGTTGGGTGAAATATCAAGGGTGGATCGTCTTTTATACGTGCTCTGGCGCCATCAAAATACGTCATCTTGGCAAACTCTTTTTCGTGAGCGGTATACTCTGATGCCTTTTTAATTCTTTTCTGGTCAAATTCTTTAAATTCTTTATCTCGTCCTAATTCAATCAGCTCCGCCAAATCAATATCGGCATACCAGATTTGAAGTGCAGATAATTTACTATAATCCAACATATGCCTTTTATAGCTATCCGCAACATTCCAAGCAAATTCTTTACAGTTTTTATGGGAGAATTTTCGCCATCTTCCTGCAATAACAAAACTTGCAGCCAGTCTTTTTACATCCCATTCCCACGGGCCAGGAAAAGTTTCATCAAAATCATTAATATCAAAAACCAATTTGCGTTCTGGAGTTGCAAATCCGCCAAAATTCATCAAGTGACAATCACCGCAAAGCTGAAGATTTATTCCCGATACAGGAGTATGCGCTAAATCGGCAGCCATGATAGCAGCGGCGCCTCTATAAAATGCAAAAGGAGATTCCATCATTCTTCTGTACCGAATAGGCAATAGACTTTCAACTCTTCCTTCGCTGGTCTGAATCAAAATATCTACTGGATTTTTACGGTTTTTTAAAGGATTCCATTCTCCATGCTTCGCTAAAGGGATTTTCTTTCTAATCGAAGCTCCTTTTTCATAACGTTCTGCCTTTGATGCAATCGGGTTAAATGGGGTTTCGGCTGTATGTTTTGAATCTTCTTCCATAATTCCGATAAATAAAATTAAAAAGACCTTTTAAACGGTTTTATTATTGTGGAAATATAAAGGCTACGACCGCTCTTAATCCCCAATCTGGTTTTATAGACTGGTGCCCAACGATTGGTATTAAAGGCATAACAGCAAATTGCATCGTCTGACCTCCTAATTTTGTAATTGCACCAACGTTTGGACTAAGAGTTATAAGAGTTGTATTTCCTTGCCAGTTTTGGGTAATTTCTGAAGTGATACCCAAACTCGCACCGCTTTTATAGCTATGTGTAAGAAATAATTGTGTGTAAAACTGATTAAAATCTGCTCTATCAGCATTTCCTGCAACAGACCAAATTTGATTGGCTAGAAAACCTATAGAAAGTCCCTTCCCTTGATGCATGACCAAAACACTTGGACCGATTCCAAATTTTTCTGTTCCTAACAATTTTTCTGTAGCTGTTGGCACCAAAAAAGCAGGACCAACCCCCAAGATAATTCCTTTAGTTTTTGGAGCGAAAAACGCAGTTACCGTTGCATCACTTAAACCAAATTCATGCGTATTTTCTCCCGTAACATCTTGCTGATCTACAACTGGAAGAATATAACGAGTAATTAAATTTAAATTTTCACTTAACTTAAAAGGAACAACGGGCTGTATATTGATCTGATATTTTGATCCATTATAAGGACCAATTCCATAAGTTAGATTATTTTGCAGTGGAACACTAATTAAACTTGCCACGGGATTTGCCATTTTGTCGGCAAGTTCCTGTGCACTGTTTCCAGGTTTTGCAGGTTCTTCCTGAGCAAACGCAGTAAAATTTAAAAGAAAAAAAAGCGGGGCAAATAAATATTTAATTGAAGCAGAAGATACTTTCATAATTTTTTCTTTTTTGATTTTTAATTTTAATAGAATCAAAAAACAAACAACTTTTAACCTTGTAAAAGTTGCTTGTTTTTTGATTCTAAAATATTTTATTACTAATTAATTATCATCCGCCTCCGCTTCTTTTTGCAGTTGTTGTGGCTTTTAATTTTTCTTTTGCCTCTTTAAGCCTCAAATAATTATCGATAGTAATTGGACCAGGATATAGGTTGCTTTGTACTTCGTGAGGTGGATATTTTTCATAAGTTTTAGCAAATTCTCCTATAATGTTCTGAATAGTAGGCAAGAACCAGGTTTTCTCTGTAAAATTGTTCATGAATAAATCATAGCGCTCTTGCGGATCTGCCCATAAGTCAAATATTTGCGGTACAGTTGCCACATAACTTGCTGCTCCTTTCCAACCCAAATTAGAATCTACCGCTAAACCTCCTGTCGCCTGTCCGTTATCACCACGTAAATTAAAAACTGCTTTGAATTTTCCAACTCTTATAGCTCCTGGCAATAATTCATCTTCTGTAAAATAAAACCACATATTTCTTTTAGATTTTCCCGTTCCAAATAAAACCGGCGACATATCATAGCTGTCAAAAATTGTTGGTTTTCCTTCTCTATCTACAGTTGGCAATTCCTGCCCTGATAAAGCGGCAAAAGTTGCCATAAAATCAAGTGTTCCTAAAATGTCATTATTTTTGCTGTTTGCTTTAATTTTTCCAGGCCACCAAGCTAATGTTGGAATACGGCTACCGCCTTCACGGTCAGTTCCTTTTGTTCCTCTAAAAGGAGTGTAACCACAATCAGGATAAACGTCTTGCCAAGTTCCATTATCAACCGTATAAATGATTAATGTATTTTCGGCAATTCCCATGTTTCGAACTTCATCCATAATACGCCCAATTCTTGAATCTAATTCAACAATACAATCGGCGTATTTGTTTTTACCTGCAGATTTTCCTGCATAATCAGGATGCGGTAAGTTTGGCTGGTGATTTTTTGCAAAAGAGATTTCCATAAAAAATGGCTTATCTTTTTTACCATTTTCCTTCAGCCATTTTATAGACTCTTCTTCTGTATACTGATCAAGAAATGGAATCACTTTTCCGTCTATTTTTCTAACTTCTCTGTATGGTTTCCCAGCTTCTCCCTCTAAAGCACCTTTGGTTCCTTTTACCCATGTTGCTCTAATATCTTCTGGCATATCTGCATTCCAATCCGGATCTGTGTAGGTGTAAGCATTTAAGTGGTAAAGAGTTACGTTTTTCATCACATCAAAACCTTGTGCGATAGGCATAGAATAATCTTCCTCGCCAAGATGCCATTTTCCGGCAAAAAAGGTATTGTAATTTTTACGTTTTAATAAAGATGCTAATGTCCATTCGGCTTTTGGCAAACCTCCACCATCGCCGGGAAAAGCAACGGTTGTCATACCACTGCGGTTTGGAATTCTTCCTGTAATTAATGCTGCTCTTCCTGGAGTACAGCTTGGCTGGCCATAAAACGACCAAAACTGCATTCCTTCATTCGCCATACGATCTATATTTGGAGTTGCGGCTCCACGACCTTCACCACCACCATAAGGGCCTAAATCTCCCCATCCGGTATCATCTGATAATAAAATAATAATATTTGGGCTTTTTTGTGCATAACCAAAACTGGCTATAAAGAAGCAAAAAAGCAAGCCAAAAGTCTTCTGTAGACTGGCCAATTTGTTTGATCTAAAATTTGTTTTCATAGGTATTTGGTAATAAATTATACAATCTCTAATTCTAAAATTTTAGGGTAGAAAATCTATTTCAACTTCTAATTATTTATCAGGGAATATTTTTTTCCAATCGTCTTTTATGCTGATTACATGATATTTATATTTTGCGGCAGTATTTAAAGAAAGGTTATCTTTTTCCTGATAATTGTACTCTCTTATAGAATCGTTATGATTTACAATTAACTGAAACGAAGGATATTTACTGCCAGAAGAATATCTCAACATGGCAAGGTCACCTGCTCCGCCTTCATTTCCGCAGGCAAAAACTGGTCGTTGACCAATGTGCAATTGAATCCCAACAGGTTTTCCTTCTTTATCATTAAAATGATCTAGAGCAGGTTCTCTTAAGACTGCATTTTTAGCATCGTCAAATTTGTATTTGAAAGACGTTCCCACAACCTGATCTTTTGGAATTCCATAAAAATCCTGAGATATTGCTCTAACAACTTCAACCGTTCCGCCAGTTACAATGAAAGTTTTGAAACCATTTGCACGCAAATAATTCAAAAGTTCCAATTGAGGCTGATAACGTATTTGTTTTACCGGAACATTTTTACCAGGATATTGTGCTGTTTTAAAAAAGTCATTAACGGATGCTTCAAATTCATCTTCGGCCATTCCGGTATGAGTTGCTGCAACAAGTTCTATAAGTGCTTTATCGCCTCCTTTTTCGAAGAACGTTTTATCTTTTTCAATAACTGCTTTAAAAGGCTGTTTCTTGGCTAATTCAGGTTTAGCTTCTACCATTTTTTTAACTCTATAAAAAGCAAAAAGTTCTTGAACATAAGGTTTTTCAGCCCATAGAGTTCCATCGTTATCAAAAGTCGCAATTCTGCTTTCTACAGGAATAAAATCTGGACTTCCTTCTTTGGTTACTTTTTCAACATAAGCTATAATGTCTTTTTTTAAAGCTCCATCATTCCAGCTTGGCAGCGGATCACCACTTGTTGCAGTAGTTTCTGTTTGTTTATTTTCTGTTGGAGAAGTTAAGGTGTCGGACTTTTTACAGGACAAAAAAAACAAAACCACCAGAGGTAATATGTATATACTTTTTTTCATGATGTTTTTATGTTAGAAAAAGAGATTCAGATTCAAATAAATCTGAATCTCTTTTTAGATTATTTATTTTTTCTTTTTTGAAGCTGTCTCTTCTTCTTCTTTTAGCTTAGGTAAAACATTTTTCTCTACATATTTTTGAGCTTTGATATCTTTCATCGCTTCTTCCATAATAGTATAAGCAGAGAAACTTGGCGGGATTGATCTTGGTGGATATTCCTTAAATGTTTCTGCAAACACAACCACATCTTGTATTGCGCCATACATTAACTGCACATGATTCATCTGCCAATCCCAGAAAGTATTTGAAGTAATATCGGCTCTTTCAAAAGGATCTTGATATAGATTGAATATTTTTTGCAGACGCAATTTGGTAAATGGTTCTGCCCAAACCCCCATTGTACCTCCTAGACGTTGTTCTGCAAAAACATATTTATAATCTCCTTCTCTTAAACCTACCAAAAGACCATCATCATCAGTATAAAAGAATTTATCTCTGGCGCTTTTTGGTGTTTTGCCTTCTAAAAATTTACTCTGATCAAAACCATCTAAATGCACTTTATATGTTTTTCCATTTGCAGAGTAACCTTTTAGAAGTTTATTTACGATATCTGGTTCTCCTGCAATTGAAGCGAAAGTTGGAATCCAGTCATTATGGCTCATCAATTCAGTAGTTACAGTTCCTGGCTTGATATGTCCTGGCCAGCGTACAATACATGGTACACGGAAAGCCCCGTCCCAGTTAGTGTTTTTTTCTGAACGGAAAGGGGTCATAGCACCATCAGGCCATGTATTCATGTGAGGTCCATTATCTGTAGAATACACTACAATAGTATTATCAGCAATTCCTAACTCGTCTAATGCTTTCAAGATACTTCCGATAGTTTCGTCATGCTCAATCATACCATCTATATACTCACTATCTCCATGTGTATATCTACCTCTGTGTTCTGCTCTTACGTGTGTACGAAGGTGCATACGAGTAGCATTGAACCAACAGAAAAATGGCTTTCCTGATGCACTTTGTCTTTTAATAAAATCAATAGCCGCAGCAGAAGTTTCGTCGTCTACTGTTTCCATTCTTTTTTTAGTAAGTGCTCCGGTATCTTCAATTTTTTGTTTTCCAACTCTTCCAAAACGAGGATCTGTAGTTGCGTCATCAACATTTGTTGCAGTACATTTTAATACTCCTCTTGGTCCAAATTTTTTCAAATATTCTGGATCTTTTGGATAATCTGGTAATTCTGGTTCTTCTTCAGCATTTAAGTGATACAGATTTCCGAAGAATTCATCAAAACCATTTACAGTTGGCAAACTTTCATTTCGGTCTCCTACGTGATTTTTACCAAATTGTCCCGTTACATATCCTAAGCTTTTCATGATTCCTCCTACAGAAGGATCTAACTGGCTCATTCCCATTGGTGCACCTGGAAAACCTACTTTTGTAAGTCCTGTTCTAAGACCATGCTGTCCAGTTAAGAATGCCGCGCGACCAGCAGTACAGCTTTGTTCTCCATAATAATGTAAAAAACGTAATCCTTCATTGGCTAAGCGATCGATATTAGGAGTAGTATATCCCATAAGTCCATCGCTATAAGCACTTATATTAGTTGTTCCAATATCATCGCCCCAAAGCACCAGAATATTTGGCTTTTTGCTCTGTGCTGTTACAGAAACTCCCGTAAAAAACAGCAATGCTAATACCTTTAAGGTATCTGCAAATCCGTACTTAAATTTGACTTGTTTCATGATAATAAAAATTCGTTAATGATTCTTGTTATTTATATGAGCTTGAAAATCCAAAAAAACAAATGGGGAAAATGGTACGCTTTCAAAAAATACTCTCCACCAAGGTTGCATTTTTTTGATGTGTTTCAAATTCATTTTTATTTTAAAATCTGAAACAAAATATTTTTAACTTTTTCTTAAGTATCTCAAATTAACTAATAAAAGAGCGAACAATCGTGTTTATTCGGCATGAGCTTGTTTCATTTTATAAAATGAAACAAGATAATTGGAGAATTTGCACCAAAATGTTTCATTTTACAAAATGAAACACATCAAACTAACAGAAAATTAAGTAGTTAGATCTTTAGTTATGACAGAGCGGAAAGAGAGCAAAAAATAGCTTGAGGTGATTTTCTGTATAGATATTTTTTGAAATTTTAGTGAAATGAAACAAAAAAAATCTTTTTTTTCGTCTAAAATTTTGTCAGATTATCAGAAAATTAAGTCATAAAATGACCCAGAAAAGACAAAATATCAAATTCGAAAAGTATTTTACTTTTATAAAAAAGTTTAAAAAAACAAAAAGCCGCTTAAAAAATAAGCGGCTTTTTAAAATTATTTGAAGGATTGTTATTCGATTTCAGAAACTCTCATCGTGTTAACCATTCCTTTATCTTTAATTGGCATTGCAGCAAGATTGATTAAATAATCTCCTTTTTGTGCATAACCTTTCTCGATTGCAATTTGATTTACATCTGTCACAGTATCGTCTGTACTTTCTTCATTATCATAGTAGAAAGATTTAACTCCCCATAATAAATTCAATTGTGTTAAGATTCTTCTGTTTGAAGTAAATACTAAAATATGAGCTGTTGATGGTCTCCAAGCCGAAATTTGGAACGCTGTATAACCGCTATTTGTCAAAGTACAAATTGCTTTAGCTTCGATTTCATTTGCTAATAAAGCTGCTTGGTGGCAAACTGTTTTAGTAACGAAACGTTTAGTTTTAATTTGTGGTGTATTTTGAGGAACTTGAATAAGCGGAGAGTTTTCTACAGCTTCGCAAATTTGTGCCATTCTTTGAATTACTTGTACTGGATAGTTTCCTGTAGCAGTTTCTCCAGATAACATTACAGCATCTGCTCCGTCCATTACTGAGTTCGCAACGTCATTTACCTCTGCTCTTGTTGGAGTTAAACTTGTAATCATTGTTTCCATCATTTGTGTAGCAACGATAACAGGAATTCTAGCAGTTTTAGCTCTTCTGATCAAATCTTTTTGTACCAATGGAACTTCGTGAGCAGGAAGCTCAACACCAAGATCTCCACGAGCAACCATTAAACCATCGCAATATGCTACAATTTTATCCATGTTCTCAAGAGCTTCTGGCATTTCAATTTTAGCAATGATTGGAATTTTTACATCTGAATGTTTAGCAATTAATTCTTGCAAATCTTGTAAATCGCGTGGAGTCTTTACGAATGAAAGTGCAATCCAGTCTACTTTTTGTTCGATTGCAAAAATAGCATCTGCAATATCTTTTTCTGTTAAAGCTGGTAAAGAAATTTTTGTGTTAGGAAGATTAACTCCTTTTTTAGATTTTAATTCTCCACCTTGAATAACCTTAGCAACAACTTCTGTTTTTTTATCTGTTGAAACAATTTCAAAAATAAGTTTACCATCGTCAAGCAAAATACGCTCTCCAACATTTACATCATTTGGGAAATTTTGATATTTCATAAATGCTTTTTTTGCATTTCCGATAATATCTTCTGCAGTTGTAAAAGTGATTTCATCACCATCATTTACAACAGTTCCTTCTTCCATTACACCAACTCTAAGTTTTGGTCCTTGCAAATCTCCTAAGATTGCAGTTGTGTAACCAAACTCTTCGTTTAATCCTCTAATAATGTCGATTTTTTCTTTTACTCCTTCGTAATCTGCATGCGAAAAATTGATTCTAAACACATTAACACCTGCATCGATCATATCTTTAATGATCTCTCTTGTACTACAAGCGGGGCCAAGTGTAGCAACAATTTTGGTTTTCTTGTTTGTTAACATTTTTTTTAAAAAATTAGATTGTTTTTTGATTTTATTTTATCAGTATCCACAGCATAAATAGCCGCTATACTTTCTATTGTGTTTAATTTTTGTTGAATTTCTGAAAAATTAAGCGCCTCTTCGCTATTATCAATTTTCAGGAAAAAATCGACTTTCTTGAATTCAGGAAGTAAATGAATTGTTGTAGAAACCTCACTTGTTTCATTAGAAAACAAATTCTGGAAATCATTTGTACTCACAGAAATGATTTCATTTTTATTCTGAATTAAATTCCAGGAAACAGCTTTTTCTTCATCATAATAATAGAATCTGGAAAAATTTGCTTCACCTTCCTTAGTTTGAGCATGGATCTCGTTTTTGCTCTTACTTAAGTTAATCGGAAGGATTTTATTGATAAAATAGGCCAATCTATAATCTTCTAATGAAGTATGAATTGCCATTAAATAATAATCAATTTCGTCAAATTCGTCTAAATCCAATTTATGAATAGCCATGTCTTGAAAAATCAAGTTGTAAATATACTATTTCTAAACGGAGCTTCAACAGTTATGACATGCTTGTTTTGTTAAATTATAAACGAAAACGTTGTAGCATTGTGATAGTTACAACATTTTTGCAGCTATTTCTTGTCAATTTTTTCTTGAAACGCAAAATAAGCTCTCTGAGAGGCTTTCTCTTCGGCTTTCTTTTTTGAAGTTGCTCTCGCTCTCGCAACAACTTTATCATCAATACTTAATTTAACACCAAATAATCGCTGGCCGTCTATTCCGTTATCTTCAAAAATGTCATAATGAAAAACTCTTTTTTCTTTCTGACACCATTCGATAACAAGACTTTTATAACTTATAACTTTTCCTTCTAGTCGCGCAATATCGACATAAGGTGTCACTACTCTTTTTTGGATGAATTTTTCGCAAAACGAATAGCCTTTATCTAAATAAATAGCTCCTATAAGAGATTCAAAAATATTACCGTGAATGTTTTCTCCAAAATGCTGAATTGGCACTTTGCTTTCTACAAATTGCACTAAATTTAAATCTTTACCTAATTCATTCAAATGTTCACGGCTCACAATTTTAGAACGCATTTTGGTTAAATAACCTTCATCGCCATTTGGAGCTTTATTAAACAAATGCGCTGCAATGACAGCACTTAACATAGCATCTCCTAAAAATTCTAAACGCTCATAATTAATAGGATGCCCATTCTGATCTAATTTATTAGATGAACGATGTGTAAATGCACGTCTGTAAAAATCTATACTTGAAGGCTGAAAACCAAGAATTTTCTGAATAGTGTCAAAAAAAATCCCGTCTTCTAGAGAACGGGATTTAGAAAATATTTTTTTGATAATATTCATATACAGAAATTAGTCAGCTAATTTTTTAAACAATACGCAAGCATTGTGTCCACCAAAACCAAATGTATTACTCATAGCAACATTTACTTCTCTTTTTTGAGGTTTGTTTAGAGTAAGATTTAAAGATGGATCAATATTTTCGTCAACAACTGTATGGTTAATCGTTGGAGGAACAATTCCGTGTTGCATAGCCAAGATTGAAGCAATAGCCTCAATAGCACCAGCCGCGCCCAATAAGTGTCCTGTCATCGATTTTGTAGAGTTGATGTTGATATTTTTAGCGTGATCTCCAAAAACTTTGCTAATCGCTTTTAATTCAGCAACGTCTCCTAATGGAGTAGAAGTTCCGTGAGTATTGATATGATCCACTTGATCAGGAGTCATACCAGCATCTCTCAATGTGTTTTCCATTACTGCAATAACTCCAATTCCTTCTGGATGTGGCGCAGTTAAGTGGTAAGCATCAGATGACATACCTCCACCGCCAATTTCGCAGTAGATTTTTGCACCTCTGGCTTTAGCATGTTCGTAGTCTTCAAGAACTAAAGCTCCTGCTCCTTCTCCTAAAACGAAACCATCTCTGGTTGCATCAAAAGGTCTTGAAGCTGTTTCTGGACTTTCGTTTCTTGTTGATAAAGCGTGCATTGAGCTAAATCCTCCCATACCAGCAATTGTAACAGCAGCTTCAGAACCACCAGAAACAATAACATCGCACATTCCTAAACGAATGTAGTTGAAAGCATCGATTAATGCGTTTGCAGAAGATGCACAAGCAGAAACCGTAGTATAATTTGGTCCCATATACCCATTACGCATAGAAATATGTGCAGGAGCAATATCGGCAATCATTTTAGGGATAAAGAAAGGATTGAATTTTGGAGTTCCATCACCTTTTGCATAATAAAGCACTTCATCTTGGAAAGTTTCTAAACCTCCAATTCCAGCTCCCCAGATAACACCAACTCTTTGTTTGTTTACGTTATCATTTGTGATTCCTGCATCTTTAATAGCTTCATCACTGGCAGCAATTGCATATTGTGCAAATTTATCTAATCGACGAGATTCCTTACGATCCATGTAATCTTCAATATTGAAGTTTTTTACTTCGCAGGCAAATTTCGTTTTATGCTTTTCTGTATCATAATATGTTATAGGAGCCGCTCCGCTAACCCCATTCACAAGTGCGTTCCAATATTCTTGGATATTATTCCCGATAGGAGTAAGTGCACCTAATCCTGTTACAACAACTCGCCTTAATGCCATAAATATGTGTTTTGTACTTTAAACAAATAAAACCCACGCTTTCTTAACTTATTGTTACTTAAGAGCCATGGGAATTACAATATAAATATATCTTTTTGATTGAAAACCAATCGAAATTTAAATTTTAAAAAAATAATAACACCCGATCCTTAAAAATTTCAAAAATCAAAAATCAAAATCCAACCTGGAATTTGGAATTTCAAAAATTGGGACTTTTAGAAATCGGGTGTGGTATTATTATTTTTTTGCTTCTTCGATATAAGAAATAGCTTGACCAACAGTAGCAATGTTTTCTGCTTGATCGTCTGGAATTTGAATATCAAATTCTTTTTCGAATTCCATAATAAGCTCAACAGTGTCTAATGAGTCAGCTCCTAAATCATTAGTGAAGCTTGCTTCTGTTACAACTTCGTTTTCGTCAACACCTAATTTGTCTACGATAATCGCTTTTACTCTTGATGCAATGTCTGACATAATCTTTAATTTTAGAATTTAATTTGTTGGCAAAAATAAAAAACTTTATTTTAAAACAACTATTTAGTTTATAAATGTGACACTAATTTATAAAATTAATTTCAAGAAAGGTCTTTTAAAGCTATTTATTTTCGATTTTTATTCCGTTTTTTGCAGTCTTAAAACACACAGCTTTATGAAAAAAATTATCGTTTTTGCCTCAGGATCAGGAACTAACGCAGAGAACATTATAAAATATTTTTCGAACACCGAAATTGCAAAGGTCGTTTCGGTCTTTACAAATAATGCTTCGGCAAAAGTTATTGACAGAGCAAAAAATCATCAAATTCCTGTCGAAATCTTCTCAAAAAACGAACTTTTAGAAAGAAATGTATTACAAAAAGTACAGGAAATCGACCCAGATTTGATAATTCTTGCTGGTTTTTTACTCAAATTCCCCGAAAACATCATCGAACAATATCCAAACAAAATAATAAACATACATCCGGCACTTTTACCTAATTATGGTGGGAAAGGAATGTACGGAATGCACATACATAGAGCTATAGTTAATAATAAGGAAAAAGAAACTGGAATATCAATTCATTACGTTAATGAAAATTATGATGAAGGCGCTATTATTTTTCAGGCAAATGTGGCCTTGACAGATGAAGACACTCCAGAAACTGTTGCAGAAAAGATTCACGAACTGGAACAAAAACATTTCCCAGAGATTATTCATAAAATATTAGAGCAATAAATTGTTTAGATTGTTAGACTTCTTAGACATAAGACTTCTTAGCTTTTATATTTTTCGAATAAAACTTAAGACCCTCTTTTATCTGAAATTCTAATAATTCAACAATCTAAGAAGTCTAATAATCTAAAATTCTAAGAAGTCTAAAATAAATGAATCACGAAGTACATATATATACAGATGGCGCGGCAAAAGGAAATCCTGGCAATGGCGGTTACGGCGTGGTAATGGAATTGGTTGGCACTCCTCATAAAAAAGAATTCTACGAAGGTTTTCGACTTACTACTAATAATAGAATGGAACTTCTGGCTGTAATTGTGGGGTTAGAAAAATTAAAAAAGCCAAACATGAAAGTTTTGGTCATTTCTGATTCAAAATACGTTGTAGATTCTGTCGAAAAAAAATGGGTTTTTGGCTGGGAGAAAAAAGGCTATAAGGATAAAAAAAATCCAGATTTATGGAAACGTTTTCTAATTGTGTACCGCAAACACCAAGTCGATTTTAAATGGATTAAAGGTCACAACAATCATCCGCAAAATGAGCGCTGCGATCAATTGGCCGTTATGGCATCCATGCAACCTAAACTTTCGGTTGACGTATATTACGAAACCATCGGGTCTAAACAATAAAAAAACGCATCAATTACTTGATGCGTTTTTTGTACTAACTTTATTTCTTATTTATTCTTTATCTAAATCTTTAGCAGTTTTAAAACCTGTCAAAAGTCCAATTCCTGCCATGATGAAAATAATTGAAGGATAAACGGCACCATCATCTAGAGACGTATAAGTTGTAATTAATAACGCTAGAAAAATTCCAACACCCGATCCTATTAATAGGAAAGCTATATTTACAACAAACACTTTCCAGGCTGGAACCCCGCTTCCTTTTCCTTGTAAAAAGATACTTGCATCTACTCCTTTTTCTATAAGAGCCAAACGCTCTCTGTTTCTTGTTGAATAAATTAAATAAACAATCCCGAAGATCATTAAGAAAAGACTGATTGGAATTAAAATTTTTTCGTCCATGATATTTTATGTTTTTAATTGATTGATATACCTCATATGACGAGACTTTTTAAAATGAGGTTACAACTTTTGGTGAAAAATTTCAATTTTTAAATTCCAAATTCCAAAACTAACTGATTATCAATTAATTTTGAATAAAAATCAATTGATCACCGCAACTTTATCAAAGTTTAAAACTTTGACAAAGTTCAACTCCTATACTTTATTATATATTAAAGATCGGAATTTGGACCCGAGCGATAGCGAACGGGCGAAGCAATTTAAAAAGTTTGGAATTTATTTTCCAATTTCTTGTAACCTAAATAAACAAACTATCGTCCTATATAATATGAGCACAATACATGATCAACATTATATCGATAAAATTTTGCAAGGCGAGACCAATGCATTTGCCGTTCTTGTGGATCGATATAAGGATATGATCTTTACCTTAGCTCTTAAAATGGTTAAAAATCGTGAAGAAGCAGAAGAAGTAGCTCAAGACACTTTTATAAAAATTTATAATTCATTGACAAAATTTAAAGGCGAATCTAAATTTTCGACCTGGATTTACAAAATTGCTTATAATACCTGTCTGGATCGTTTGAAGAAAAACAAGAAAGAAGATTTAAATATTTCTATTGATGATTTTTCTTCTCATTTAATTAAAACAATGGACAACGCTTTGAGTGCTTTAGAAGAAAAAGAACGAAAGTATACCATTCAGAAATGTTTAAATTTATTACCGAGTGATGAAAACTTCCTTTTGACCTTATTTTATTTTGATGATCAAAATTTAGAAGAAATTGGAAAAATCATGAATATATCGGCCAACAATGCCAAAGTAAAGTTATTTAGGAGCCGTCAGAAATTAGCTGTAATTTTGAGACTGCAGTTAGAACCAGAAATAATAGAATGTTATGAAAGAGAGCGATAAAAACATAGAACAACTTATTGAGAAAATGATGGCGGAAGACAAACCACAGTCTCCATCAATAGATTTTACTTCCAAAATAATGGCTGATATTCATCTTTTAGAAGAGAAAAAACTCAAAGTATACAAACCTTTAATTTCTAAACCAATCTGGATTTTAATGGGATTGGCTGTCGCAGCATTAGTAATTTATGTTTCTCTATTCTCAGTTTCAGAAACTGATTTCAAAATTGATGAAGTCGGGAAATTATATTCTGATCGAATCTCAACAGCATTCTCTGGAATTCATTTTTCTAAAAATATCTTGTATGCCATTTTGATTGTTCCAATTATGATTTTGGTACAGGTTGGAATTTTGAAGCATTATTTTGATAAAAAATATCAATTATAGATTTAAAGATGAAAAATAAAACAGCATTTTTTAAACAAGTTCTAAAAGGAAAAAAAACATGCACATATATTCTATTAATGTTGTTGTTATTTATTACAAATTATGCATCAGCAATTCCATCAAACTTTACTACTAAAGAAGTAAAATTTGTTAGTGAAGGCATTTCACTTTCTGGAACCATTTTTATACCAAACAATATGCAAGCAGCTGTTGTGATTGTTCATGGATCTGGACAAGAAAAAAGAATGACAGACTTTGCTACAACTCTAGCCAACAACGGAGTTGCAGTTTTAACCTATGACAAACGTGGAGTCGGAGAATCAGGTGGCGTATATGCTGGACCAGAAGTAGGAACAAACAATGTTGATTTCTCAAATCTAAATCTTTTGTCTTTAGATGTAAGTGCTGCTGTAAATACTTTATCTAAATCCTTATCAAATAATAAAATATCAATCGGTTTAATCGGAGGCAGTCAAGCTGGATGGATAATTCCATTGGCTGCAGAGAAAAATAAGAACGTTAAATTTATGACCATATTTAGCGGAGCTCTTATAACGGTTAAAGAACAATTGAGATTCCAATTCTATACAAATGGAGATAAAAATTTTTGGGATACACACTCTGAAGAAGAGGCAAGAAAACATGTATTCAATGACCCTAACAAATACGAATTCGTTGACACAGATCCTAAAGGTATTCTTTCTAAATTATCAATTCCAGGAATATGGATTTTTGGAGGTAAAGATATTCAAGTCCCTGCGAATCTATCAATCGAATATCTTGATGCATTAAAATCTAAAGGGAAACCTTATGACTATAAATTATTTCCAAACTTGGGTCACAATACAGCTTTTTCAAAGTCTGAAGAGCCAATGAAAGATGCAATCAATTGGATTAAAAATGTAAAATAAATTAAAAATCATTTTTCGTGTTTTAATCTAAAAAAGAAAATTCTCTTCATTTAAAAAAATAAGATGGAAGAATCAGATGTAAATTATTCGCAATTATTTTCAAAAAAGTTGCATCTTAAATTCAAAAAACCTATTATAAACACTGCAAAAAATCAATTTTAATCCATTCATTTACAATAGTTTTACTTCGAAAACACCTTCGTTTTTTTAAGAAAATTTTGAGACCCTAAACCGTTGCAAGATTGTAACTTATGAAGTATCTTTGCACCCTAATTCGAAATTCATAAAATGAATAAACTATTGATTGTTGGAACAGTTGCTTTCGACGCGATTGAAACTCCTTTCGGAAAAACAGATAAAATATTAGGTGGTGCTGCAACCTACATCGGATTATCGGCATCATTTTTTAACTTGCAATCGGCCATTGTTTCTGTAGTTGGCGACGATTTCCCTCAAGAACATTTAGATCTTTTAACTTCAAAAAATATTGATATCTCTGGTATCGAAATTGTAAAAGGTGGAAAGACTTTTTTCTGGAGCGGTTTATACCACAACGATTTAAATTCTAGAGACACTCTCGTAACAGAATTGAACGTTTTAGCTGATTTTCAGCCAAAAGTTCCTCAAAACTACAAAGATGCTGATGTTGTTATGTTAGGAAACTTACATCCATTAGTTCAAAGCAGTGTTTTAGATCAGATGGAGAAAAAACCAAAATTAGTAGTTTTAGATACTATGAACTTTTGGATGGACTGCGCTCTTCCAGAATTATTAGACGTTATTAAACGTGTAGATGTTATTACAATCAATGACGAAGAAGCTAGACAGCTTTCTGGCGAATATTCATTAGTAAAAGCAGCTTCTAAAATCCAAGATATGGGACCAAAATATGTGGTGATCAAAAAAGGAGAACACGGAGCGCTTTTATTCCACAACAGAGAAGTTTTCTTTGCACCAGCTTTACCATTAGAAGATGTTTTTGATCCAACAGGAGCTGGAGACACTTTTGCAGGTGGTTTCTCTGGATTTATTGCACAGAGCGAAAACATTTCATTCAACAACATGAAGAATGCAATTATTTACGGTTCAAATTTAGCTTCGTTCTGCGTTGAAAAATTTGGAACTGAAAGGATGGAATCATTAAGTAAAGCCGAAGTAGCGATTCGATTACAGCAATTTAAGTCGTTAACTCAGTTTGACATAGAAATATAATGCCTAAGAGCCTCGATAAAACGGGGCTTTTTTTATTACGTTAATACACACAACTTACAACAACACACAAATAACAAAAAACAATGAGCGACGCTTTAAAACACGAATGTGGTATAGCCTTAGTTAGACTACTAAAACCGCTTGAATATTATAAAGAAAAATACGGAACTGCTTTCTACGGAATCCAGAAGATGTATCTAATGATGGAAAAACAGCACAACCGTGGACAAGACGGAGCTGGTTTTGCTAGCATTAAATTTGATGTTGAACCTGGACAGCGTTATATCAGCAGAGTCCGTTCAAATCATTCACAACCTATCCAAGATGTTTTCAAACAAATCAATGAGCGCGTTAGCGAAGAACTAAAAGTGCATCCAGAACTTGGAGACGACATGAAAGAGCTAAAAGCAAATATTCCTTATGTTGGAGAATTGTTTTTAGGTCACGTTCGTTACGGAACTTTTGGAAAAAATAGCATCGAAAGTGTTCACCCATTTTTACGTCAAAGCAACTGGATGCACCGTAACTTGATTTTGGCTGGAAACTTTAATATGACCAATGTTAAAGAACTTTTCGAAAATCTAGTTGAATTAGGACAACATCCTAAAGAAATGGCTGATACCGTTACTGTAATGGAAAAAATTGGCCACTTCTTAGACAAAGAAGTAATGCAATTATATCAGGACTGTAAAGCTGAAGGATATTCTAAAAGAGAAGCTTCTCCAGTAATTGCAGAACGTTTGGATATTGCTAAAATACTAGCTCGTTCGGCTAAAAACTTAGACGGAGGTTATGCTATGGCAGGTTTATTAGGTCATGGTGATGCATTTGTTTTCAGAGATCCAGCAGGAATTCGTCCAGCTTATTTTTATCAAGATGACGAAGTTGTAGTTGTAGCTTCTGAAAGACCGGTTATTCAAACTGTATTTAATGTTCCTTTTGAAAGCGTTCAGGAAATTGATCCTGGTCATGCTTTGATCATCAAGAAAAACGGAAATGTTTCTATGAATCAAATCTTGGAACCAACAATCAAAAAAGCTTGTTCGTTCGAAAGAATTTATTTCTCAAGAGGAAGTGATGCCGAAATTTATCAAGAACGTAAAGATTTAGGAAAATTAATTTTACCTGCTGTTCTTAAAGCGATTGATAGCGATACAGACAACACCGTTTTCTCTTATATTCCAAATACAGCCGAAACTTCTTTTTATGGTTTAGTTGAAGCTGCTCAGGATTTCTTAAACCAGAGAAAAAACAATTACATTCTTGAAAATAGAAATACATTAACGACAGAAACCCTTCAGGAACTTTTAGCTGTAAAGATTCGTACAGAAAAAGTTGCGATTAAAGATGCTAAACTTAGAACTTTTATTACTGAAGATAGCAGCCGTGATGATTTAGTAGCTCACGTTTACGATGTCACTTATGGCGTAATTAAACCAGAAGATAATTTGGTTATTATCGACGACAGTATTGTTCGTGGTACTACATTGAAAATGAGCATCATTAAAATGATGGATCGTTTAAAACCAAAACGTATCGTAATCGTTTCATCTGCTCCACAAATTCGTTATCCGGATTGTTATGGAATTGATATGGCAAAACTAGAAGGTTTAGTTGCTTTTAGAGCAGCACTTGCTTTATTGAAAGAAAGAAACCTTTATCATATTGTAGATGAAGTTTATGCAAAATGTAAAGCTCAAGAAAATTTCCTTGATAAAGATGTTGTAAACTATGTAACAGCAATTTACGACCAATTTACAGACGAGGAGATTTCAGATAAAATTGCAGAAATGTTAAGCTCGCCAGAAATTAATGCTGAAGTAAAAATCATCTTCCAAACAGTTGACGATTTACATAAAGCATGTCCTAAAAATTTAGGCGATTGGTATTTCACAGGAGATTATCCTACTCCAGGTGGAAATCGAGTTGTAAATCGTGCTTTCATGAATTTTTACGAAGGAAAAGACGCTAGAGCGTATTAATAAAATACTAATAAAAGGTTAAATTGTGCATTTCATCGGTTTTTTTTGCCGTTCATCCTATTTCTTTGGTGAAGTTGAAAAGCTATGATACTTTTGAAATACCATAACATTAGTAGGTTAAGTTTATGGTAGATTTGGGGCAAAAAGGGTGGAAGCAATTCCACCTTTTTTATTGGAATAAACTCAAACTATTTATAAACAGCCGATTGTATCTCTTCATCGGATTTACTTACCTTTTATCTGAAAATTTTTCTTCACAAGAATAACTGCCATACATTTACTAGACCATAACATTAGTAGGTTAGTTTATGGTAGATTTGGGGCAAAAAAGGCGGAGTAACTTCCGCCTTTTTTATTTTTTTTAAACTGCAATTAATTGAAATACAGTCGTTTAAATACTTTTCATCGAATATAATTGCTTTTCATCTAAAAATTTTTCTTTATAAAAATTACTGCCATACATTTACTAAACCATAACATTAGTAGGTTAGTTTATGGTAGATTTGGGGCAAAAAAGGTGGAAGAAATTCCGCCTTTTTTATTGAAATAAATCTAGGAAATTTTAAAAACTAGCGATACAGGTCTTTTATCGGATATACTTGCCTTTTATCTGAAATGTTTCATTCAAAAAAATATCTGCCATACCTTTACAGAACCATAACATTAGTAGGTTAAGTTTATGGTAGATTTGGGGCAAAAAAGGTGGAAGAAGTTCCGCCTTTTTTATTTTTCTTTTTTTTGAGAGAAAAGAAAATAGAAGAAAGATTATGGACGAAATGTATATATAAAAAAAGACGAGCACTTGGGCTCGTCTTTTATATTTATTCTTTGCTCTATTCTCTTATTTGTCTAAAGCAAATCTTCTAGCAACTTCTGTCCAATTAATTACACTGAAAAAAGCTTCAATATAATCTGGTCTTCTGTTTTGGTAGTTTAAGTAGTAAGCGTGCTCCCAAACATCCATTCCTAAGATTGGAGTTCCACCGTGACCAGCAACTTCTGGCATTAATGGATTATCTTGATTTGGAGTACCTACAACTTCTAATTTTCCTCCTTTTTGAACTGTTAACCAAGCCCATCCAGAACCAAATTGTGTTGCTCCAGCTTTAGCAAATTTTGCTTTAAATTCTTCGAAAGATCCAAAAGAAGCTTCGATTGCTGCTAATAAATCACCAGTTGGCAATCCTCCTCCGTTTGGAGACATTACAGTCCAGAATAAATTGTGATTGTAGAAACCTCCACCATTGTTACGAACAGCAGCGTTAGATTTATCTAAGTTGATTAAGATGTTTTCGATTGTTTTTCCTTCTAAATCTGTTCCAGCGATAGCTGCGTTAAGATTTGTAGTATAAGCGTTGTGGTGCTTTGTATGATGGATTTCCATTGTACGTGCATCAATATGTGGTTCTAATGCATCGTATGCATAAGGTAATTGTGGTAATTCAAAAGCCATGATATTCTAATTTTTATGGTTTATAATAATTTATTCCAAATTTAGACATTTAACTTTGGAATTGAAAATACTATTTCGTTATAATTGAATTAAATTCATTGATAATTTACATTTTTACAACATAAACACCTGAAAATCTTTATTTACCATTAAATGTTGTCATTGTGTTTTCTAAACCTGCTGTTCCAAAAGTTCTAATAATTTCTGCTGAAGTTTCTAAGCGTTCTGGAAGTTTTGCTTCTTCTTCAGCGGTCCACTCTCCTAAAACATAATCTACCTGCTGTCCTTTTTTGAATTCGTCACTAATACCAAACCTGTAGCGTGTATAATTTTGAGTATTTAAAACTAAATTAATATTTTTCAACCCATTATGACCACCGTCGCTACCTTTTGGCTTTATTCTAATAGTCCCGAATGACAGGTTTAAATCGTCTGTAATGACCAAAATATTCTCTAACGGTATATTTTCCTTATCCATCCAATATTTCACCGCTTTACCACTTAAATTCATGTAAGTATTTGGTTTTAAAAGAAAAAATGTTCTCCCTTTAAATTTGTATTCAGCCATTGAACCTAGTTTTACGGTTTCAAAAGAAAGCCCTTCTCTTTTGGCTAAAAAGTCTAGGACTTTAAATCCGATATTATGCCTGGTGTTTACGTATTCGGCTCCGATATTTCCTAATCCTACGATTAAATATTTTTTACTCACGTTTTTTATATTGTTTTTTTGGCGTTCGTGAACCTCCGGTTTCATATTATCTTCTATGTTCTCTTCTTTTGATGGTGATGAAAACAGTTTTGTTATCCATTTTATCATGATTACAAAAGTAACATTAATTAGAGAATGTGACAATTGGATAATTAGATAATTGACTGTTGTTCGTGATTTAACCGCAAAGATCGCAAGGGTTTTCTGCTAAGAACGCTAAGAAATAGCTTTTACTGAGAGTTACAAAGAACACAAAGACTTCGACTTCGCTCAGTCTGACAACTATGAAAAAACGTAGTATCTCAGACTCTTAGTAACTTAAAACCTTATGAAAAAGATATTTTCTAGCTAGCCCTGACAGGAGCGGTATCCTTTTTCTGGCTTCTTTAGCCAGGAAAAGATATAGCGAATGGCAGGAATGTCACGTCTTATGAAAAGGAAAGTTTCTGCTTCTAAAAAATAATTGGAAAATTTGAGAATGTGACAATTAGAGAATTTCTTAAAGAAACTTAGCATCCAAAAAAAAAGCCCCAATCGCAAGATTGAGGCTTTTGTATTGAGTTTGAAAAAAATTATTTTTTCTTTCCTTTTGCAGGAGCTTTTGCAGCTTTTGCAGCCTCTTGAGCAGCTTTCATAGCAGCACGAGAGATTCTCACTTGACAAACAACAGTGTTGTCTGGGTGCATAATTTTGTACTCTGGTTTTCCAACTTTAGTAACGTATAATTTGTTACCCATTTCAAGTGGAGTGATGTCAGCTTCAACGAAATCAGGAAGATTTGCTGGTAAAGCTTTAACTTTCAATTTACGTTGGTTTAAACGTAAAACACCTCCCGCAAGAACACCTTTAGATGTACCAACGATTTTCACAGGAACTTCCATTGTGATTTCTTTATCATCAAATAATTGGAAGAAGTCAATGTGTAAAATTTTGTCAGATACTGGGTGAACTTGGATATCTTGCAAAATTGCATTGAATGATTTTCCTTTTCCAAGTTCGATCACAACAGTGTGAGCGTTTGGAGTGTAAACCAAGTTTTTGAATGCAGTAACGTCTGCTGAGAAGTGTACTGCCTGGTTTCCTCCGTATAAAACGCAAGGTACCTGTCCAGCATTACGTAAGGCTTTAGTTGACACTTTGCCCACGCTTTCTCTTTCTGATCCTTTAATTGTAATCGATTTCATTGTAAAAAAATATAGTTATTAAATAAATATTCTTGTTTGCTGTAAGCTTTAAGCAATATGCTTTAGGCTTTTTTTTATGCAAAGTGAATAAACTTACGGCCTAAGGCCTACAGCTTACTGCTTTTACATAATAAATTTTCCACTGATGGAATTGTTGTGGTGAACCATCTGCATTACCTCAGCAAATAGAGGTGCACAGCTTACCACTTTTATCTTTTTTGACTCTTTCTTTAACGGAATAGAATCTGTTACGATTAACTCGGTTAATTTTGAGTTTTCGATTTTTTCATATGCTCCGCCAGATAAAATAGCGTGCGTACAAATTGCTCTTACACTTAGTGCTCCTTTTTCGATCATAAGGTCTGCCGCTTTCGCTAAAGTCCCTCCTGTATCGATCATGTCGTCTACCAAGATTACGTTACGTCCTTTTACTTCACCAATTAGTTCCATAGTATCGATAACGTTGGCTGCTTTTCTTTGTTTGTAACAGATTACTACATCTGATTCTAAAAACTTAGAGTAAGCATATGCTCTTTTTGAACCTCCCATATCTGGAGATGCAATTGTCAGATTTTCTAACTTTAAACTTTCTACATATGGTAAAAAGATTGTAGATGCAAATAAATGATCTACTGGTTTTTCAAAGAATCCTTGAATTTGATCTGCGTGCAAATCCATTGTCATGATTCTTGTTGCTCCTGCAGCAGTTAGTAAATTAGCTACTAACTTAGCTCCAATCGGAACTCTTGGTTTGTCTTTTCTGTCTTGTCTAGCCCAACCAAAATAAGGCATAACAGCTGTAATATGTCTTGCTGATGCGCGTTTTGCCGCATCAATCATTAACAACAATTCCATCAGATTATCTGCACTTGGAAAAGTTGAACATACGATAAATACTCGTAAACCTCTTATTGATTCTTCGTAAGACGGCTGAAATTCTCCGTCACTATACGTTGACATCGTTACTTTTCCTAACGGAATTCCGTAATCTTTTGCAATTTTTTCTGCAAGATAAACACTTTGTGAACAAGCAAAAATTTTAGCTTCTGGTTCTAGGTGCGACATTGTAATTTGTTGTTTTATCCCGTTACTTTTAAAAAAATTCAACTTTATATTTCAATAAAGCAGAATGTGTATAAATGTCTCGGATGTAGTTAGTTGTGTGTGCTTCGTTTTAACGAGCTGCAAATTTATAAAATTTATTGAACACTGAAAGCAAAAATTTAAGTATTTTTAGTAGTTCGTTTAAAATTATTTTTTACATTTGCACCGTGTTAAAGGAATGGCGCCATTTATGACTTCATTCTATTGCGTTAAAATAATTGATTTATCATTTATTTTTTCGTCTGCTACGCCCGGATGGCGGAATTGGTAGACGCGCTGGTCTCAAACACCTGTGGGAAACCGTGCCGGTTCGACTCCGGCTCCGGGTACATAAAAACCTCTTCTTAACGGAAGAGGTTTTTTTATTTATACTGCTTCACAAACTGCATAATGCAAAACAGGAAAATTGCATGAATTAGCAATAAAACACAATTGATTTGCTTTTTTATGAAGTTCTAAAGCTAATCCGATTTGGTCTGGATTTAAAATTTTTACTTTCGGATATAATCTTACCTCAACAAAACGTCCGCTCCCTTCTGGATTTACTTCTAGTGTCGCCTCGGCATTGTCTGAATACTCCAAAACTTCTATTCCGTTTTGCGAGCAAACATATAAATACGACATCATGTGGCAGGAAACTAAACTGCTCAGCAATAAATCTTCGGGATTATATAATGATGGATCTCCTTTGAAAGCTTTTGCTGCCGAAACATGTAAAATTGGTTTTCCTTCAATTTTAATTTGATGACTTTTACTATAGAATCTTTTGGAAGAATCTATTGCGTCTTTTTTGGAAGTCCAATTTACTTCTGCTTTGAATAGGTGTTTGAAAGTCATTTTTTTGTTTTTTAACCACGAATTACATGAAGTTGAAATTCATGGCTAAAATAATACAATTCTCTTTATCTAATTTTATTTACCCCATTTAGTAAAATCTGAATCTGGTCTTTTAAAAGGTTCTGATAAAAACTTATTTGCTATTGCATTAAACACTTCCGGACTTGAAGCCGGCGCAAAATGAGTTTCTCCAGGCATAATGCATAACTGTGCTTTTGGTATATTTTCGAAAATTTCAACCGTATGCTCATTTCTGATTACGTCTCTATCTCCTGCTATTACAAGCACTTTTGCTTTAATTTTTGATAAATCTTTTGCTACAATATTAGGCTGATCTGCTAAAAGTCCAGAAATTTGTTTCAATAGATTCCAGTTCTCACTAGTGTCTTTTTCTTTAATTTTTGTACTAAACAGTTTTCTCTCGTTCTGAAGACCTTTTACCGCCCATGAATAAATAGCAGTAGAATCAGGTCGTAAATTGGCACCCATCGCTACAATTTTTTTTATTTTTGACTTCCCTGAAATACCCATTTGCAATCCAACAATTCCTCCATCACTCCATCCAATAATACTTATTGAATCCAGTTTTAAGTGATTAACTAATGCTTCAGTATCTTTTGTCATTTGGACAAATGTTAAAGAATCCGTTTTCAACTCTGATTTGCCATGTCCTCTACTATCGGCAGCAATGACTCTGTATTTATTTTTAAAATAATCAATCTGATTTCCCATTGTCTCAATACTTCCACTATTTCCATGAATCAATAACAAAGGTTCGCCTTTTCCGTATTCTTCATAGTAGATTTTAGCACCATTGAGTTCAACAAATTTTCCGACAGCGGAATTTTTACCATAAGGCGTATCAAATTTAAAATTCATCTGAACCTGAGCGTTTGCTATTACACATACAGAATAAGCTAATACGGCCATTAGCAATTTGACTGGTTTCTTCATAAGTAAGTTTTTTTAGGATAGTTATTTCTCAAATATAAGAAAGATTCTAAAAAATTAACAAAATACTTATCGAAAGCATTCACTCTAATATTTACAAACAAAAAAAACCTCGAAAGCACAAACTTTCGAGGTTTTTAGAGAATTACTAAACTAATTAACAGATTCTAAAACTATTTTTTTACCGAGAATTTAAAAGTAGTTTTCGTTTTATAATTTTCTCCCGGATTTAGAACCGTTGTTGGGAAATTTTTCTGATTTGGAGAATCTGGATAATGTTCTGTTTCTAGACACAATCCTGTTCTGTGTGCAAAAGTTCCTCCGTTTGGCATTGGCAGAGTTCCGTCAAGGAAATTTCCAGAGTAGAACTGAATTCCAGGTTCGTCTGTTGTCATTTCCATAACTCTTCCGCTTGCTGCGTGATATACTTTTGCTATAATTGTTTTTCCTTTTTCAGGATTATTCAATACCCAGCAGTGATCGTAACCTTTTCCTTTTTCTAACTGATCATTTTTAGCATTGATATCTTTTCCAATTAATTTTGGCGTTCTGAAATCGAAAGGTGTACCAGCAACATCTTCTAATTTTCCTGTCGGAATCAAATCTGCATCTACTGGAACTAATTTATCTGCATTTAAAGTCAATTCATGATCTAAGATTGTTTTGGTAAAATCTCCAGATAAATTGAAATATGAATGCTGCGTCAAGTTAACAACCGTTTTTTTGTCTGTTGTTGCCTCGTACAAAACTTCTAACTGATTGTCATTTGTCAATGTATAAGTCACAAAAACTTTTAGGTTTCCAGGATACCCTTCTTCCATATCTTTACTTACATAAGATAATTTTAAAGAAGCATTTTCACCAGATTTAACCTCATCTGCTTTCCAAACTACATTAAAAAATCCTTGTGGCCCACCGTGTAAAGCATTTGGCGCATTGTTTATCGCTAACTGATATTCTTTTCCATCTAATGAAAATTTACCTTTTGCAATTCGGTTTCCGTATCTTCCAATTAATGCTCCAAAAAACGGATTTTCTTTTTCGTATTGTGCCAAAGAACTGAATCCGATTACTACATTTTCTGAAACTCCAGCTTTATTTGGCACTTTCAAATCTGTAATTCTTCCTCCAAAAGTGATGATATCAACTTCCATCCCATTTTGGTTTTTCAGTTTATAACTCTCGACTTTTTCTCCTTTGGCAGTAGTTCCGTATTCTGATTTGTCAATTGTAACTAAATCTTTTCCTTCAGTAGCAACTTTTTCTGTATCAGCTTTTTTATCGCTTTTACATTGAACTAAAACAATAGCAGTTCCAAGCAAGCTTAGTATAAAGAGAGAGCGTTTTAATACATTCATAAATGATATTTTTTAAGTTAGTAAAGTCTTAAAGTCAAAAGTCATAAAGTCTTTTCTTCAAAGTAACTAAAACTTTCCGACTTTATGACTTTCGGCTTGTGACTAGTTAAAGTCCGTGTTGAAACAAATGGAAATATGCTTCGTTGGCGTTGATTTTATCTTTGAATTCTCTTACTGTTGTCTTCTCATCAATCACCAATAATTCGATTCCAGCAATATCTGCGAAATCTTCCATATATTCTGTTGTGATTGACTGGCTGTAAACTGTATGATGCGCTCCACCAGCCAAAATCCAAGCTGTTGCGGCAACTTCTAAATTTGGTTTACAATCCCAAAGAACACGTGCAACTGGCAATTTTGGCAATTCTGCCATTGGTTTCACAGCTTCCACTTCGTTTACAATTAAACGAAAACGAGTTCCCATATCAACCAAAGACACATTGATGGCGTCACCTGCAGGCGAATTAAATACCAAACGTGCTGGATCTTCTTTTCCGCCAATTCCTAATGGATGCACTTCGCAAGAAGGTTTTCCGTCAGCAATAGATGGGCAGATTTCTAACATGTGAGATCCTAAAACGTATGATTTTTGTGGTGTGAAATGGTATGTGTAATCTTCCATGAAAGAAGTTCCGCCTTCCAAACCAACACACATTACTTTTAAAGCTCTAACCATTGCAGCAGTTTTCCAGTCTCCTTCACCGCCAAAACCATAACCATCAGCCATTAATCTTTGTGTCGCGATTCCTGGTAATTGTTTCCAAACACCAAGGTTTTCAAATGTATCTGTGAAAGCACCGAATCCTCCTTCTTCAAGGAAAGCTCTTAGTCCTAATTCGATTTTTGCTGCTTCTACTAATGAACTTCTTTGTGCTCCGCCTTCTTTTAAAGAATCTGTTAAGTTATAAGAAGACTCATAAACTGCCAATAAATCAGCTAATTGTTTGTCTGTTACTTTTTCAATATGTTTGGTAACATCTGAAGAATCGTATCCGTTTACAGACATTCCGAAACGAATTTGAGCTTCAACTTTATCTCCTTCTGTAACGGCAACTTCACGCATATTATCTCCAATACGAGCTACTTTTAGGTTTTGAAGTTCATCCCAACCCAAAACGACTCTTGACCAGATTCCTAATTGTTTTTGAACTCTTTGATCTTCCCAATGTCCAACCACTACTTTACGTTTTTTACGTAATCTTGACATGATGAAACCAAATTCGCGATCTCCGTGAGCCGATTGGTTCAAATTCATGAAGTCCATGTCAATGCTTCCCCACGGAATTTCAGCATTGTATTGTGTATGCAAATGACATAATGGTTTTTTAAGAATATTTAATCCGCCAATCCACATTTTTGCTGGAGAGAAAGTATGCATCCAAGCGATAATTCCGATACAGTTTTTCTCTGAATTTGCAGCCAAACAAACATCTAAAATCTGCGAAGGCGATTTTACCACATCTTTGTAAACCACTTTTACTGGAATCGAAGACGAAGCGTCTAATCCTTTTGCAATAATTTGTGAATGTTCTGCTACTTTTCTTAGTGTTTCTTCACCGTATAATTCCTGGCTTCCTACTACAAACCATACTTCTTTTTGAGAAATGTCAATCATTTTGTTATTTTTTGTTTCAAGTTTCAGGTTTGCTTCGCCTGTTCGAGCATAGCTCTCGAGTCAAGTTGTTGGAATCTGAAAACTCGAATTGTTATATTATTGTTTTGTTTTTGTTTGTTTCAAGTTTCAGGTTTCACGTTCCAACAACTTGAAACTTGAAACAAAGAAAACCTGAAACAAAACTCCTACTGTCCGTAATACGAATCTTTTCCGTGCTTACGGTTATAATGTTTCTTTATTAATGAATCTTTTAATCTTGGTGCGTTTGGATTTATTTGTAAAGTCAGGTACGCCATTTCGGCAACTACTTCTAAAACTTTACTATTGTAAACCGCTTTTGCTGCATTTTTCCCCCAGGCAAACGGACCGTGATTTCCAATTAAAATCATTTCTACTTCTTCGTATGAAAGATTTTTTTCTTTGAAACAATCCAGAATCTGAATTCCCGTATTGTGCTCATAGTTTCCTTCAATTAAAGAATCTGCCATTGGCGGTGCGCACGGAATATCGGCAGTTAAATGATCTGCATGCGTTGTTCCGAAAATTGGAATATCTTGCTGCGATTGTGCCCAAGCCACAGAATAGGTTGCGTGTGTATGCGCAACGCCTCCAATATTTGGCCAATTTTTGTATAAATAAGCATGCGTTTTTGTGTCAGATGATGGACGCATTGTACCTTCAATAACATTATTATCAAAATCGACAATTACGATATCTTCAGGTTTTAAATCTTCGTAAGGAACACCGCTTGGCTTAATGGCAAAAACACCATTTTTTCTGTCCACGGCACTTACATTTCCGAATGTATACACCACCAAATTCAATGCATTTAACTGCATATTGGCTTCGTAACATTCTTGTTTTAAATCTTTATATTGAGAGCTCATGTTTCGATATTTTAAGGTTTGGATCTGCAAAAGCACTTAATTTTTCATATCCTAAAAGAAGCTTATGATACGCTTCAACTTTATCTGTCTCAGGGAAATATTCTCCATCAAAATCACTTCCGATTTTTTGGCTTGCTTCGATTACGTTTGGATAAATTCCTGCTGCAACCGCCGCGTAAATTGCCGCACCTAAAGCAGGAGTTTGGTCCGAAGCCGCAATTTTAATTGGCTTGTTTAAAACGTTAGCCAAAGTCTGCATAATGAAAGGAGATTTTCTCGCCACACCACCAATTCCGATTACGCTGTCGATTTTTACACCTTCTTCCTCAAAACGGTCTACAATTTTCTTCGCTCCGAAACAAATTGCGTTTACTAAAGCTTTAAAAATATGAGGCGCCTTTGTCCCTAAAGAAAGATTCGAAATCGCGCTTTTTAATTCCTGATTTGCATCTGGAGTTCTTCTTCCATTAATCCAGTCTAAAGCAATTGGGAGACTTTCTGAAACTGGAATTTTCTCTGCCTCTTTCGTCAATTCCACAATTAATTTATCGCTGAACTCTTCTCTTAGTTGTTCTTTTTGAGTTTCATTTAAAAGTGACGTAGCACCTAATAAATGTTCTGTTGGCCACATTAAAAGTTCTTTGTACCAAGCCAATAAATCGCCAAAAGCAGATTGTCCTGCTTCTAAACCAATAAATCCTGGAATAACAGAACCATCAACTTGACCGCAGATTCCGCGAACGGTTTTTGTTCCAACCTCATCATAAGAACCAACAAGGATATCACAAGTTGAAGTTCCCATTACACGAACCAAAGTATTTTCTTCGATTTTAGCTCCAACTGCTCCAGAATGCGCATCGAAAGTTCCAACAGCTACAACTGTTTCTGTGGAAAGTCCTAAACGGTCTGCCCATTCTTGGCTTAATTTTCCAGCAACTAAATCTGAAGTATAGGTTTCATCATATAAATTACCACGAAGCTGTGCTAAATACGGATGTAATTTTTCTAAGAACTCAACTGGCGGTAATCCGTTCCAGTCTGTGTGCCACATCGCTTTGTGACCTGCTGCACAACGGCTTCTTTTAAAGGTTTTTAAATCTTTATCTTCAATTAATAAATATGTCATTAAATCGCAATGCTCCATCCAAGTGTGCGCCGCATTTCTAACGGCTTCGTCTTGTGTTGCGATATGAAGAATTTTTGCCCAAAACCATTCAGATGAATAAATTCCTCCAACATATTTGGTAACATCTTCTCCGCCCCAGCTAACTGCTAGTTCGTTGATTTCGTTTGCTTCATTAATTGATGTATGATCTTTCCATAAAACCATCATTGCATTTGGATTCTCTTCAAAACCTTTTGTCAATGCTAATGGCGTTCCGTCTTTTGTAACTGGAACCGGAGAAGATCCAGTTGTATCGATACAAATTCCTTTTACTAATGAAGGATCTACTTTACTTTCTTTAACAACATTCTGAATTGTAATTTCCAATCCTTCAATATGATCCAAAGGATGCTGACGAAATTGATTTATAGAAGCGTCACAATATTGTTTGTTTTTCCATCTTTTGTAATGAGAAACATTGGATGCCAATTCTTGTCCATTTTCAGCGTCTATCAGCACCGCGCGAACAGAATCTGTTCCGTAGTCCAATCCTATTACATAATTTTTCATTCTATTTTATTTTTAAAATATTGACAAATATAGATATAATTATTTTATAAGTGTATAAAAAACACTTAACTTAAATTCCATGATTCATTTTTGCTATAAATGCATAAAAACAGCATTTTAGCCCCTTTTCAAAAAATAAATGTTAACAATACATTTATAACGTTGCGATTATTTCAACTAAAATTCATAAAGTCGCATCTACACGAAAAATTTTTAATGTATTTAAATGTTATTTTCCCTCTAAAACCAATACCGAAAATGGCGGAATTGTAATTTCTAACTTTCCTTTTTTGTTTTCAAAACCTTTAAAAGCAACTGGAACAATTTTATTTGGATTCTCGAAAGAGTTATAATCTTGAAGTTTTGAAGCCGTAATTATACTTGCGGTATAGTTTTTAGCGCCAAGCGAGGCCACATCAATTTCGACTTTATTTTTATTTACGGCATCAACATTTACTAATGAAATATGAACCAATCCGCTTGCATCTTTTGAAGCAGAAACCGATACCGCTGGTATACTCTGGCCTTCAAAAACATATGAAGGTGATTTAAAATCTATTGGCAATAATTTCGCGTCTTGGTGCACGCTATACATTTTCATTACATGATAGGTTGGCGTTGTAATCATTTTGGCTTTGTCTGTTAAGATTACGGCCTGAAGCACATTAACGCATTGTGCTAGATTTGCCATACGAACACGATCTGCATGATTGTTGAAAATATTTAAAGTCGCACCCGCCAAAACTGCATCGCGCATAGTATTCTGCTGATATAAAAAACCAGGATTTGTCCCTTTTTGCACATCATACCAGCCGCCCCACTCATCTACAATCATAGCAACTTTTTTTTCTGGATCGTATTTATCCATAACAGCAGCATGTTTGGTCACTAATTCCTCCATTTTTAAGGCCGACTGCATGGTCAAGAAATACTCTTTTTCAGTAAAATCAACATCAGAGCCTTTTTTATTCCAATTGATTACGGCATAATGATGAACGCCAACACCACCAAGCATGCTTAACGGAATGTTTTTCATTAAAACTTCTGTCCAATTGTAATCAGAACTGTTTGCTCCAGACGCAATTCTTGTAATTCCACCTGTATTTCCCCAATCAGACATAAAAGTGGCAAACTTTTTATATTCGTTTGCATAATAATCTGCCGTCATATTACCGCCGCAACCCCAAGCTTCATTTCCAATTCCCCAATATTTCACCTTCCATGGCTCTGTTCTACCGTTTTTTTTACGCAAATCACTCATTGGACTTTTCCCTGCGAAATTTGTGTACTGAACCCAATCGGCTAGTTCTTGAACGGTTCCGCTTCCAACATTTCCAGACAAATACGGTTCCGCGCCAAGCAATTCACACATATTCAAAAAGTCGTGTGTTCCAAAACTATTATCTTCTGTAACTCCTCCCCACCATTGGTTTACAATTGTCGGACGCTGTTCTTTTGGACCAATTCCGTCTTTCCAATGATACGTATCGGCAAAACATCCGCCCGGCCATCTCAAATTCGGAATTTTTAAATCTTTTAATGCTTTTATAATATCATTACGAACTCCTTTTGTATTTGGAATTTTAGAAGTATCTCCAACAAAAAATCCGCCATAAATACAGTGTCCCAAATGCTCTGCAAAATGACCGTAAATGTTCTTGCTAATAGTCGGTGAATCGCTATTATTTTTTATCGAAATTGTAGTAACCTGAGAAAATGCAAACTGATAAAACAGTGCCATCATCAAAAGGAAAAGTGGTTTTTTCATAATGTGGTTTTTAATAGTAAGTAAGGTTTTCTATAAGGAAATTTGATTTTTTTTAAGGTTAAAAAAAGATTCAAACAATAGTTAAGTGTGTTTTAAACATTTGTAAATGTAGTTAAAAAAATGACTAATAGTCAATTTAACCATAATTAAAAGCATAATTCTAAACAATTCCTTTAAAATAATTAGAAAGCAATATTTAGAAAATCTCTTCTAATAAAAAACTTTGCACTAAATTTGGTCACTTCTAAGCCGAGCAAAATTTTATCCGCAATCCCCCATAATTACCAAACAAAAAACATTTATTTCATAACAAACCATAATTAAGTGTAAATCTTACATTAATAATTATGAAACCTTTTAAGAAGTTTATATATTTACCCATCCAAATTAATTATATATGCTAAATAGTTATAGCTCTGCTGATAAAGTTTTACTGGCGGTAGACTGCATCATTTTCGGATTCGACAATGATGGTCTTAAAATCCTTTTAATTCAAAGAGATTTTGAACCTGAAAAAGGAAAATGGTCCTTGATTGGAGGGTTTTTAAAGCGTGATGAAGTTTTAGATGCTGCCGCAACCAGAATCTTAAATACGTATACGGGTTTGAACGATATTTATATGGAGCAATTGCATGCTTATAGCGAAATTGATCGTGACCCAGTAGATAGAACCATTTCGGTTTCTTATTTTGCTTTAATTAATATCGAAAACCACAATGCTGAATTGATTAAAAATTACCATGCAGAATGGTTTCCAATTAACGACGCTCCAAACTTAATTTTTGACCACAACGAAATGGTTCAAAATGCTATAAAGAGACTTCGTTACAAAACTTCTGTAAAACCAATTGGTTTTGAATTGCTTCCTGAAAAATTCACCATGCGCCAGCTTTTAGAATTATACGAAGCTATTTTAAGCAAAGAATTGGACAAAAGAAATTTCATCAGCAAAATTAATTCGCTTGAGATTTTAAACAAACTTGACGAAAAAGACATGCAATCTTCTCGAAAAGGCTCTTATTTATATACCTTTAATAAGGAGAAATACGAAGAGAAACTGCAAAACAACTTTGCACTTAATTTATAATTAAACTTTTTATTATAAAGAGTTCCTTACTATAAGAGCAGATTTATTTTCGATCTGCTCTTTTATTCCTTTCAGAACCATATCGGCTAGAATTTTTCCCATCAATTCAAAATTGGTCGAAATCGTCGTGATTCCGTTTGCGGCAATTTTTTTCAATGGAGTTTCATTATAAGATATAATACCAAAATCTTCCCCTAATTTTAAGTTTCGACCCATTGCATTTTCTATAACCAAAAGCAAATCTCGGTCATGAGGAATAATATATAAATCTCCAAAAGCAATAGACTGGTTGCTGAAATCTGAGATAATTTCATAATCGAAACTATAAGCTTGGCAAAATGATTCAAAACCTAATTTCATTCCAGCAGGTTCTCTAAAACCAGGGAAAATCAGGATCAGTTTCTTATATTTTGACAATCGGGATTTGCCTTTCATTAAGCCTTCGTAAATATCTTTTTGATGGTTTTGATAAATCGCTGGAAACATTTTTAACTCTGGATTAGTCTGATCCAAGATAATTACGTCGCTTACTGGTAGGGTTTTTATCGAATCGACGATATCGTTTAAGTTCGTCGGCATGATTATATATTTTGTATAATTTCCGTTGCTGTCATTTATCAGTTTTTTAAAAACTTGAACATTAAAATGATGAAAGAAAATATCGACCTGAACATTTTTTCCAATGTTTTTTAAAAACGAATTATAAATATCTTCTTTAAAAATATTCAACTCATCAAAAAGTAAAAAAATCTTCTGAGTTATAGTGATTTCAACACTTTTAACATAATAACCCTTGCCCGGAATAGCATAAATAATCCCTCTTTTCTTCAATTCATCATAAGCCAATAAGACCGTATCTCGAGATAAAGAAAAGGCTAGGCAAACTTTATTGACTGACGGAAGTCGATCACCTTTAATTAAATTTCCCTCTTCAATCGCTTTTTCGATTGAAAGAATTATCTGCCTATATTTTGGCAACCCAATATTATTTTGAATTGAAATCATGATTATGATAAAGTCATTTTGACTATTATAATTAAAAACTGGTAGGTACTGGTATGCAAATATAGAAAATGTTTCTATTTTTGGATTTCATTTTTGCTAAAAATTATATGGAAATAAAACACATATCGCATTTAAAAGAGACTCACAATTGCAAATTGTTTGGTTTAATGCCCAATAAGGAAGAAATTTATTCTTTTGATTTAGTTAATAAAAATGGAATGAAAGTTCAAGTCATCAATTATGGCGCAACGGTAACTTCGATCCAAATTCCAGTAGACGGAAAGTTAATCGATGTTGTATTAGGGTTTGATAATTTAGAATCGTATTTAGAATCCTATAATTTACCAAGCGCTCCATATTTCGGAACCACAGTTGGCCGTTATGCCGGTCGTATTCATAATGCTACTTTCAGTCTTGACGATAAAAAGTTTCAGCTAGACGGAAACAATAACGGCAACACACTTCACGGAGGAGTAATGGGATTTGGAAGAAAAGCATGGAGTGTTGTTAATGCAACTTCTGACGAAAATCCGTCAATTACTTTTGGTCTTTTGAGTGCACATTTAGACGAAAATTTTCCTGGCGAAATGACGGTTTATTTGACTTATACGTTAACTGAAGAAAATGAATTAAAATTAGAATATAAAGCAACCTCAACAGAAGATACAGTTATCAATTTGACTCATCACAGCTATTTTAACCTTGATGGACACGATGGAAATGTGTTGGAACAGCAGATGTTTATCAAATCGGCTAAAATGCTGGAAACAAATCCAGACAATATTCCAACCGGAAATTATACCGATTTGACCAATCATGATTTTGATTTTAGAACACCTAAAAGCTGTCCGTTTCCAATTGACAATTCTTTTGTGGTAAATTCTAAAACTGAAATTGTAGCACAGTTAATCAGTTTGAAAAATAAATTGAGAATGAATGTTTACACCGATCAGCCAAGCGTACATATATATGTTGGCGGAAATTGTTTCGGAAAATTAAAGGGAAAAGAAAATATAGATTACAATGCTCAAAGCGGTATTTGTTTTGAAACACAGAATTTCCCAGACGCTCCAAATCAAAACCATTTTCCAAATGCTATATTAAGAAAAGGAGAAGAATACACGCAAAAAACGCTCTACAAATTTGAACCCTTAAACTAACTATACAATACCACAATTACGCAACTATAATGAATGATATTTTAATACAAAATACCGTTGCTTTTTTTGAGAAATCTTTCGGATCTACTCCTCAGAAAACGGTACTTTCTCCAGGCAGAATCAACATCATTGGAGAGCATATTGACTACAATGACGGTTATGTTTTACCTGCTGCAATTGACAAAGTGATTTGCTTTGCTTTTGAAAAAAACAACACTAAAACTTCCAAAATAATCGCTATCGATTTAAACGAAGAATTTGAAATCGATTTGACTCAAGAAGTAAAACTGAGCGATGTGGTTTGGACAAATTATATTCGAGGCGTTATCAAACAATTGCAAGACAACGGATTTTCCTTTGATGGTTTCAACTGTGTTTTCAGCAGTAATATTCCGGTTGGTTCTGGATTATCTTCTTCGGCGGCTTTAGAATGCGGAATGCTTTTCGGAATTAAATCTCTTTTTGATTTAAAAATTGAGAAAAAAGACATTTCGTTATTAGGACAAAAAGCAGAGCACTGGGTTGGTATCAACTGCGGAATTATGGATCAATTTTCAAGTGTTCATGGTCTTGAAAACAAAGTAATTCAACTAGACTGCAATACTTTAGATTTTGAATATCATAATGCCGACTTTAAAGATTATTCTCTGATTTTATTTGATTCTAATGTAAAGCACTCTCTTTTTACATCAGAATATAATACCAGAAGAATCGAATGTGAAGAAGGTTTGTCAATTATAAAAAACCATTTTCCAGAAGTAAAAACTTTTAGAACCGCTACAGAAGAACAGGTTTTGAGCCTTAAAGATAAAATGACTGAAAAAGTCTTCAGCAGAGTTCATTTTGTGGTAAAAGAAATCAATCGTGTTATCAAAGCGTGCGAAGCTTTAGATCAAGGAAATATTGAACAGTTAGGAAAATTACTTTTTGAAACTCATTACGGATTATCAAAAGAATATGAAGTAAGCTGCGAAGAATTAGACATGCTTGTTGATACCGCAATAGAAGACGATGCCATTATTGGTTCTCGACTTATGGGAGGCGGTTTTGGCGGTTGCACCATCAATTTAGTTAAAAAAGGACATGAAAATGAGGTTAAGCGTAAGTTTTCGAAGCTTTATTTAGATACATTTGGAATTGAATTAAAATTCTATGATGTAAAAATCTCTAACGGAACAACGCTACTTTAAAACCACACACAGTACAATGAAAAATTTTGACATTAACGAAGATCCGCACAGACGCTTCAATCCATTAATTAACGAATGGGTATTGGTTTCTCCTCATCGTGCAAAACGCCCTTGGCAAGGACAAAATGAAACTATTTCTACAGAAGCACTTCCTAAATACGACCCAACTTGTTATTTGTGTCCTGGAAATGTTCGTGCCAATGGAGTGAATAACCCACAATACGAAAGCAGTTTTGTTTTTGAAAATGATTTTGCTGCCATGAAGCAGGACGAAATTATTTTTGAAGATGATATTAAACATACCTTCTTTAAAGCAAAACCAGAGCAAGGAATTTCGAGAGTAGTATGTTTTTCACCAAGACACGATTTGACTTTGCCAGAAATGGAAATTGCTGATATTGAAAACATCATCAAAACCTGGCAGAAAGAATATACCGATTTAGGAAACATCAAATACATTAACCACGTTCAGATTTTTGAGAATAAAGGAAGTGTAATGGGCTGTAGCAATCCGCACCCGCACGGGCAAATTTGGGCGCAGTCTTCATTACCGACTCAGGTTGAAAAAACACAAAACAGCTTAAAATCATATTACGATAAAAACGAAAGAACATTATTGGAAGATTATGTTAAAGCTGAATTGAAAGCTGGCGAACGTATCGTAATCGAGAATGATCATTTTGTTGCACTAGTTCCGTTTTGGGCAATCTGGCCATACGAAACGATGATTGTAAGCAAAAGAGCCGTAAACAAAATCACCAGTTTTACTGCCGAAGAAAGCACCGCTTTCGCGAAAATTTTAAAACAGTTAACAACGAAGTACGACAATTTGTTTAATACTTCATTTCCATATTCTTCAGGAATTCACCAATCGCCAACAGATGGTTTACTGCATCCAGAATGGCATTTCCACATGCATTTTTATCCGCCGTTGTTAAGATCTGCAACTGTAAAGAAATTTATGGTAGGATACGAAATGTTGGGCGAATCGCAACGTGATATTACACCTGAAAAAAGTGCCGAAATTTTAAGACAGCTTTCAGATGTACATTACAAAAGTCTAGTAAAAGCCCAATAACTTGTTTTTGAATAAAGCTTAAAACTAAAAAAATTTAACACAATTTCAATCAGATAAATGTAAAAAACACATTTACTGATGGTTGATTTATAAATTTTTATTTTACATTTGGCTTCTGCTTTTTTTTCGCAAAAAAATAACAGAAATAAAACACATCTTGCATATTTAACAAGATTACACAACACAAAACTGATTTAGAACCAAATAAACAAACAACCCTATAATAATTTTTTAAAATACTACTAACAATGAACCAAAACCTCGCTTTCGCAGATTATGCGGTTTTTATTATTTATTTTATCGTAGTCTCGGTCTACGGTTACACCGTTTATCGCAAACGTAAACAAGACGAACAAGATGCTAAAGCTTACTTTTTGGCTGAAGGAAATTTAACTTGGTGGGCAATTGGAGCTTCTCTTATTGCTTCTAATATCTCTGCAGAACAATTCATAGGAATGAGTGGTGAAGGTTTCTTTTTAGGAATCGCAGTTGCTGCTTACGAATGGCTTGCTGCTGTAGCCCTTATTATCGTGGCTGTATGGTTTATTCCTGTATATCTTAAAAACAAGATCTACACGATGCCACAGTTCTTAAAAACGCGTTACAACGAGTCTACTGCTTTGATTATGGCTGTTTTCTGGCTATTTTTATATGTTTTTGTAAACTTGACTTCTATTCTATATTTGGGAGCTGTTGCTATTAACGGTCTTGCAGGAGGAGAATACCTTCACGCTATTATGATCGGATTAGCTGTTTTTGCTTTATTTATTTCTCTTGGAGGAATGAAAGTTGTGGCTTATACAGACGTTATTCAGGTTGCCGTATTAATCATTGGAGGTTTGGTGACTTCTTATATTGCTCTAACAACTGTTGGACAGTATTTTGGAGTGGGTGAAAATGCAATCGCTGGTTTCAAAGTTTTAATGAGAGAAGCTCCTGAGCATTTCAAAATGATTATCCCAAAACCGACTGCTACATCTTCTCAGTTAGAAATCGATAAATATTTAACTTTCCCTGGATTGTTGTCTTACGCTGCTGGTATCTGGATCATTAACTTAAACTATTGGGGATGTAACCAATACATTACACAAAGAGCACTTGGAGCAGATTTACAAACAGCTCGTACAGGAATCTTGTTTGCTGGTATGTTAAAATTATTAATGCCTCTTATCGTAATGCTTCCTGGTATTGCTGCTTATGTTTTATACACAAACGGACATTTGCCTCAATTGGTTGGAGGAAAAGACGGAGCTTACTCTGCTGTTTTAACCTTCCTTCCAACTGGATTAAAAGGACTTTCTGTTGCTGCCTTAACAGCTGCGATCGTAGCGTCTTTAGCTGGAAAAGTAAACAGTATTTCTACAATCTATACATTAGATATTCATAAAAAATACATTCAAAAAGAAGCTGGTGAAAAGCAACAGGTAAATATCGGACGTCTTGCCGTTTTTGCTGCAATGCTTTTAGCTGTTTTATTTACTTGGAATGACGTTTTAGGAATTGGTGGTGTTGGTGGATTTACCTATATCCAAAAATACACTGGATTCATCAGCCCTGGAGTTTTTGCTATGTTCTTCTTAGGTATGTTCTGGAAAAGAACTACTGGAACAGCGGCAATCGTGGGAGTAATTTTAGGATTCTTATTATCTGTTTTATTCAACGAATACGCTCCAGCTTTATTTGGAAACGATACACTTTTATACACAGCATACTCTAATGGAAAAGGAGCTTTCGAAATTCCGTTCCACATCTGTATGGGATTATCATTCTTATTTACAATGATTGCCATGATTCTAATAAGTTTCGCTGGACCAAAAGTAAACCCTAAAGCATTCGAGACAGAACCTGGAATGTTTAAAGTTAAACCGCAAACAACAGTCTTAATTGTAATTACATTATTGATTATTGTTGCGCTTTATGTTAAGTTCTGGTAATAAATTATCAGTTCTATTCTCTCTATTTTTACAGCTGTTGTTTGTCATGAACAACAGCTGTAAATTTTTAAAAAAGTTTTAAAATAGAAATAAAAGCTACGGACTAAAATGATTCGCTTTATTTTGTCACACTGAGCGAAGTCGAAGGGCGTTCCAATTGGAATCGGGCTTCGACTTCGCTCAGCCTGACAAAACAGGATTTAAAAAATCCTTTTAATCTTTATAATCTGTGGCAAAAAATATTAAACAGAATTTAAATTATAATATATTAATATCATGCAGTTATCATTAACCCAAAAAATCATTATCGTTACTGGAGGCGCAAAAGGAATCGGTTTAGGAATCGTTAAGGTTTTAGCCGAAGAAAATGCCATTCCGTTTATCGTTGGTCGTAACGAAAATGACAACATCAAAGCCGTAGAAGAATTAAAAGCCATTGGAAAAGAAGCGCATCAAGTTGCCGCCGATTTAACAAAACCTGAAGACTGCAAAAAAGCCGTTGAAGCCGTAATCTCCAAATTCGGTAGAATTGATGGATTAGTAAACAATGCTGGAGTTAATGATGGCGTTGGATTAGAAAATGGAAATTATGAAGATTTCGCTGCTTCACTTCACAAAAATCTAGTGCACTATTATTTAATGGCACAGCATGCACTTCCTTATTTGAAAGAATCGAAAGGAGCAATTGTAAATATTGGTTCTAAAACTGCCGAAACTGGTCAAGGTGGAACCTCAGCTTATGCCGCTTCAAACGGAGGTAGAAACGCTTTAACAAGAGAATGGGCAGTTGAATTGCTAAAATATAGCATTCGTGTAAACGCCGTAATCGTGGCTGAATGTTACACGCCGCTTTACGAAACATGGATTAATACTTTTGAAAATAAAGAAGAAAAATTAGCGGCAATCACTAAAAATATTCCGTTAGAAAACAGAATGACAACCGCGGAAGAAATTGCTAATATGGTGGTTTTCTTATTGTCTGAAAAATCAAGCCATACAACAGGACAGATTATTTATGTTGATGGTGGTTACACACATTTAGATCGTTCTATTTAATTTTTTTTGCCACAGATTATAAAGATTAAAAGGATTTTCAAATCCAGTTTTGTCAGGCCGAGCGAAGTCGAAGCCCACGCCCAATTGGAACGCCCTTCGACTTCGCTCAGGGTGACAAACTAAAGGGAATCCTTTTAATCTTTAATCCCGATAGCTATCGGGAGTGGCAAAACTAACCTTCGCATTATTCTTAAAATCAGAAGGCGTAATTCCTTTAACTTTTTTGAAAAGCTTATTAAAGTTTGAAGCTGTTTTATAACCGCATTCATAAGCAATCTCAGACATACTTTTATCGGTTTCCAGCAACAATTTACAGGCATTCGAAATTCGGATTTCGTGCAGATAATCCACAAAATTCTTTTTCGTTTTTACCCTGAACATTCTACAGAAAGACGTTTTTGTCATATTTGCGACAGCCGCAATTTCTTCTAAGGAAATATTCTTTTTGTAATTTCTATTTACATATTGAAAAACCTCCGAAAGACGATCTACTTTCGAATCTTTATGCATCAAAGAATAAATCTCGTCATTGATATAAATCGTATCCTGACTTTCAGAAAGAATAGATAAAATCTCAAAAAGTCCGACAATTACTTCGAAGTCTTTTTTAGAAACTAATTTTTCCAGTTTTTTAGCAATCTGCTTATTGGTTTTTCCGATAATCGAAATTCCTTTTCCTGCCTGAAGAAAAAGTTCGTTGATTTTTTGAGTTTCTTTTAATTCGTAAAAAGTAGGTCCGAAAATATCTTTATGAAAATATACGACAATCGAATTGGCTCTTAAATCTTCAATTCCCTGATAATATTTCTCATCATTCAGCCAAACGTGTGGAATATCAGAACCTAAAAAAACCATATCGCCAGGCGCAAAAGGCATTACCGAATTTCCTATAATTCGTTTGCCGTAACTCTCTTTTACATACACCAACTCCAATTCGGGATGTGAATGAAAGGGCGCTTGAAAAAAAGGTTCAATACGATTGAGCACCGAAACTTTTGTATTGAGATAAGACGCTATTTTGGTTTGTTCCAATTTCATACTGCAAAGATAATTAAAGATTAGATACGGATAATATTAGACTATTAACCAATGTGTAAAAAAGCTAATTTTATTTTCCGTTAACTGCCCGAATTCTATACAAAATCAAAGGATTAAATTGTTTTAAAACGAAAGTGGTGACATCAAAAAAAAGAAAAAAACAAACAACACAATGTCTGAGAATAACACAAAAAAACTGGTTGTAAAACTGCATCCAGATGATAATGTATTGGTTGCCTTAAGCGATCTTCAAAAAGGCGAAACCATTCATTTTGAAAACAAAACTTACGTTTTACAAGACCTCATCAAAGCCAAACATAAATTCTACATGCAGGATATGAAGCAGGGAGAAGAAGTAAATATGTATGGTGTTTTGGTTGGGAAAGTGCAAAACGATGTAGCAAAAGGAAGTTTAATGACGACTGAAAACCTTAAACACGCTGCAGATCCGTACGCTTACAGAAACGCTTCTTACGAATGGAATGCACCAGATGTTTCAAAATTCGAAAACAGAACTTTCAAAGGTTACAAAAGAAAAGACGGACGCGTTGGAACTGCTAATTACTGGCTTTTTATCCCGACTGTTTTTTGTGAAAACAGAAATTTAGATGTTATCAAAGAAGCACTTCACAAGCAATTGGGTTATACTGTAACAGACAAATACAACCAATTTACGCACGAATTACTGGAAGGTTATTTGAACGGAAATGACATTAACGATATCAATATTGAATTAAATCCGACGCCAAAAAACAAACGTGTTTTTGAAAATGTAGACGGAATCAAATTCTTAAATCACCAAGGTGGCTGTGGCGGAACTCGTCAAGATGCCTCTACTTTGAGCGCTTTATTGGCTTCTTATGCGAATCATCCAAACGTTGGCGGAATCACGCTTTTAAGTTTAGGATGCCAGCATTTACAAGTTCAGGATTTTGTAAACGATGTAAAAAGACAAAACCCAGATTTCGACAAACCGTTATTTATTTTTGAACAGCAGCAGACAGAAAGCGAAGAAGTTTTGATTACAAATGCTATCAAAAAAACTTTTGAAGGTTTAATCGAAATCAATAAATACGAAAGAACCGATGCGCCTTTAAGCGATTTATGTATTGGCGTAAAATGTGGCGGAAGCGATGGTTTCAGTGGCGTTTCTGCAAATCCTGCTGTAGGTTATACTTCTGATTTAGTCGTAGCTTTAGGCGGAAAAATTCTTTTGGCTGAATTTCCAGAATTATGTGGTGCAGAGCAAAATTTAATTGACAGATGTGTCACAGAAGATAAAGCGAAAAAATTCATAGATTTAATGGAGTCTTATGATGAACTGGCGCATAAAGTGGGTTCTGGTTTTCATATGAATCCTTCTCCGGGAAATATCAAAGACGGATTAATTACCGATGCTATCAAAAGTGCTGGAGCAGCCAAAAAGGGCGGAACTTCTCCTGTTGTTGATGTTTTAGATTATACCGAATTGGTTACAAAACCAGGTTTAAGTTTGGTTTGTACGCCAGGAAATGACGTTGAAGCAACAACTGGAAAAGCGGCTTCTGGAGCAACTTTAATTTTGTTTACAACTGGATTGGGAACTCCAACAGGAAACCCAGTTTGTCCTGTAATTAAAGTGGCAACAAACTCTGTTTTGGCAACGAGAATGAAAGATATTATAGATATTGACTGCGGACCGATCATTAGCGGAGAAAAATCTATTGAAGAAATGGGCGAGGAAATTTTAGAATACTGCATCAAAGCGGCAAGCGGCGAAATTATTCCGAAAGCAGTTCAATTAAACCAAGACGATTTTATTCCGTGGAAACGCGGCGTATCTTTGTAAAAGACTATTAAAAACAACTCATAAAAATTTATATCAAATGTTTTCATTACAAAATAAAAAAGCAATTATCACTGGCGGAGGAAGCGGAATTGGAAGAGCGATTTCGGTATTATTTGCTAAACAAGGAGCTGAAGTTCATATTCTAGAATTGACGGAAGAAAGCGCAAAAGAAACGGTTGAAGAAATTAAATCAAATGGCGGAAATGTTTTTGCTCACGCTTGCGACGTTTCAAACCACGAACAAGTAACTTCAACTTTTCAAAAAATCGGAAATATCAATATTCTAGTAAACAACGCGGGGATTGCTCACGTTGGAAAAGTAGACACAACTTCAGAATCTGATTTTGACAGAATTATGAATGTAAACGTAAAAGGGGTTTACAACTGTCTTCATGCTTCAATTCCGGCGCTGAGAAATTCTGGCGGAGGTGTAATTTTGAACTTAGCTTCAATCGCTTGCTGGGTTGGAATTCCTGATCGTTTTGCATATTCTACAGCAAAAGGAGCGGTTATGGCCATGACTTTATCGGTTGCAAAAGATTATTTGAATGATAAAATCAGATGTAACTCTATTTCTCCTGCGAGAGTTCACACGCCTTTCGTAGACGGATTTATCGCTAAAAATTATCCTGGAAAAGAAGAAGAGATTTTCGAAAAACTATCACAATCACAGCCAATCGGACGTATGGGAAAACCAGACGAAATCGCAACTTTAGCGTTATTCTTATGTAGTGATGAATCTTCTTTCATCACAGGTTCAGATTACCCAATTGATGGTGGATTTATTAAATTAAACAACTAAAAATTATTTAGCCACAGATTTAAAAGATTAAAAGGATTTAAAAAAATCTGCTAGATCTGCTAAATCTGCGAGCAAAAAAATAAAGCCACAGATTTAAAGGATTAAAAAGATTTTTATTTCCTGCTTTTGCCAGGCTGAGCGAAGTCGAAGCCCACGTTCAATTGGAACGCCCTTCGACTTCGCTCAGGGTGACAATCTAAAAGAAATCATTCTAATCCTTTATCCCGATTGCTATCGGGAGTGGCAAAAAAACAATACACATTACTAAAAAATTTAAAATATGAAACTTATTAGATTCGGAGAAGAAGGAAAGGAAAAACCAGGTGTTTTACTAAATGATAAAAGATATGATGTTTCGTCTATCGTTACAGATTACAACGAAGCTTTTTTTGAAAATGACGGTTTAGCGAAATTAGAAGAAGCTTTAAAAAACAATCCAGCATTACCAGAAGTTAGCGATTCAGTTCGTTTAGGTTCACCAGTAGCGCGTCCTTCAAAAATTATCTGCATCGGATTAAATTATGTGGATCACTGCGAAGAAACAGGCGCTGCAATTCCAGAAGAACCAATTATTTTCTTCAAATCTACGACTTCTTTATGCGGACCAAATGACAATTTGATTATTCCAAAAAACAGCGAAAAAACAGACTGGGAAGTAGAATTAGCTTTTGTTGTAGGTAAAAAAGCAAGCTACGTTTCTGAAGAAGATGCGCCAAACTACATTGCAGGATATTGCCTTTTGAATGATTATAGTGAAAGAGCATTCCAAATCGAGCGCGGCGGACAATGGGCAAAAGGAAAAGGTTCTGATACCTTCGCTCCTCTTGGACCAATTATGGCAACTCCAGACGAAGTTGGCGATGTAAATAACTTAAAGATGTGGTTGACTGTAAATGGAAAAACGTTCCAAAACAGTAATACTTCAAACTTGATTTTTAAAATTCCATTTTTAGTACATTATTTAAGCCAATTTATGACCTTGCTTCCAGGCGATGTTATTAGTACAGGAACGCCTCCAGGAGTTGGTTTGGGAATTAAACCAGATCCTATTTACATTAAAGCGGGTGACGTAATCGAATTAGGAATTGAAGGTTTAGGTACAAGCAAACAAACTGCTGTAGCTTACCAAGGATAAATTTTACATTATGGCAACTCAAAAATTCTATCTGGCTTTAGACTTAAAAGATGATGCAGATTTAATTGCAGAATATAAAGAACTACACGAAAATGTTTGGCCAGAAATTAAAAAAAGCATTCAAGATTCTGGAATTGAAGTTCTAGACATTTACTGCACAGGAAACCGATTGTTCATGATCATCGAAGCAGATGCAGATTTTACTTTCGAAAAGAAAGACAAAGCCGATGCCGAAAATGAAAAAGTTCAAGAATGGGAAACTTTAATGTGGAAATTCCAACAAGCTTTACCATGGGCAAAACCAGGACAAAAATGGATTTTAATGGATAAGATTTTTGGATTGTAATCCAAACAAAGCCCTGATTATTCAGGGCTTTGTTCTTTTTGCATATTTAGTAAATACGCCATATTAGCAATTACGTGATCATGTTTTTTGACAAACGAATTTTCTTCGTTCCAAACATAACCTGCTAAAACGGCACATATTTTTTCTTTTACTTCTGGATTCTCTGGCTGGTGGAAAAACAGCGTCTGTAAATTTCCTGTATACCATTCTTGAACATAAGTAGTAAAAACAGCAATTCCACGTTTCATGTATTGCGTGAATTCCACTTCCCAATCAACAGGAATTCCTTTTGATTCTTTTAAGTATAATTTTGCGGCCAGCATTCCAGATTCGGTTGCAAAAGCTACACCTGAAGAGAAAACTGGATCTAAGAATTCAGAACTGTTTCCTGTTAAAGCGAAACCATCGCCATACATTCTTTTTACGGCTCTTGAGTAATTTTCTAATTTAACTGGTTCAAACAAAAACTCTGTTCCAGCAAATCTTTTAATATAATAATCCGATTTCTGAATGGCATTTCGCAAAGCCTCAGCATTATCTTTATTTTCAGAAAGAGAATTGATAAAATCGGTCGGACCAACAACGCCTAAACTTGTATTTCCGTTAGAAAACGGAATTACCCATAGCCAAACTTGAGTTTCCAGAATATCAAATGAAATTTGAGTTCCCTCAACTCCTTCTTCTCTATTAATATCTTTAACATGTGTAAAAATCGAAGAATGCGGATCTAATTTAGACGGAGTATCCAAATCTAAAAGCCTCGGCAAAACGCGTCCGTAGCCGCTAGAGTCGATAATAAATTTAGCGTGAATTTCTTTTAGGTTTCCGTCTTTGTCTTTTACGATAGTTTTTGAATTTTTCCCTTCAAAAGAAACTTCCAAAACTTCAGTTTCAAATTCCAGATCAATTCCTTTTCTAACAATTTCCTGGGCCATTGTATTGTCAAAATCTGCTCTTGGAACTTGCCAAGTCCAATCCCAGCCTTCGCCAAACTTTACGCTAAAATCAAAATTGCAGATTTCTTCTCCTCTGATAAAACGAGCTCCTAATTTCTTTTCGAAGTTCATTGCATCAAGAGCGTCAAACAATTCTGCTTCAGCAAAATGATCCATTACACGCGGAATAAGGCTTTCGCCTACTACAAGTCTCGGAAACTTCGTTTTTTCTACAACCTTAACCTTTACGTTGTTTTTATAAAGATAAGATGCCGAAACACATCCAGATGGTCCTGCACCAATCACTAAAACATCAACAAACTCCTTTGTCATATTAGAATTATTATCATTAATTAACCTACATTTGCCATCATCAAAATAACTACATTTATTTTGATAAATAAAATTAAATTAGCGCAACCAAAATCGATTTAATGAATACAATAAATGAATATCTAAGTTTAGCAGAATTTGAAGCCATAATCTTTGGAAAAAGCAAAGTTGCCATAAGCGATGTGGTTTTAAATCGAGTAAACGAAAGTTTTAATTTCTTAAAAGAATTCTCAGGAAACAAAGTAATATACGGCGTAAATACAGGATTTGGTCCAATGGCTCAATACAGAATTAAAGAGTCAGATCAAATTCAATTGCAATATAATTTAATTAGAAGCCACTCTTCTGGAACTGGAAAACCATTAAATGCAGAGTGCGCAAAAGCAGCAATTTTAGCTCGATTAAATACACTTTCTTTAGGAAATTCAGGAGTTCACTCTTCTGTAATTCATTTAATGGCAGAATTAATCAACAGAGATATTACGCCTTTAATTTTTGAACACGGTGGTGTTGGTGCTAGTGGAGATTTAGTACAATTATCACATTTAGCTTTAGTCTTGATTGGCGAAGGTGAAGTTTTTTATAAAGGCGAAAGACATTCAACTTCAGAAGTTTTCGAAATCGAAGGCTTAAAACCGATTCAAGTAGAAATTAGAGAAGGTTTGGCATTAATCAACGGAACTTCTGTAATGACAGGAATTGGAGTTGTAAATGTTCATTATGCAAAAAAATTATTAGACTGGTCATTAAAAGCTTCTTGTGCAATTAACGAATTGGTTCAAGCTTATGACGATCATTTCTCTGAAGAATTAAACCAAACTAAACGTCATAAAGGACAACAGGAAGTTGCAGAAAGAATGAGACAAAATCTTTCTGACAGTACTTTAATCCGTAAAAGAGAAGATCATTTATATTCTGGCGAAAATACCGAAGAAATCTTCAAAGAAAAAGTTCAGGAATATTATTCATTACGTTGTGTTCCTCAAATTTTAGGACCAGTTTTAGAAACTATAAATAATGTCGCTTCTATTCTGGAAGACGAATTTAACTCGGCAAACGACAACCCAATTATAGACGTAAAAAATAAACACGTTTACCACGGCGGAAATTTCCACGGAGATTATATTTCGCTTGAAATGGATAAACTGAAAATCGTTATTACGAAATTAACGATGCTGGCAGAACGTCAATTGAATTATCTATTGAATTCAAAAATCAACGAAATACTTCCTCCATTTGTAAACTTAGGAACATTAGGATTTAATTTCGGAATGCAGGGAGTTCAGTTCGTAGCGACTTCAACAACGGCAGAAAACCAAATGTTGTCCAACCCAATGTACGTACATAGTATCCCAAACAACAATGATAATCAAGACATTGTAAGTATGGGAACCAATGCTGCGGTTATTACATCAAAAGTAATTGAAAACTCTTTTGAAGTTTTGGCAATCGAATTGATCACAATTGTTCAGGCAATCGATTATTTAAAACAAAAAGATCAAATTTCGTCTACAACAAAAAAATGGTACGACGATATCAGAAATATAATTCCAGAATTTAAGGAGGACCAAGTGATGTATCCTTTTGTTCAAAAAGTAAAAGATTATTTGATAAACAGTTAAAAATCTTTAATTTACAGTATTAATATTGAATCTTAAAATCATGAAAAAGTCTCTTGTTTTTTTATTGCTAAGCTGCATTCAATTTGTTAATAGTCAAGAATTAGCATTAGTTAAGAAAAATTCTAAAATTGGATATATCTCTAAGGATGGATCTTTCAAAATCGAACCTCAATATAAATCTGCTAAAAGTTTTTCTGAAGGCTTAGCTGCCGTAGAAAATGGCGGAAAATGGGGATTTATCGATACCAAAGGAACTTGGATAATTCCAGCCGATTTTAAAGATGCTAAAGATTTTAACAGCGGAATCGCAGTTGTACAAAAAGAAAAAGACTGGGTTTATATTAATACAAAAGGAGAAGTTCAAAAAGGACCAACTACGGACAAAGTATTTGATTTTAATGACGGAGTTGCTTTCTTCAGACAAAACAATAAAGTGGGATTAATCAACAACAAAATGACTGTTGTTTTAGAACCAAAATACGATCAGATCAAACCTTTTGAAAATGGTTACGCGAGAGTGGAACTGAACAAAAACTGGGGAATTATTGATACTAACGGAAAAGAATTGGTTGAACCAGTTTATGCCGAAGTTGGAAATTATTTTAAAGGAACAACTTGGGCAAGAAAAGATAAAACTTTCGGATTGGTAAACAGCGGAAAATTTATTCCGGTTGACGGAGCCGAAAAAATCTGGGATTTTGAAATTCAGGATTTAACTTTTGCCAAAAAGAACGGAAAAATTGGTTACATCGATTTAAAAGGAAATTGGGCAATTCTTCCTATTTATGATAAAGGAAAAGCGTTTTCGAAAAATCTAGCTCCTGTTTTAGTTGGAAAAAAATGGGGATTTATTAATCCAGAAGGAAAATTTGTGATTGAACCAACATACAGTGATGCAGAAGTTTTTAGTACAAACGGTTTGGCTCCTGTAAAAGAAAGCAATTGGGGATTTATAAATGAATCTGGAAAACTGGTTATTCCAACTCAATATGGCATTACTGCAAATGCCATAATTGCAATGTTTGTACAACAAGATAAAGGTTTTATTGATGGCGTTGCACGAGTAAAAAACGAAGGAAAATGGGGATTTCTAAAACCTGACGGAACTGTATTAGCCAACCAATGGTTTGAAAATGCCGAACTGTTTTCTAAAAGTGCAGAAAAACCTCAGCCAGCTGTAACTCCTGCCGAAAAACCAAAAGAGGAAACCAAAGCGCCAACTGCAAAAAAAACAGCTGCAAAACCAGCACCGAAAAAAAAGAAATAATATTTATTCCCAAATAAATTAGACATTTGCATAAATGAAATCGCATTCTATTAAAGCGGTTTCATTTATGACGAATAAAAAATAAACCCTACATCAATGAAGTGTGTATTAGTAACAGGCGGTTCGAGAGGAATTGGAAGTGCGATTTGTAAAAAACTAGCCGTAGAATCCGATTATCATATTCTGATTAATTATCATTCGAATAAAACAGCTGCCGAAGAAACATTACAAGAAGTACAAAAATTAGGCGCGACAGGAGAAATCTTAGGTTTTGATGTTTCTAATTTTGAAAACGTACAAAATGTTTTAACTACTTGGCAGGAAGCAAATCCTGAAAAATTGGTTGAGGCAATTGTAAACAATGCCGGAATCACAAAAGACGGTCTTTTTATGTGGATGACACCAGAAGACTGGAATGGCGTTATGAATACAAGCGTAAACGGCTTCTTTAATGTTACACAATTTTTTATTCAAAAAATGTTACGCAACAAATATGGTCGAATCGTAAATATGGTTTCTGTTTCTGGAGTAAAAGGAACTGCAGGACAAACCAATTATTCGGCTGCAAAAGGCGCAATTGTAGCAGCGACCAAAGCTTTGGCTCAAGAAGTTGCCAAAAGAAATATTACTGTAAATGCTGTCGCTCCAGGTTTCATTAGAACTGACATGACGAGCGAATTGGACGAAAAAGAATTACTAAAACTTATTCCGGTTAACCGTTTTGGCGAAGCCGAAGAAGTAGCAGATTTGGTAAGCTTTTTGATTTCTAAAAAAGCAAGCTATATTACAGGAGAAATTATCAATATTAACGGCGGAATATATTCTTAAAGAATACTATGTTTGCGAGATTATTTTAAGGATTTTTAAACATAGAAAATTACACTTTAAGGATAAAAAATTACTTTTGAAAGACGATGAATAGACGAGTTGTAATTACTGGAATGGGAATTTATTCTTGTATCGGAACTTCTTTAGACGAAGTAAAAAATTCGTTATACGAAGGAAAATCTGGTATTCAGTTTGATTCTGAACGTAAAGAATTTGGTTTCCAGTCGGCCTTAACAGGGATGGTTCCGAAAGCCGATCTTAAAAATTTATTGACGCGAAGACAACGTATGAGCATCGGTGAAGAAACCGAGTATGCTTATATGGCTACTATAGAAGCATTAAAAAATGCTAACATTGATGATGCCTTTTTTGATGAACACGAAGTAGGCATTATGTACGGAAACGACAGCGTTTCTAAAGCTATCATTGACGCGACAGATATTGTACGCGAGAAAAAAGACACTGCACTTATTGGTTCTGGTGCTATTTTTAAGTCGATGAATTCTACGGTAACGATGAATCTTTCTACGATTTTTAAACTGCGCGGAATCAATCTTACAGTTAGTGCAGCTTGCGCCAGCGGATCTCACTCTATTGGTTTGGCTTATTTTTTAATTAAAAGCGGTTTCCAAGATATTGTAATTACTGGCGGCGCTCAGGAAATTAATAAATATGCCATGAGCAGTTTTGACGGATTAGGTGTTTTTTCTAACAGAGAAGGCGATCCTACAAAAGCTTCAAGACCTTTTGATATTGGTCGTGACGGTTTAATTCCGAGTGGCGGTGGTGCAACTTTAATTTTAGAAAGTTACGAATCTGCCATTGCGCGTGGTGCCAATATCATTGCAGAAATTGGCGGTTACGGATTTTCATCAAATGGCGGACACATCTCAACACCAAACGTAGAAGGGCCAGCAACAGCAATGAAACGCGCACTTGACGATGCAAAATTAGAAGCTTCAGATATTGAATATATAAATGCTCATGCAACCTCAACACCTGTTGGAGATGCTAATGAAGCCAAAGCTATTTTTGAAGTTTTTGGAGAAAAAAATCCTCCAGTAAGTTCTACAAAATCAATGACTGGCCACGAATGCTGGATGGCTGGAGCCAGCGAAATCATTTATTCTATCTTAATGATGCAGCACGATTTTATCGCGCCAAACATCAATTTGGAAACTCCAGATGAAGATGCGTCAAAATTAAATTTAGTTAAAACTACGTTAAACAAAAAATTTGACATATTTTTGTCCAATTCTTTCGGTTTCGGAGGAACCAACTCTGCGTTGGTGGTTAAAAAGTTTAAATTGAACAATGAATAAAGAAGAGATTATAGCAAAAATTAATGGTTTTTTAGTTGATGAATTTGAAGTTGATAGTGACGACATTGAACCAAATGCTAATTTAAAAGATACACTTGGGTTAGACAGTCTGGATTATGTTGATTTAGTCGTTTCAATAGAGGCAAACTTTGGTGTAAAACTAGTGGAAGCAGATTTTGTTGGAATTTCTGATTTTCAAAGTTTTTATGACTTAATCGAGACTAAAATAAAAGCCAAATCAGCTTAAATGAGTCAATGGGATGGTAAATCCAAAGGAACTGTTTTAGGTTATAAAATATTCGTTTTTTTAATTCAAAAAGCGGGTGTAAAAGCTGCTTATGTCTTACTTTATTTTGTTGCTTCTTATTATTTTTTATTTCTAAGAAAAAGCAACAAAGCCATTTTCTATTATTTTAAAGAAAGACTTCAATACTCCTATTTCAAATCCAAAAAAATGGTTTTCAAAAGCTACTATACTTTTGGACAGACCATTATTGATAAAGTTTCTATTTCAGCAGGAATGCGAAACAAATTTACTTATGAATTTGACGGAATAGAAACACTAAAAAAATTACTTGCCGAGAAAAAAGGTGGCGTTCTTATTAGTGCACATGTTGGTAATTTTGAAATTGCCGAACATTTTTTGGGTGATATTGATCTTAATTTCCAAATCAATCTTGTTACAACAGATTTAGAACATTCTGCTATCAAGAATTATCTTGAAAGCGTTTCTAAAAAACCAACTGTAAAGTTTATTATTATCAAGGAAGACCTCTCTCATATTTTTGAGATCAATGCCGCTTTGGCCAAAAACGAATTAATCTGTTTTACAGGCGATCGTTATTTTGAAGGAACAAAATCGCTTTCTGAAAACCTCTTGGGCAAAGAAGCCAATTTTCCTGCAGGTCCGTTTTTAATTGCTTCAAGATTAAAAGTTCCAGTAGTTTTTGTTTATGTAATGAAAGAGCCAAATCTTCATTATCATTTGTATGCAAGAGAAGCCGAAGTAAAACATCGAGACGAAAAAGCGCTTTTGAAAGAATATGTAAAAAGCGTAGAAAGCATCTTGAATCGTTATCCATTACAATGGTTCAATTATTTTGATTTTTGGAAGCAGTTAGAAAACAAAGATTCATTGCCAAAATAACACCGAATAAACTCTTTTAACTTCATTTTTTTTGAATAAATCAAAAATTTAGGAATTCTAGGCCATTCGCAGGAATAAGAAAATTCGTTTAAATAAATTTACTTATTTTTGCTGACCACCAAAGCCAAAAAACCTAAATGAAAAATGTTCTCGTAATTTATTATACGCAATCTGGACAGTTGGAATCTATTGCAAGAAATATTGCAAAACCATTCCTAAATTCAGATGAAATAAATGTTACTTTTCACGAAATACAATTAGAAAAACCCTTTCCATTTCCTTGGAACAAAGATTCGTTTTTTGATGCATTTCCAGAATCATTTTTACAGATTCCGACCGCATTAAAACCAGTTCCAGAAGAAATTTTAAATACAAAATTTGACTTGGTTTTATTTCATTATCAAGTTTGGTATTTATCGCCTTCCATTCCGATCAATTCATTTTTGAAAAGCGAAGATGCTAAGAAAATTTTGAACAATACGCCTGTTATTACCATCAGCGGTTCGAGAAACATGTGGATTATGGCTCAGGAAAAAATCAAAGTTTTGCTGAGAAAAGCCAATGCCAATTTGGTTGGAAACGTAGCTTTGGTAGACCGCGTTGGAAATTTAATCAGCGTTATAACAATTGTAGAATGGATGTTCTCTGGGGTTAAGAAAAAATATTTAGGGATTTTTCCGCTTCCTGGAGTTTCAGAAAAAGACATACAAGAATCGAGTCAGTTTGGAGAAATCATGCTTGATTCTTTACAGCAAAATAATTTAGCGCAATTACAGCCCAAATTAGTTGATGCTGGCGCTGTAAAAATAAGTTCATATCTGGTAACGGTTGACAAAACGGCCAATAAAATTTTTAATAAATGGTCAAATATCATTTATAAAAATCAAAAAAACCGAAAACAGCTGCTTAAAGTATTTAATGTTTATTTATTCCTTGCGATATGGTTAATCTCACCAATAGTGTATATATTGCACCTTATTACCTATCCGCTTAAGTTAAAATCTATAAAAAAGGAAACTCAATATTATCAGGGAGTTTAGAAGACGAAATTTAAATTATGTTTGAAGTATATATTACAAAAGCTGCAAAATATTTGCCAAACGAAGCCGTTTCAAATGATGAAATGGAAGCCTACTTGGGCCTTATCAATGATACTGCTTCTAAAGCAAGACGCATTATTTTGCGCAATAATAAAATTACAAGCCGATATTACGCTGTTGACAAAGAAGGAAAAAGTACTCACAGCAATGCCGAATTAACCAAAAATGCCATTTTACCATTATTCGACGAAAATTTTACGCCTCAAGATTTAGAAGTACTTTCATGCGGAACCTCAACTCCCGACATTTTTCTGCCTTCGCACGCTGCGATGGTTCATGGTCTGCTAAAAAATAAATCGGTAGAATTGAACTCTTCAACAGGAGTTTGCTGTGCCGGAATGAACTCTCTTAAATTTGGTTTTCTTTCTATAAAATCTGGAAATTCAAAAAACGCAATCTGCACAGGATCAGAAAAAGTTTCTACTTGGCTGAATGCTCAAAAATACAATCACGAGGCCTATAATTTAAAAAGCCTTGAAGAACAGCCAATTATTGCTTTCAAAAAAGATTTCCTTCGTTGGATGTTGTCAGATGGTGCCGGTGCTTTCTTATTAGAAAACAAACCAAGAGGGCCAATTTCGCTAAAAATCGAATGGATGGAAGCTTTTTCGTATGCGTACGAATTAGAAACCTGTATGTATGCCGGAGGAGATAAATTGGAAAACGGCGAAATTAAAGGCTGGAGCGATTATTCTCCAGAACAATGGTTGAACGAATCTGTTTTTTCAATCAAACAAGATGTTAAATTATTAGACGAATTTATCCTGTCAAAAGGTGCCCAAAGCATGAAAGACGCCATGGATAAAAACAATATTAAATCGGAAGATATTACTTATTTTATTCCTCACGTTTCTTCTAACTTTTTTGTTGAAGGATTGAAAAAAGGATTAAATGAAAAAGGTATCGGAATGAGCGATGACAAATGGTTCATGAATCTTTCTAGAGTTGGAAATGTTGGCTCTGCCTCTATTTACTTGGCTCTTGAAGAATTGATGAGTTCAGGAAATTTGAAAAAAGGAGATAAAATTTTATTATCTGTTCCAGAAAGCGGAAGATTCTCTTTCGCATATGCCTATTTAACTGTTTGTTAATGGAAACAATGCTTTTAGAAAAAGAAATGGTCGAAAATTTACTGCCTCAAAAGTTTCCTTTTGTGATGGTAGACGCTATGCATTCTTATTCTGAAACTTCTTTGGTTTCGGGTTTAGAAATTCAGCGCGACAATATTTTTGTATCAAACGATATTTTTCTTGAAGCTGGATTAATAGAACATATGGCGCAGTCTGTGGCATTGCATACTGGATATCAATATTTTTTGAAAAACGAAATTGCTCCAACGGGCTATATTGGTTCTATTAAAGAAATTGAAATTAAGAAACTTCCAAAGCTTAGCGATAACATTCAATCTGAAGTTACGATTCTGCAGGAATTTGCCGGAATTACTTTGGTAGATATTGTTACGAAGTTAAATAATGAAGAGATTGCCAGAGGACAAATGAAAACCGTTTTGGCAAAATAAAAACAATCGATGAAAACTACTTCTGCTGTTGACATACAAAATTATTTACCGCACCGAGCTCCAATGCTTATGGTGGATTTGATTTTGGATATAGATGCCAACTTTGTAGAAACCATATTTTTGATAAAAGAAGACAATATTTTTATTCAGAATAATGTTTTTATCGAAGCGGGATTAATCGAAAATACGGCACAGACTTGTTCTGCAATCGTTGGAAAAAAATACTTTTTTGACGACAACGGAATCGAAAATGAAAACGTAAATGTAATTGGATTCATCAGCGCTTTAAAAAGTGTAAAAGTTCATGCATTGCCAAAAGTTGGCGATACGATCATAACAAAAGCCAATCTGGTTTCTAAATTTGTGGGCGACGATTATACTTTATGCACAATGAGCTGCAAAAGCTTATTGGAAGACCAGATACTCTTAGAATGCGAAATTAATTTATTTATTCAGAAAACAGTTTCGGTTGAATAATTCAAAAAAAATCATTTTACATTTAGTTAGCAGGATTGCGATTTTAATCTTATTAACAATATTAGTTTTTTTATTTTGGTATTTAACAACCGATCGTCATAAGCACTGTCATGGAGACGATCACAAACATTTTGATACTGGTTTGGGATTTTTTATTATGCTCTTTATGGCAATACAAATCTTTTATCTTGGATTAGTTGTAGAAATGATTTATTTATATGTAAAGAAAAAAAGTAATCTGGCTTTCGTAAATTTTGGATTTTTAATAATTAGTACATGTATAGTTTTCTATTATATGTTTCTAATAAATTAAATTAGTAATATGGAAAAAGATCAAGTACCTCAGGATCAAAGCAACTTAACTAAGAATAATGTAAAAGAGCTTTTGTATGCAACAGATGAAAATGGCAATTATACCACAACATTAAGTACTGGCTGGGAACCTAAAACAATTGCCCTTTCAAATTCTATTGATGAAATAAACGAACGAATTGCCGATGCCAAACAACAGGTTTTAAATGGTGAAGTAAGTCCGATTGTGTATTTTATGGAAGCCAATAAAATGGATCTTAACATATTATCAAGTTATGTCGGGTTTTGGAAATGGCGCGTAAAAAGACATTTTAAACCTAGTGTTTTTGCCAAACTAAACGATAAAATCCTGAAAAAATATGCTGATACTTTTGGAGTATCAATTGAAGAATTAAAAAACAGCATTACCAAATAAATGGAATTAACTTTCACACATCATCAGTCTGCTCATTGCGAGAATGGAGTAGCGTCAAATCTGCTAAAAAATAGCGGACTAAACATTAGCGAACCGATGGTTTTTGGTATTGGCTCAGGATTGTTTTTTGTATATCTCCCTTTTATAAAAGTCAATCATGCACCAGCAATCAGTTATAGAACTTTGCCTGGACAGATTTTCAATAAAGTGGCCAACCGATTAAATTTAAAAATAAAAAGACAAAAATTTTCTTCTATAGCAAATGCGAATAAAGCTTTAGACGAAAATTTAAAAAATAATATTCCAACCGGATTACAGGTTGGAGTTTACAATCTGAGTTATTTTCCAGACGAATATCGTTTTCATTTCAACGCGCACAATTTGGTCGTTTACGGAAAAACCGAAACTGAGTATTTAGTGAGCGATCCTGTTATGGAAACCGTTACGACTTTAACTTACGAAGACATGAATAAAGTACGTTTTGCCAAAGGAGCTTTTGCACCTCGCGGACAAATGTACTATCCGATTCAGATTCCAAAAGATGTTGATTTAAAAAGCGCCATCATTAAAGGAATCAAAAATACCTGCCGAGATATGCTAGCGCCAATGCCAATTGTTGGTGTTCGCGGCATCAAAATGGTTTCTCGCCAGATTCGTAAATGGCCTAAAAAGCATGGCGTTAGAAAAGCCAATCATTACTTGGCGCAAATGGTTCGCATGCAAGAAGAAATTGGAACTGGCGGCGGAGGTTTCCGTTTTATTTATGCGGCATTTTTACAGGAAGCTTCGGTTATTTTGGGTAACGAAGAACTGAAGGTACTTTCTAAAGAAATGACTCAAATTGGAGATTCATGGCGTGATTTTGCTGTTGAAGCTTCGCGTATTTATAAAAACAGAAGTGCCAAAGAAGATGCCTACAACACTATTGCCGATGAACTTTTGGACATTGCCAATAGAGAAGAAATCTTTTTCAAAAAACTAAAAAAAGCGATCAGCTAAAACACTATTTTGCAATCTATCATTCAAATAGAATCCCTTTCGAAAAAGTACAAAAATGCAGAAATGTATTCTTTGAACAACGTTTCGCTAAATATAAATGAAGGTCAGATTTTTGGTTTACTTGGCCCAAACGGTGCCGGAAAAACAACCTTAATCTCCATGCTCTGCGGATTGGTAAAACCAACTTCGGGACATTTTACAATTGATGGTATAGACTATCAGCATCATGCTTCAAAAATTAAAAAAATTATAGGTGTTGTTCCTCAAGAATATGCTTTGTATCCAACTTTGACGGCCAGAGAAAATCTGCTCTATTTTGGAAGCATGTACGGTTTAAAAGGATCTGATTTAAAAGATAAAGTAATAGAAACTTTGGATCTTTTAGGTTTGTTGAAATTTGCCGACAAACAAGTTCAAACTTTTTCTGGCGGAATGAAACGACGTGTAAATTTAATTGCAGGAATTCTTCATAATCCAAAAGTTTTGTTTTTGGACGAGCCAACTGTTGGTGTTGATGTACATTCTAAAACTGCCATAATTGATTATCTGAAAGTATTAAATCAAAACGGAACGACTATTATTTATACTTCTCATCATTTGGCTGAAGCCGAAGATTTCTGTTCGCAAATTGCGATTTTAGATCAAGGACAGATTTACGCACAAGCAACTCCGTCGGCATTAATTGGGTCTACAAAAGATGCTCGAAATCTCGAAGATGTTTTTATTTCATTAACCGGTAAAGCGTTGAGAGATGATATATAAAATTTGGATGTCGGTAGTAAAAGAATTCCTTTTGCTAAAAAGAGATTTAGGCGGACTGATTATTTTATTTATCATGCCCTTGGTTCTAGTAATTGCTGTAACCTTAATTCAAGACAGCACTTTTAAAGCCGTAACCGATTCTAAACTTCAGATTCTTTTGGTCGATCAAGACAAAGGATCTGTATCGAAAACCGTTTTTGAAAATTTAGAAAAAAGCAAATATTTTACTGTTGTAACCCAAATCGACAATAAACCGATCACTGAAGAAATTGCCAAAGAAAATGTCTACAAAGGAAAATTTCAACTGGCGATTGTAATTCCAGAAAATCTAAGTTCCGATTTACAGGAAAAAGTAAATCAGAATGTAGAAAAAATTGTCAGCAATTTAGGTTTGACGGACAGTACAACGGCAGCCGAACCTCAACGTGTTATTAAAGAAAAAGAAGTAAAACTGTATTTTGATCCAGCGGTTCAGATGAGTTTCAAAAATGCTGTCATGAGTTCAATCGACAAAATGATTTCGCAGATTGAAACCAAATCAATTTACAGCACTTTTCAAAAACAATTAGGAGAAGAAACCATCGATTTTGAACAAAAGAACTTTATTACTTTCAAAGAAATAATTCCAAGAATCAACAACAAAGAAGTTCGTCCCAATTCCGTTCAGCACAATGTTCCGGCGTGGACACTTTTTGCGATCTTTTTTATTGTTATTCCGTTATCTATCAATATTGTTAAAGAAAAATCTCAAGGAACTTTTGTTCGATTAAGAACCAATCCTGTTTCTAATCTGGTTGTAATTATTGGAAAAACCATTACCTACTCGATCATTTGCATGATTCAGTTTTATATGATGGTTGCCGTTGCCGTTTTCTTATTTCCATCCATCGGATTGCCTTCATTAAACATCGAAGGTCATTTCTTGCTGACAAGTGTTGTCGCATTATTTTCAGGTTTTGCAGCAATCGGCTTCGGAATTTTATTAGGAACTGTGGCAAGCACGCAAGAACAATCTGCTCCTTTTGGCGCTACAAGTGTGATTATTCTAGCGGCAATTGGCGGTGTTTGGGTTCCTGTTTTTGCTATGCCGAAAATCATGCAATATATCGCAAAATCATCTCCAATGAACTGGGGATTAGAGGCTTTTTACGATGTATTACTTAGAAACGTTTCTTTCGTCGAAATCATACCAAGAATAAGTTTATTATTTTTGTTTTTCATTATTACCACTTCCATCGCATTATTTTATGATAAAAAGAAAAGAGCCGTTTAAAGAAGCTACAGATCTAACCGTTTCGCACGAAATCAGGATTCGTTTTAACGAAACTGATCCACTTGGAATTGTTTGGCATGGCAATTACATTACGTATTTCGAAGATGGACGAGAAGCGTTTGGACGCCAGCACGGACTTACGTATCTGGATATTGCCAAAACGGGTTATACCACGCCAATTGTAAAATCGACTTGCGAACATAAATTGTCTTTGCGTTATGGTGATGTGGTGACAATAGAAACAACAGTTGTTGATACTCCCGCAGCCAAAATGATTTACCGTTTTAAAATTATTGATGACAAAGGAGAAGTGGCCTGCACAGGCGAAACCACTCAGGTTTTTTTAGATGCAGCAGGAAATTTAATGCTGACAAATCCGCCTTTTTATGAGGAATGGAAACGAAAAGTTGGGTTATTAAAATAAAGTTTTAGCCACGAATTCACGAATTAGAAAAAATTAAAATCGGAATCTGCTTAATCTGCCAAATCTGCGAGCAAAAATTTCACGAAATTAAAATCATAAAATGTTAAGAGAAATATACATTACAGAAACGAATTGTATCACGCCTTTAGGTTTTGATGTTGAATCTAATATCAGCGCCATTCTTCGTGGTGATTCTGGAATCCAACTTCATAATGATGTTTCTTTGATGCCGAATCCGTTTTATGCTTCGATTATTTCTGATGAAAAAATAAACAGTGCTTTTTCAAAAATCAGCACTGAGACAAAATATTCCCGTCTAGAGAAAATGATGATTTTGGCTTTAGAACCTATTATCAAAAACTCTAAAGTGGAACTAAATTCAAAAACTGCTTTTATACTTTCTACCACAAAAGGAAATGTTACTGCTTTAGCAAATGATTCTGAAGAAAGTTTCAACAGCGCACATTTAGATGTTTTGGCTAAAAACGTTGCCAATTTCTTCGGATTCCAAACACAACCCATTGTAGTTTCGAATGCTTGCGTTTCTGGAATTTTAGCCGTTTCTGTTGCCAAAAGAATTATTCAATCTGAACTTTACGATAATGTTTTTGTAGTGGCAGGCGACGAAGTCTCAGAATTTGTTTTGTCTGGTTTTAATGCATTCCAAGCTATGAGCGAGCAGCCTTGCAAACCATATTCTAAAAATAGAACGGGCGTAAGTTTAGGCGAAGCAACAGCTGCAGTTTTAATTTCGGCGGAAGCTAAAAATGCTAAAATAAAAGTTATTGGAGACAGTTCGATAAACGATGCCAATCATATTTCGGGTCCGTCAAGAACGGGAGAAGGTTTGTTCAGAAGTATTCAAAATGCTTTAAAAGAAGCGCAAATTGAAGCGAACAAATTAGATTATATTTCAGCCCACGGAACTGCAACTCCTTATAATGACGAAATGGAAGCGATTGCTCTAACTCGTTTAGATTTACAAAATGTTCCCGTTAATAGTTTAAAAGGGTTTTACGGTCATACATTAGGTGCTTCAGGATTATTAGAAACGGTAATTGCGATAGAATCTGCCAACCAAAATAAACTTTTTGAATCGAAAGGTTTTGATGAAATTGGGGTTAGTGAAGCGATCAATGTGATTGAGAAAAACGAAGAAAAGAAAATTCATTATTTTCTGAAAACAGCTTCTGGATTTGGGGGCTGTAATACGGCTGTTGTTTTTGAAAAAATAAAATGAGAAGTTTAAAAAACTTAAATATTAGAAAAAGTATTGAACGAAGAAAATTGGTCTTCTCAGAAAATTGGTTTGATAAATTCAATTCTGGAAATGTAATAATTTATAATAGCCTAAATTATCTAGCTATTAATCCGAGATTTCAAACAAGCAGAATATTTATTTTAGATAAAAAAGACATCTATTTTACAATGATAAAAGAAAATCAAAAATTGAATGTTCCAGTTCTTTTTTCTCAAATAAGTTTAAAAAGAGCTCTTAAAAATTTATGCCAATAAGATTTATGAAACTATTAAAATTCATATTTATAACTTTAGTTCTTCTTTCATCTTTTGGATGTAAGAAGAAAGAAGTGCCTAAATCTGAATTTGAAAAAGAGGTTTTAAATAGTGTTTTTGTCGAAATTGTAGATTCTATTTATATGGATCGAAGAATGATGCTTGGACCACCACCTCCATTATTTAATTCTAAAACAAATAAAGTAGATACAACAGGACATGCTGCAGAATTAAAGAAATATTTACAGTATAAAGACAGCATAAAAAACATTAAAAAAAGAATCTTATTAGGTGTCTATGACCAAGTTGGAAAAATTAGTTCTTTTGAAACAGAAATGATTTCTAAAGAAGTTGATCTTTCAAACTTTGCGTATGACACTTTAAAAGAAGGTGAAGAATTTAAATTTGATTTAAAATCTTTTAAGAATAATAAGAAGTTCCGTTTTGAAAATACTTCAAAATATCTTCATGAAAAAGAATGGAACTTAAATGATAAAAGTAATTCTTTGATACCTGTTGGAACTATTTTTATATCCAGAATTCAATTTGACAAAACAAAAAAATCAGGAATTTTATCAGCTGGTGCTTCATGTGGTGGTGGAAAATGCGGAAGAGGTTTTCTTGTTTTAATTGAAAACAAGGCAGGGAAATGGAAAGTAAATAAAATTATTCATCTTTGGACTTCATAATTGAATCCGTTATTAAAAAATGACTCAAAACAAAACCTACATACAATCCTACATCACCATCCAAAACAACGAAATTGTTTTGAACGGAACTTCTGTATTCAAAATTGAACCGACCGATTTTGCTGATTTCTCTAAACAAGCATATCGTAATTTTGAAATGCAATATCCAAAGTTTTTCAAAATGGATGCTTTGAGCAAATTGGCTTTTTTAGGGTCAGAATTGCTTTTGAGTCCGATTATCTCAACGGAGCAGGAAAACAATATCGCTTTGGTTTTGGCCAATAAATCGTCGAGTTTGGATACCGATGTAAAATATCAGGAGTCTATTTCAGACAAAGAAAACTATTATCCGAGTCCGGCGGTCTTTGTTTATACGCTGCCAAATATTTGTTTGGGCGAAATAAGTATCCGTCATCAGCTGAAAAGTGAAAATTCTTTCTTTATATTTGACACCTTTAACACCGAATTTATGTCGAATTATTCGAATATTCTTCTGAATACGAATAAAGCAGATGTAGTTCTGTGCGGTTGGGTAGAATATTTTAACGATAATTACAAAGCTTTTTTATGTACAATTAGTACAGAAGAAAATGCAAAATATACAAACGAGACTATCAATACATTATATAATAAATAATCATGGAAGCATTAAAAGAAGAATTAAAAAATAAAATCATAACGACTTTAAACCTTGAAGATATCGCAGTAGAAGATATTGCTGATAACGATCCTTTGTTTGGAGACGGTTTAGGTTTAGACTCGATTGATGCACTTGAATTGATCGTGATTTTAGATAAAGATTACGGAATTAAATTAGTAGATCCGAAAGAAGGAAAATCTATTTTCCAATCTATCGAAACTATGGCTGCTTATATCAGCGCAAATAGAACTAAATAGATTTCAGATTTTAGACTTTAGATTTTAGATTCCATCCTGAATCTAAAATTTTAAATGTTTAAAAATCCGTCAACTTTGTCAAAGTTTGAAACTTTGACAAAGTTCTAAGAATCTACAATCATAAATCTAAAATCTAAAATGGCAAGAGGTGTTGCAATAACAGGAATGGGAATTATCTCTGCGATTGGTAATTCGGTTGAGGAAAATTATATTTCGCTGACCGAAAACAAAATCGGTGTTTCTCGTATTCAAAATATTTCGACTGTTCATGCAGATGTTATCAAAGTTGGCGAAATCAAAAAAACCAACGAAGATCTTGTTGATGAACTGAAATTAAATGATGATAATAATTTCTCCAGAACCGCTATGATTGGCACTTTGGCAGCAAAACAAGCTGTTGAAAATGCTGGCATTACCGATATAAATGAATTTAGAACGGGACTTATTTCGGCCACAAGTGTAGGCGGAATGGACATGACGGAAAGACATTATTACGATTATTTCGAAAAACCAGAATTGACCAAATACATCACTTGCCATGATGGCGGCGATGTTGCCGAAAAAATTGCTGAAGAATTAGGTTTAAAAGGGATGGTTACGACGATTTCTACGGCTTGTTCCTCTGCAGCAAATTCGATTATGTTGGGTGCGAGATTAATCAAAACGGGAAAACTGGATCGCGTAATTGTGGGCGGAGCCGATGCTTTGGCAAAATTCACCATCAACGGATTCAAGACTTTGATGATTTTATCTGACGATTACAACAAACCTTTTGACAATACCAGAAAAGGATTAAATCTTGGAGAAGCGGCGGCTTTTTTGGTTTTAGAATCGGATGAAATTGTAGCAAAACACAACAAAAAAGTATTGGCAAGAGTTTCAGGTTACGGAAACGCCAACGACGCTTTTCACCAAACTGCTTCTTCAGAAAATGGAGAAGGCGCTTATTTAGCCATGAAAAAGGCGTTTGACGTTTCTGGTTTAAAACCTTCTGAGATTGATTACATCAATGTTCATGGAACTGCAACTCCAAATAACGATTTATCTGAAGGACGAGCTTTGCTTCGAATTTATGAAAACGAAAAAGTTCCAGATTTCAGTTCTACAAAACCTTTTACAGGACATACATTAGCGGCTGCAGCTGCGATTGAAGCCGTTTATAGTGTTTTGGCAATTCAGAATAATGTGGTTTACCCAAATTTGAATTTTGAAGTTCCGATGGAAGAATTTGATTTGAAACCGCAGACAACTTTAAAAAATAAAACTATCGAGCACGTTTTATCCAATTCTTTTGGTTTTGGAGGAAACTGTTCAACCCTTATATTTTCAAAAAGCTAATGACGAAGACATATATAAATGGAGTAGGCTGTATTTCGACTCAAAAAACATTTGATACTGTTTTTTTGGAAGAAGCTATTGTAAATCATAAAGAAAATGTACTGGCAATTGTTCCGCCAGTATACAAAGAATATATTTCGCCTGCTGCCAGCCGAAGAATGGCAAAAGGTGTAAAAAACGGAATAGTAGCTTCGGCTTTGGCTATGAAAGATGCCAATATTGAAAAAGTCGATGCGATTATTACTGGAACTGGTTTAGGTTGCATCGAAGATTCTGAAAAATTCCTGAAAAGTATTTTAGATAATAACGAAGAGTTTTTAACTCCGACTTCTTTCATTCAATCTACTCACAATACCGTTGGAGCGCAGATTGCACTTTTACAGCAATGTAAGGGTTATAATTTTACGTATGTCAATGGTGCTGTTTCTTTTGAATCGGCTCTTATTGATGCTAAAATGCAGATTGAAGAAGCTGAAGCCAATTCAATTTTAGTGGGTGGTGTTGACGAAAATGGCGATTATACGACTTCGCTTTTTAAATTAAACGGTCGTATTAAAGCAGACAATTCTGCTCCGTACGATGTTCTAAATTCTTCAACAAGTGGAGCGGTTTATGGCGAAGGTGCTAGTTTTTTTGTTTTAGAAAACGAAAGAAAAGAAAACACTTATGCCGAACTTCTAGATGTTGCTATTGTAAATACTTTGGAAGAAAATGAAGTTGAAGCAACAATTGTTTCGTTCTTAAAATCAAATAATTTAGAAATTTCAGATCTTGACGCGCTTGTTTTAGGTTTTGACGGAAATGTCGATTTTGAGAATTATTATAGAAATCTTGCTGATAATGCATTTGCTCAAACTCCTGTTTTATATTACAAACATTTGAGCGGAGAATACGATACAGCTTCGGCTTTTGCTTTTTGGATGGCTGCTAAAATTTTGAAAACTCAAAAAATTCCTGAAATTGTAAAAGTAAATGCTGTCGAAAAATCAAGCTCCAAAACGATTTTATTATACAATCAATTAAACGGAAAAAACCATAGTTTTACGCTGCTGTCAAAATGATAACGCACAAAAACATATCGCTGTTTTTTATCTTTTTATTGCTTTTATTGTTTCTTCTGAAAATAAGTCTAGCAATTAATGAATTATGGTTTCTTATAATTGCTTTACTATGGATTGGAATAAACGCTTTTGGTTCTGCACGCATTTCTTCCAATTATCATGTAAAAGCTTTTTGCAGCAATCCGTTAGAAACTGAAAAAAAAATTGCGCTTACTTTTGATGATGGTCCGAGCATTTATACTTTAGAAGTTTTGGATCTTCTGAAAAAATACAATGCCAAAGCAACCTTTTTCTGTATTGGTAAAAACATTGAAACGCATCCCGAAATTCTCCAAAAAGTGATTGATGAAGGACATTTAGTTGGAAATCATTCTTATTCTCATTCTAAGTTTTTTGATTTTTATAATGCTTCAACAATAACCGAGGAAATTCAGAAAACAGATGCACTTCTGGAAAAATTCACTTCTAGAAAAATAAACTTATTTCGTCCGCCTTATGGAGTTACAACTCCTTCGATAAGAAGAGCTTTAAAAGTAACCGGACATAAAACGATTGGCTGGAATATTCGTTCGCTTGACGGAGGAACCAAAAATCAAGACTTAATTTTCAATCGACTCATTAAACATATTTCTCCCGGAGGAATTGTACTTTTGCATGATACTAGAAAACATTCTGTTTTGGTACTGGAACAGTTTTTGCAATTTTTACAGCAGAATAATTATCAAGTCGTTTCGATCGAAGAACTTTTGAATCTTAATGCTTATGAAATTGAACGCGGATAAAACAGATTCGCTTGCGCGAAGACGCGGATAAAAACGGATTTTTATAATCCTTTTAATCTGTGAATCCCGATAGCTATCGGGAGTGGCAAAAAAAATTAAAGCACATTTTTGAAAAAATATGAAAACTAAAATAGCACTACTCATTCTATTTATTTCAGGCAATTTGTTCGCGCAAGAACAAAAAATGACCGATGCCGAAATTGCGTCTTTTAAGCAAGATGTAAATGTTGTAGCCAAAAAAATCAAAACGTTAAGTACCGATTTTGTTCAGTACAAGCATTTAGACTTTTTATCGAAAGACATTGAAACTTCGGGAAAAATGGTTTTTAAAGAACCTGCTTTACTTCAATGGCAATATAAAAAACCATACAACTACAGCATCACTTTCAAGAACGGAAAAATCCTGATTAACGATGAAGGAAAGAAAAGTGCTGTTGATATTGGAAACAGTAAAATCTTTGCCAGAATTAATAAATTGATCGTGGGTAGCGTAAGCGGCAATATGTTTGATGATAAAGAATTTACGATTTCGTATTTTAAATTGAAAGGTCAGAATCTGGCTAAATTTGTTCCGAAAGATGCGACGCTTAAAAAATACATCAAACAAATTGAATTGACTTTTGACAAAGAGGAAGCGACAGTTGTTCAGGTAAAATTATTAGAGTCATCTGAAGATTATACCCGAATTGTACTTAAAAATAAAGTGATCAATGCAAAAATCGACGATTCAGTTTTTACTAATTAATTGCTTTCTGGCTCTTATTCTAGTTTCTTGTGGCTCAGTCACAAAAAATTATACACCTAAAAAATTAGACAAAACGTCTTACACGGTTCCGTATTTTTCAGACTCAAAAACCGATTACGTTTATAAAACCAACATCAGTGTTTACGGAAATGAATTGTCTGGAATTTTCATTGCCAAGAAAATAAACGACACCACACATAGAATAGTTTTTACAACGGAATTCGGAAATAAATTAATGGATTTTGAAATCTCAGAAACCGATTTTAAAGTCAATTCTATTGTATCAGAATTAGATCGAAAAATCTTGATTAATACTTTAAAAGAAGATTTTCGATTGCTTTTAAAGAAAGAATATTCGATTCAGGAGCAATTCGAAAACGAATCGGCAGACATATATAAATCGGCAGATGGCAAACGCGACAATTACATTTTTATCTCCAAAAAAGATCAGAAATTAGAAAAGATCGTTCACGCTTCTAAAACAAAAGAAAAATTTACACTGCTTTTCAGTTCAGAAAACAATATTTTTGCCGAAAAGATTCAGATAATTCATCAGAATATTAAATTGAAAATTGAGCTGAATTATTTCAAATCAGAATAAAAACTTAAACTAATCCTAAACTTAAACCAAGCCCAAAATGAGAAAATTTGTTTTAATTGCATTTGTTTTATTAATCGGAATGCAAACAGAAGCGCAAGTAAAAGTTAGTCCAGGACTGAGAGGTGGTTTGAATGTATCAACATTAACGAATATTGATGACAATAGTTCTAAAACAGATTTCTATGTTGGTGGATTGGTAAATATTAAATTCAATAAATTTTTCTCGGTTCAACCAGAGATAAATTATTCAAGACAAGGTGATGAAGGAAGATATTTTGAAAACGGCCGTTATTATTCTGAAAAGTATGAGTTGAATTATATAACACTGGGAGCGGTTGCAAAATTTAACTTTGGTGGTGGAGGTTTTCATCTATTGGCAGGCCCTTCTCTAGATTTAAAAGTTAGTGATAATTATGTAAATACAAATCCCGAAGATTTTGATCTTTCATTTGTTGGAGGTGTTGGTTATACTTTGCCAAATGGTTTAACTTTTGAAGCTCGACTTAAACAAGGATTAATTGATATTTATGGTTATAATGGATATGATTATGACAATAACGGATATTACTATAATGATGTAATCTTAAATCAAGTTTTCCAAATCGGAATTAGTTATACATTTAAAACAAAATAAAAATGAATAAAAGAATATTCTTCTTTATTGCTGTTTTTTTCTTGGTTTTAAATATACAAGCACAAGTAACCGTAAAACCTGGATTAAGAGCCGGATTTAGTTTTTCGACGATTTCTGAAATGCATGCCGATTATAAAACTGATTTTTATGCTGGTGGTTTTACAGAAATTAAAATAACCAAAGTTTACGCCCTTCAACCAGAGATAAATTACAGCAGACAAGGTTCTAATAATGTAGCTCGAAATTATTTTGATGAAAATACACAGACCAATAAAGTAGAACATTTAGATCTTGATATAAACTATTTGTCTCTTTCTATGATAAATAAGTTTACGCTTCCACAAGGAATTCAATTTCAAGCAGGACCAACATTAGATATTTTATTGAATGATAATCTTGCTGTTAGAAAAGCACAAAATGATCTTGGTTTGGTTTTAGGAGTTGCTTATGCCTTGCCTTCTGGTTTAACATTTGAAGCGCGATTCAAAAAAGGATTGCTTGATATTTTAAGCAGTGATTATTATCAAAATGACTCCAATAATTATTATTTATTTGGAGATTATAACACGAATATTAATTTTCAATTAGGGATTTCCTATTCATTTGGAAAATAAAAAATATGATTTTACAAGATTTTTATAAAATACTATCAGAAGAAAATGTGTCTGATTCGAAATATACAATTACAATTTTAGTCAACGAAAAACACGAGGTTTTTAAAGGACATTTCCCTGGAAATCCTATTATGCCTGGTGTTTGCATGATTCAGATTATCAAAGAACTTACAGAATCGATTACCAAAAGTTCGCTGATGATTCAGTCTTTGGCAAATGTAAAATTCATGGCGCTGATTAATCCGGAGGTTACTCCAGAATTACGATTGGAACTGGATGTTACAACTACTGAAGAAGGTTTGGTAAAAGTGAAAAACACGACTTACTTTAACGATACAACTGCTCTTAAACTGAGCACAGTGTACAAAAAAATATAATTATGAAACTGTTACTGACATTATTTTTATGGGTTAGTTTTGCTGGAACGCCAGATTTGGCTTCAATCCGAAAAATGTATTCTGATGTAGCAAAATCAGAAAGCAATGCCAAAGAATTTGTAGCCAAACTTGCAGGTGTTTCAAATAGTGATGATAAAATTTTAGTGGCTTACAAAGCGGCTTCTATTTTATTGGAATCTAAATTTGAAAAGAAAATAGGTACCAAAATTGACCGTTTTAAAGAAGGCGCAAAATTACTTGAAGCTACAATAAAAAGTGATCCAAGTAATATTGAAATGCGAATGATCCGATTGAGTGTTCAGGAAGATGTTCCCGGTATTACAGGCTACAAGAAAAACATTAAAGAAGATAAAAAATTCATAACGACGTATTATGCTTCGCAAAGCGCAGCTTTGAAAGATTATCTTAAAGACTTTGTTTTACAATCTAAGAGTTTCTCCGAAAAAGAGAAACAATTTGTAAAGTAAGCTCAAAAAACTCCTCATGAAATCACAGCAAGAATTACTCAGTTCGACTAACTTTTGCGTTATTGTGCCCACTTACAATAACCAAAAAACACTGAAAAAAGTACTGGATTCTATTTTAGATTTCACCACAAATATCATTGTTGTTAATGACGGTTCAACCGATTCTACCAGCGAAATTCTAAAATCATATTCGCAACTGACTCAAATTCACCATCCTAAAAATTTAGGAAAAGGACGAGCACTCAGAAACGGATTTAGAAAAGCATTGGAATTGGATTTTGAATACGCCATTACAATCGATTCTGACGGTCAGCATTTTGCTGCAGATATTCCTGTTTTCTTGGAAGCAATTCAAAATGAGCCAAACGCTCTTTTGATTGGAAGCCGAAATATGACCCAGGAAAATGTGCCGAAGAAAAGCAGTTTTGGAAACAAATTTTCTAATTTCTGGTTCAAGTTTGAAACTGGAATTAAGCTAGACGACACACAATCTGGTTTTAGATTGTATCCGCTTCGTTTGCTTCCAAAACGTTTTTATACCAATAAATTTGAATTTGAAATCGAAGTTATCGTGCGTGCTGCGTGGAAAGGAATTGTGGTAAAAAATATTCCGATTCAAGTTTTGTATGATCCCGCTGAAAGAGTTTCACATTTTCGTCCATTTCAAGATTTTACGCGAATCAGTATTTTAAATACGGTTTTGGTCACCAATGCTTTGCTGTATATAAAGCCAAGAGATTTTTTTAGAAGAGCTAAAAAAAAAGGTTTTAAAAAATTCTTTTTAGAAGATATTTTAGAAAGTAACGATTCTAATTTTAAAAAATCAGCCGCCATTGCTTTAGGTATTTTTATCGGACTTTCACCTTTTTGGGGATTTCAGACCATATTACTTTTTACTTTTGCTGCTTTGTTCAGACTCAACAAAGTCATTGCTTATCTTACTTCAAATGTAAGTTTTCCGCCTTTTATTCCGTTTATTATTTATGCTTCGCTACAAGTTGGAAGTATTTTTGTAACCAGCGATGCGCCACTGGTTTTGGACAGTTCAATTACGCTCGATGATATTCAAAAAAATGCTACGCAATATATCGTAGGAAGTCTTATTTTAGCAACCGTTTCAGCGCTATCAGTTGGTCTTATAAGTTATTTGCTTTTAACGGCTTTTAGTTCTAAAAACAAACCGAATATTTAAGTTAAGTTTGCCACAGATTAAAAGGATTTACACAGATTTTTATATCCAGTTTGTCAGGCTGAGCGAAGTCGAAGCCCACGTCCAATTGGAACGCCCTTCGACTTCGCTCAGGGTGACAAACTAAAGCTAATCTTTTAATTCGTGGCGGAAAAAAAATAAAATTACCATGCATCAATACTTCTACGCCATTCATTTATTTGTAAACCGAAGAAAATCTCTTTCGGTTTTTTTGGCTGTTTTGATGCTTCTAGTTTTTGGATTTTTCGCTTCAAGATTGAAGTTTGAAGAAGATATCACCAAACTTATTCCAACCAACGACAAAACCGATGTTACGGCCAAAGTCTTAAAACAATTAAACTTTGCCGATAAAACTACCGTAATTTTTAGCTTGGATAAAAATGGTTCTGCCGAAGATTTGAAAGAAATGGCAACTATATTTTCTGATAGCGTTTCTAAATCTTGCAAACCGTACATAACAGGAATTCAAGGAAAAATTGACGAAGAAAACATTCAGGAAACTATCGATTTTGTTTACAATAATCTTCCTCTTTTTCTAGATGATAAAGATTATGTTGCTATCGAGAAAAAAATACAGAAAGACAGTATTGCAGCAACAGTTCAAGGAAATTACAAATCGATTATTTCTCCTTCGGGATTTATAAGCAAAGATTTTATTCTGCAAGATCCTTTTGGGATTTCTTTTATTGCTTTAAAAAAATTACAGCAATTAAATATTGGAGACGATTTTACGCTCGAAAATGGTTTTGTAATGACAAAGGATAAAAAGAAATTACTGCTTTTTATTACTTCAAATATTCCGTCAAGCGAAACAGAAAAGAATACCTTTTTTGCTGAAAAACTGAAATCGATTCAGGAAAATCTAAATACCCAATTTAAAGGAAAAACTTCGATCAGTTATTTTGGTTCTGCTTTAATTGCAGTTGCCAATGCCAATCAGATTAAAGGAGATATTATTTTAACTACATCAATTGCGATGTTTACTTTAATGCTCATTCTGATTTTATTTTATCGAAAAGTCTTAATTCCGCTAATTATTTTTCTTCCAACAGTTTTTGGAGGATTATTTGCGGTTGCCTTTTTATATTTCGTTAGAGAACAGATTTCGGCAATTTCATTAGGAATTGGTTCTATTTTATTGGGAATTACGATTGATTATTCTATTCACATTCTCACGCATTATAAGCATAATAGCGATGTAAAAACGTTGTACAAAGACATTACGATGCCAGTCATCATGAGTAGTTCTACAACTGCTGTTGCTTTTTTATGTCTGCTTTTTGTAAAATCGGATGCACTGAATGACCTCGGAATTTTTGCTGCTGTTATCGTTATGGCAACTGGAGTTTTCTCGCTTTTGATTGTTCCACATTTATACAAGCCAACAGAAAATCCGGCAGAACACAAGAAGAATGTGATCGACAAAATGGCTCATTTTTCTTTTCACAATAATAAAATCTTAATCGGACTTTGCGTTATCATTACCATAATCTGTTGTTTTACTTATAATGATGTCGGTTTCAATAACGATTTATCGCAACTGAATTTTATTCCGAAAGAAATCAAAGCCGTCGAAAAACAATTGGAAGAAAGCACAAGTTTAACTTCCAAAACGATTTATGTCGCTTCTTACGGAAAAACCATGGAAGAAGCTTTACAGCATAATAGCAAACTTTTTGATGATTTATCTGCAGCAAAAAATCAGGATAAAATTTTAAACTTCAGCTCCGTTGGTGGAATTGTTCTTTCGCAACAAGCTCAAATTGAAAAAATTAATAAATGGAATTCGTTTTGGACTTCGCAGAAAAAACAATTTGTAAAATCTGAATTAATCTCAGAAGGTGCTAAACTTGGTTTTAAGCCCACTACATACAATCTGTTTTTTGATCATTTAGATTTCGATTTCCAGCCCGTTTCTGCAGATGAATTTTTAAAAATTAAAGCGCTTCAACTACAAGAATTCATAACCGAGAAAAATGGTTTTTATACCGTTTCAACTTTAGTAAAAGTATCGCCAGAACAACGAGATACGTTTGTAAAATCGGCTTCCGCAAAAGAAAATATAATTGCGATTGATCGCCAGCAGATGAACGAAACGTTCTTCAGGACTTTAAAAACCGATTTTAATTCACTCGTAAATTATTCTTTTGTAGCCGTAATTTTAATTCTGTTTTTCTTTTTTCGAAGAATCGAATTGGTCATTATCAGCTGTATTCCAATTGCATTAACAGGAATTGTGACTGCAGGAATTATGGGCATTTTTGGCATTCAGATGAATATTTTCAGTATGATCGTCTGCACTTTAATTTTTGGTCACGGAGTCGATTTTAGTATTTTCATGACTAGTGCCTTGCAAAAAGAATACACCAATGGAGTCAATGAAATTGCCATTTACAGAACCTCAATTATTCTGGCAGTTATCACGACAATCTTAGGAATCGGTGCAATGATTTTTGCCAAACATCCTGCGCTTACTTCCATTTCTCTGGTTTCATTAATCGGGGTTTTTGCAGCGTTGATTATTACGTTTATTTTCTATCCGATTTTATTCAAACTATTTTTATCGAATCGTCCGAAAAAAGGAAATCCGCCTTTTCAATTGCGAACTTTTGTTCATGGTGTAATTTCATTTGCTTATTATGGTTTGGGCGGCATCGTAATGTCGATTTTCAGTTTTACCATTATGCCGATTTTGCCTTTCAGCAAAAAATCAAAAATGAAAGCTTTCCGATATGTGATTTCAAAATTTATGAAATCGGTATTGTATTCAAACCCATTTATTCGCAAAAAAGTCGTTAATAATTTCAATGAAACATTCGAGAAACCAGCCGTAATTATTGCTAATCACTCTTCGTTTTTAGACATTTTAGCAATCGGAATGCTGAGTCCGAAAATCATTTTCTTAGTGAGCGACTGGGTTTACAACTCTCCTATTTTTGGTGGTGTAGTGAGAAAAGCAGGTTTTTACCCAGTTTCTGAAGGTCTTGAAGGTGGTGTTGAACATTTGCGAAAAAAAATAGAACAAGGCTATTCGTTAATGGTTTTCCCAGAAGGAACACGTTCAGAAAGCAATGTGATTAAACGATTCCACAAAGGTGCTTTTTTCCTTGCCGAAGAATTTAAAATTGACATTATTCCGGTTGTTATTCACGGTGCTTCAGAACTAATTCCGAAAGGTGATTTTGTCATTCACCACGGAAAATTGACAGTTACCATTTTAGAAAGAATTGCTCCAAATGATCTTTCGTTCGGAAATAATTATGCCGAAAGAACCAAGCAAATCAGTTCGTTCTTTAAAGCAGAATATCGCAAAATTAGACAAGAGCTTGAAGGTCCAGATTATTTCAAAACAATGTTAATCAACAGTTACGATTACAAAGAAATTGAAATTGGACAAAGCGTAAAAAAGGATTTGAAACAGAATCTCGAAACATATTACAGCTTAAATAAACACATTCAGCCAAAAGCAAAAATCCTTCATTTAGGAAGTGATTACGGGCAATTGGATGTTTTATTGGCTTTACAAGAACCACAGCGAAAAATATTTTCTTTTATAAATGATGAAGAAAAATTGCTAGTTGCCAAAACGAATTATTTAGTTAAAAAGAGAAAAATAACATATCTCGACAAATTAGAATCGGCATTTGAAAATCAATATGATATTGTTTTAATTTCTGATGAAAGCTATCACGATGAAATTGAAAAATTAATTCAAAACGTTTCTTTTATAATTTTAGTCAATTGTTCTCGTTTAAAAAGTCAGTTTGAGAATTTTGAAATTGTTTGTAATGAAAATGCTTTGCTAGTTTTAAAGAAAAAAGAATGAAAAAACAGTACGATGTAGTCATAATTGGCAGCGGTTTAGGCGGATTAGTTTCTGCTGTTATTCTGGCAAAAGAAGGCTACTGCGTTTGTGTACTCGAAAAAAACAATCAATATGGCGGAAATCTTCAGACTTTCGTTAGAGATAAAACCATTTTTGATACAGGAATTCATTATATCGGAGGTTTAGACGAAGGCCAAAATCTTCATCAATATTTCAAATATATTGGAATAATGGATCATTTGAATCTGAAAAAATTGGACGAAAATGGTTTTGATATTATTTCTTTTGATGATGATAAAACCGAATATCCGCATGCACAAGGTTTCGAAAATTTCATTCAGCAACTGACAAATTACTTTCCTGAGGAAAAAGAAAATCTCAAACAATACTGCCAGAAAATAAAAACAGTCTGCAAAGCATTTCCGCTTTACAATCTAGAATCGGAAGGAAAATATGATGATGAAATTTTAGCGCTTAACGCGAAAGAAACCATCGATTCTTTTACTCAAAATGAAAAACTGAAAGCAGTTCTAGCGGGATCCAATTTTCTTTATGCTGGAATTCCGGATAAATCGCCATTTTATGTTCATGCACTTGTCGTAAATTCATACATCGAAAGTTCATGGCGATGCGTAAATGGCGGAAGTCAGATTACCAAACAATTGCTGAAACAGCTTAAAAAATATGGTGGAGAGTTTTTCAAACATAAAGAAGTCACTAAAATTGAAGTCGAAAACCAAAAGGTAAATTCGGTACAAATGAAAGACGGAACCGAAGTTTCTGGAACGTATTTTATTTCGAACATCGAACCAAAAACGACTTTGAAAATGGCGGGTCAGGAAAACTTTAGAAAACCATTTTTCAATAGAATTCAAAATCTAGAAAACGTACTTTCTGCTTTCAGTCTGTATATCGTTTTTAAACCCAAAACTTTCAAATACATCAACCACAATTATTATCATTTTAAAAGTGCCGATGATGTTTGGACCGCTTATGATTATGACGAAAATTCGTGGCCAAAAACTTTTATGGCTTCTATGAATCCGTCAAAAAAAGATGAAGAATGGGCAGACGGAATGACGTTTTTGACTTATATGAAATATGATGATGTCAAAACTTGGGAAAACACCTTCAACACCACTTTTGAAGAAAATGACCGAGGAGAAAGCTATGAGGATTTCAAAACTAAAAAGGCCTCAAAATTTTTAGAAGAAATCGAGAAAAAATTTCCTGGAATAAAAGAATGTATTAAATCGGTTCATACTTCTACTCCTCTTTCGTACCGTGATTATATTGGCGGAGACGGCGGAAATATGTACGGATATGTTAAAGATTCAAATAATCCGATGAAAACTCTGATTCCAACTAAAACTAAGGTAGAAAATCTTTATCTTACAGGCCAAAGTATCAACATGCACGGTGTCTTAGGAGTTACGGTGGGAGCGGTTATAACCTGCTCTGAAATTGTAGGAAAAGAATATCTGCTGGAAAAAATTAAAAAAGCATCTGAATAATTGCATCATGAAAAGCCGAATTTTTTATTTCTTTCTTATCGGTTTTTTAAGCTTGATGACTTCCTGCGGTACTTCAAAATCAAAACATCATAAACCAGATATTACCGCTTTTAACTACACAAAACCTGTTGTTGAAAAAATATCGGACAGTATTTTTCTCTCTGGAAAAAATTCGCTTTTAAAAAACAGACAAGGCCTTTGGGAATTGTACGTGGAAGGTGATCCGCTGGAAATTGGACTTTCGACTGGCGCCCTTACCGATTCGCTTTTGCACAAACAGCAACGCATTTTTTTTTCGAAAATAACCGATTTAATTCCGTCAAAATTCCAGCAGAAAATGCTTCGTCAGTTTTTAAAATGGTACAATCGAAAATTGTATTTAAATGTTCCTGACGAATATCAAACCGAAATTTATGGCGTTTCGCAATATACTTCGAATGACTTTGATAATATCGCACCACAATATCAGCGCAGTTTGTACTTACATGCCGCTCATGATATTGGACACGCGCTGCAGGATTTGGCTTTAGTGGGCTGTTCTTCTTTTGCGGCTTGGAACGAAAAATCGGAGGATGGAAATTTAATTCTGGCTCGAAATTTTGATTTTTATGTGAATGACGCTTTCGCGGAAAATAAAATCGCTGCCTTTATCAAACCCAAAGAAGGATATCCTTTTATGATGGTAACGTGGCCCGGAATGATTGGCGCTGTTTCTGGAATGAATTATGAAGGATTGACTGTAACCATAAATGCTTCTAAATCTAAAATTCCGCTTAGCGCGAAAACTCCGATTTCGATCTTGACCCGCGAAATTTTGCAACATGCCAAAAATCTGGACGAAGCCATTGCCATTGCAAAAAAAAGAAAAGTCTTTGTTTCTGAATCTATTATGGTTGGAAGTGCCAATGATAACAAAGCTATTTTGATCGAAGTTTCTCCAAATAAAATGGACGTTTATGATGTTCCAAACAGCGATCAAATCATTTGTTCCAATCATTTTCAAGGAGAAGCTTTTGCAGCAGATAAACGAAATCTGGAACAAATTGCCAACAGCCATTCAGAATATCGTTACGAAAGAATGCAGGAATTGCTGTCTGAAAATCCGAAAGTAAATCCTGAGATTGCTTCGGAAATTCTTCGAGATAAAAACGGCTTAAAAAATATTTCTTTAGGATATGGAAATGAAAAAGCCTTGAATCAACTGTTGGCACATCACGGAATTATCTTTAAACCAAAAGAAAAATTAGTTTGGGTTTCGGCAAATCCGTTTCAATTGGGCGAATTTGTTTGTTACGATTTAAATTTGATTTTTGGTGAAAACCATATTGCGGCAAAATCTTTTCAGAACGAAAGTTTGAATATTGCCAAAGATCCTTTCTTGGAAACGACCGTTTTTCAGAATTTTAAAAAATTTAAAATTGAAGATCATAAAATAGATTCGATTATAAAAAAGAAAGAAACTGTTTCCTCAGAATTTCTTCAGCATTATCAAGCATTAAACCCAGATTATTGGGTTGTATATTATAAGACAGGATTGTACTTTTACCAAAAAAAGGAATTTCTTCAAGCGAAGCTTAATTTTGAAAAAGCTTTAAGTCATGAAATCACTACAGTTCCTCAAAAAGAAGAGATTGAAAAATATTTAAAAAAAGTCAAAAGAAAATTACAATGATTCCAGCAATAGAAAAAGATTCTTTAGAAGAGATTAAAATTTTTCAAGAAAAAAAATTAGCCGAACTTTTAGCTTATATCAGTGAGAATTCTCCTTTTTATAAAAGACTTTTTGCAGGACAGAATATTGATATTTCGAAAGTAAAAACGCTAGAAGATTTACAACATTTGCCTGTTACAACCAAAGAAGATTTACAGCAATATAATGATGATTTTTTGTGCGTTCCGCAACATAAAATTATAGATTACGCTTCGACATCAGGAACTTTAGGCGATCCCGTTACTTTCGGTCTAACCGATTCTGACTTAGATCGATTGGCTTATAATGAAGCGATTTCGTTTGCTTGTGCTGGAATTACAGAAGGCGATGTAGTTCAATTAATGACCACAATCGATAGAAAATTTATGGCTGGTTTGGCTTATTTTCTAGGACTTCGAAAATTGAAAGTGGGCGTAATTCGCGTTGGAGCAGGAATTCCAGAAATGCAGTGGGATTCTATTTTAAAATACAATCCAAGTTATTTGATTACGGTTCCTTCTTTTCTTTTGAAATTAATTGAATATGCCGAAATTCACGGAATCGATTATAATAATTCGAGCATAAAAGGTGCTATTTGTATTGGAGAATCTTTGAGAGAACAGGATTTCTCCATGAATATTCTATCCAAAAAAATTACCGATAAATGGAATATTAAGTTGTTTTCAACTTATGCTTCTACCGAAATGAGCACCGCTTTTACCGAATGCGAACACGGAAAAGGCGGGCATCATCATCCAGAATTGATCATTGTAGAAGTTTTAGACGAAAATAATCAGCCAGTAAAAAATGGAGAAACGGGCGAGCTCACTTTTACTACTTTAGGAATTGAAGCGATGCCTTTACTGCGTTTTAAAACTGGAGATATGGTTCAGTTTCACGACGAGCCTTGCGCTTGCGGCAGAAATACTTTGCGTGTTGGTCCAGTTGTTGGTCGTAAAAAACAAATGATCAAATATAAAGGAACAACACTTTATCCGCCAGCGATGAACGATGTTTTGAGCAGTTTTGATAATATCGAAAATCACCTTATCGAAATCTCTACCAACGATTTGGGAACAGATGAAATCTTGATTAAAATTGCTGTGAAAAACCAAACTCCAGAATTTTTGCAAGAAATAAAAGATCACTTTAGAGCCAAATTAAGAGTGACTCCAAAAATAGAATTTGCTTCAAAAGAAGTTTTGAATCCTCTGGTTTTTAACCCAATGAGTCGAAAACCAATTCGTTTTTTTGACTACAGAAACATATAAAAATTTTCCACCATGTAAGTGATATAAGTTTATTTAAAAAGGTTGCGCATAACAATACTCTAATTAAATGAACTTATATCACTTATATGGTTTAATTTCAGCTTCTTAAATGTTTTGCTATGAATTGAACTAAATGTTGTAATTTTGCAAAAAATTACGAAGATGGTCAAGATTGGCAACATAGAATTACCAGAATTTCCTTTATTACTCGCACCGATGGAAGATGTTAGTGATCCGCCGTTTCGCAGATTATGCAAAACGCATGGTGCTGACATGATGTATTCTGAATTTATTTCATCGGAAGGATTAATTCGTGACGCTATAAAAAGCCGCATGAAGCTGGATATTTTTGATTACGAACGTCCTGTTGGAATTCAAATTTTTGGTGGTGATGAAGAAGCAATGGAAATGTCATCTAAAATTGTTTCTACTGTAAAACCAGATTTAGTGGATATCAATTTTGGATGCCCAGTAAAAAAAGTCGTTTGTCGTGGTGCAGGTGCAGGAGTTTTAAAAGATGTTGATTTGATGGTTCGTTTAACGAAAGCGGTTATCAAAGGAACTGATTTACCTGTTACGGTAAAAACACGTTTAGGCTGGGATGATAACTCAATTAATATTGATGAAGTTGCAGAAAGACTTCAGGATATTGGTGTTCAAGCCTTAACAATTCACGCTAGAACCCGTGCTCAAATGTATAAAGGCCATTCTGACTGGTCGCATATTGCGCGTGTAAAAAATAATCCAAGAATTACAATGCCTATTTTCGGAAACGGAGATATTGACAGCCCAGAAAAAGCACTAAAATATAAAAACGAATACGGAATTGACGGGATCATGATTGGCCGTGCCGCGATTGGTTATCCGTGGATTTTTAACGAAATTAAACACTATTTCAAGACAGGCGAACACTTACCTGCTCCAACGGTTATTGATCGTGTTGAAGCGGCTAGAAATCATTTAATGTGGTCTATGGAATGGAAAGGCGAACGTTTAGGAATTGTAGAAATGCGACGTCATTATACCAATTATTTCAAAGGAATTCATTCTTTCAAAGAGTTCAAACAAAAACTTGTTACGACTGATGCTCCCGAAGATTTGTTTGCTATTATGAAAGAGATTGAAGAGGTTTATGCTGGATACGAGTTTGTTTAAAATCTCATAACAAAAATCTAAATCTTTGTCGAGCTTCTTGTGGAGATTTCTCCTTCGTCGAAATGACAAAAAAGTACGCAGATTAACTTTGGCAAAAATATCGATACAAAAAAAGACCTTCAAATTTTGAAGGTCTTTTTTGTTTATTAAACTTGAACTCTTTTCCACTTTCCTCTTTTATAGAAAAATATCCCTGTTAAAGTGATTGCTGTTTCAGCCACAGGAATCGCAATAAAAACTCCTGTTGGTCCCATATTAAAATGCTTTGCTAATATATAAGCAAGCGGAATTTGAAATAGCCAAAATCCGAAGAAGTTAATTCCGGTTGGTGTCCAAGTATCTCCTGCTCCATTGAAAGTATTAATTAAAACCATTCCAATTCCGTAGAAAATAAAACCGATGCTCATAATTTGTAAAGCTTCTATTGCAATGGTTTTGACTTGCTGATCATTCGTGAAAAACGAAATAATATATTGTCCAAAAACCAAAGTAATAATCATAATCGTAGCCATGAAAATCACATTGTATCGTGCAGTTGTATAAACTGATTTTTCGGCGCGTTCAATTTGTTTCGCTCCTAAGTTTTGTCCAACCAAAGTCGCTGCCGCATTGCTCAATCCCCAAGCTGGAAGAATAAAAAACATCATAATCCTCAAAGCGGTTTGATATCCTGCAGAACCGTGATCGCCACCAGTTGTCGCAACTAACTGTGCTAAGAAAATCCAACTGCAAGATGCTATTACAAACTGTAGAATTCCAGGCGCAGCAATTTTTACCAAAGCTCGTATCTGTTTAAAATCGGGCGCGAAATAAGGTATTTTGATTTTTAAGATTCCATTTCCAAAAAATAAATGATAAATCTGATACAAAACTCCAATACTTCTTCCAATAGTGGTTGCCAAAGCGGCGCCAACTAGTCCGAAAGCGGGAATTGGTCCAAAACCATTAATTAGAACTGGACATAAAATAATATTACAAATGTTAGCAATCCAAAGGCTTTTCATTGCAATGGCGGCATTTCCTGCACCACGAAAGATTCCGTTTATTAAGAACAAAAGCATAATACACAAACTAGAACCAATCATAATTTGAGTAAAACGGAAACCATGTTCGGCAGATTCTACAGAAGACCCCATTAAAATTAAAATATCTTTTGCGTATATAATTCCCAAAATGCTCATTATACTATTTATTGCAAATGCAATTATAATGGCTTGCATTCCAGCTTTTGCTGCAGCGACAGGATCTTTTTCTCCAATTCTTCGTGCAACTACTGCGGTTGCGGCCATACTCATTCCGATAGCGAGTGAATAAATTACGGTTAGCACAGATTCGGTTAATCCAACGGTCTGGATCGCAAAACTGCTATGTTCTAAATGTCCTACGAAATATAAATCAACTAGAGCAAAAACCGATTCCATCATCATTTCCAAAACCATCGGGATGGCCAATAGAATTACTGCTTTTTTGATACTTCCAGAAGTATAATCAAAAGATTCGTCGCCTTTTAAAGCTTGTTTTAGTGTGGTAAAAATTTTGGAAATAAAACCTTCCTTTATAGATGTTTCTGTCATGATATATTAGGATAATAAATGATAAAATGGTTCAGATGTATAAATCTGAACTGAAAAAGTAAAAACTTAAGTATCCTAATTATTCTAAAAAATAAAATAGGATTAGGCAGAAACAATCATATGCTGTAGATTTTCAAGGCAGTAAATATAAGTAATATTTCTAAAGAAGAAATTAATCGAGTAATTTTTTACTTACTCGACTACTTGCAATTAATGATGCAACAAACCCTAATGAAATTATTGTAGCCATTACGACTAGAACATTTTCTACTGTAAAAACAACTGGATAAGCCAAAGTTGGCGTAATCATGATGAGCTCAAATTTCTGCTGCAAAATAACAAGGATTATCCCTAAAGCAAGTCCGATTAAACCACCAAAAACACTTAATAAAGTTCCTTGTAACAGAAATATTTTTCGAAGATCACCAATATCTGATCCTAAATTGAAAAGGGTTTTAAGATTTCCTTTCTTTTCCAAAATCATCATAATCAATGCACCAATCAGATTAAAAAGCGCTACGATGATTACTAGGGTAAATATGAGGTAAACAGCAATGTTTTCAGTATTAAGCATTTTATACAAAGACTCATTTAACTGTGCTCTATTTTTCAAGGTGATTTTATTTTTAAAAATAGAATTTAGCTGTGTCTTTATTGCTTCTTCATCTGCGTTTTCTTTTAATTTAAATTCTAATCCTGAGATTTGATTGTGCTTGTACATTAACAATTCCTGCACTAATCCTAAATCTGCAAATACATATTTTGAATCTAAATCTTCGCTGATAGAGTAAATTCCAACAGGTAGAACATCGGTTTTATTGAAAGCTTCTTCTGGATATTCGATTCCGCCTTTTCCTGGTTTTGGAGCAAAAACCTGTAAGGGATTTTCAAAATCTAAAATCCCCATGGAAAAATTTTGAGCTAAACCATAACCAATTACAACCTGATAACTATCTGGTTTCAACCATTGGCCGTTAAAAAGTTTTTTCTTGATATCGTTGACAACTGGATATAAACTGTCAACTCCTTTCAAATACGTAACCTGCTGTTTGTCTTTGAATAAAAACAGCACACGCTCTTCGATAATTTTGGTGTAAGAAGCTACACCGTTGATTTTCTTAATCTGATTTTCTTGATCAGGTGTAAATAAAAAAGACTTTCCGTAGGTACCTGTCAATTTTAAATCCGGATCAATTTCGTTTGTAAACGAAAGACTGAAAACCTTTAATCCGCTAAAAACAGATAAAACCACAAACAAAGCCATCGTTCCAACAATGATTCCCATGCTGGCAATACGATTGATGATATTAATAGCATTGTTTTTACTGCTGCTAAAAATATAACGTTTGGCTATGTATAAGGGGAAATTCAAATTATGATTTTCTTCTTTTTTCTAAAAGATCTCTGTTTTCTATTGGGTTTTCTTTTCCTGCAAGTGCATTGTCGATTTTCTCGATATAATCTAATGAATCGTCTATGAAGAATACTAAATTCGGAACACGGCGTAATTGCAAACGTACACGCTGTGACAAATCATGTTTGATTAATGTAGTATTGGTTTTAATTGCCTCTAATGTTTCTTTGGCTTTTTCTTGTGGAAAAATACTAAGATAAACTGTTGCCACAGACAAATCTGTAGTGACACTTACTTTGGACACTGAAATTACCAAATTTGTAATTCCGTTTTTTCTCACTTCACCTTGCAAAATATCAACCAGATCTTTCTGAATAACACCGCCTATTTTTTTCTGTCTATTTGTTTCCATACTGCAAAAATACTAAAATTTAGTCGTATTACATGTTCTTTTAATTGTTTTAAAAGCTGATAAAGATCATAGCGTTTGAGGGAATTATTCTACATATTTGATATAAATATAAAACTAATCTATCATGAAAAAAAGAGAACCAATTAGTCATATTATGACTAAAACCGTAGTGACTGCAGACGAAAAAGATGACTTGAAAACTGTAGTTGAAAAATTAAAAACAAATACTATCCGTCATATTCCAATTGTAAAAGGTAAAGAAGTAATCGGAATAATAAGTCGAACTGATATTAATCGATTAACTTTTGGAGCTTTATTTGAAGGTCAGGACAATGCCGATGAAGCTATACTAGAAATGCTGACTGTTCCTCAGGTTATGACTTCGAAACCAAAAACAGTTTCTTCTGATACCATAATCAGGGACTTAGCAGAAATTTTTGTGAAAGAAGATTTTCATGCTCTTCCTGTTGTTGACAATGGAGAATTGAAGGGAATTGTTACTACAACAGATGTTGTAAAATATTTTCTAGAACAATACGATTAAATTATAATAAAAAAGGGAGCTAAATGCTCCCTTAAATTTTTATCTGCTTTGCAGCCATCCTTCCGGATTATTGTTTGATGTATTTTGCAGAATCAAGAATTTAATAATGGTTTTTCCTGTATCACCACTTGTTCTCACTTTTCCGATGTTTTGCTTAATAGTTACTTTATCTCCTTGACTAACCGAAACAGAACTTAAGTTTTGATAGACGGTAAAAAAGTCTCCATGCTGAATTACAACTGCTTTATTTACTGGCGATAATACAATAACTTTAGATACTTCTCCAGCAAATACAGCTCTAGCGCTTGCACCATCTTCCGTGGTAATCTCAACTCCAGAATTATGAACTGTAATTGACGGATGCAATGGGTGTGGCTGATCTCCATAACCAAGAGAAATAAATCCTTTTTCTACTGGCCAAGGCAATCTTCCTCTGTTTGCTTTAAAGTCAGCAGCTAGAATTTTATCTTCTGGCGTCAATGCAATTTTTGAAGAAGAAACGGGTGCTTTTGCTTCACTAGAACCTGGATTTGCTTTTGCTCTTTCTGCAGCAGCTTTTCTATTGGCTTCTGCAATAGCTTCACGAATTAAACGATCAATTTGTTTATCAATACGTTTAGATTCGTTTTGTTTTGATCGAATATCTGCAGCAATTTTATTTTTATCTTTTTTAAGAGCATTAACTAATTTTTGTTGTTCTTTTTTCTCTGCTTCTAGTGTAATTTTTTCTTTTTGATTTTCAGCAATTACCTTCTTTTTAATTTGTCTTTGACCATCTAGTTTTGCATTAAAATCAACCAATTGCGCTGTTTTTGACTGAATTTCAAGACCTTGGTTTTTTCTAAAAGTAGTATATTGTTTTAAGTATTGTGCTCTTTTGTAAGCTTGCAAGAAACTTTCAGAAGATAAAATGAACATCGCTCGGCTTTGCTCAGAACGGCTTTTGTACGATTTCAAAATCATCTCAGCATAGTCTTCCTTTAGAACTTTTAGTTCTTTCTTAAGTTTATTTACCTGAACTTGATTAATATACATGTCATTACTAATCAGTTTTTCCTGTTTTGCTGTAGTATTAATTAATTTCTCTTTTAGCTTAATTTTATTTGCCTGAATTAAATATTCACTCACAGCAGATTTCTCTTTTTTTCGAACAGACTGAAGCATCTTTTCGTTATCTCTGATTTCCTGCTGAATTTGAGCTTTACGCTGTTCCAGTTTTTCTTGCTGAGAATCCTGTGCCCATACAAAGGTAGTGGCACAAATTAGAACTAGGCTTAGGAGAAATTTTGGCATGTTTATGTTTTTATTTTTGCAAATTTACTTAATTGTAACTTTTTTATAACCGCTTGGAACGCTATACGGAAAAGAAAGTTCTTCATTAAATGAAATATTGTTGTAATTCAAATTAATACTTGTTTTGCCTTTTGGCTGAACGGCATTGATTTCTATATTTGTCGGTAATATTCCCTGATCAAAATTTTTAGTGTCTGAGTAGGCAATTTGCAACGTTCTGTTTTCAGACGGTTGCGAAATCTCTTCTTTCTGAATTAGATATTTCTCTCCATCTAAGAAAAAGGTCTTCTTCAAATTAGCATCTTTTTCTTCGTCTAATCTAAAAAGATTTTCTACAATAGTCTGCGTATATTTTCCTTTTCTTAAATCGTCAAAAGCTTCTCCAATCAATAGATTTTGAACTTTAGAATAATCTAAATCTGTTCCAAGCCATTTGCTTAAACTTGTAAAGTCACCTTCATAGTAAGTCCCGTTCATTTTCTCATAATAACTTACTGCAGAAGGTGTTATTAAAGCTTTTGCCATTGTAATTCCTAAAAAACGAACACTTATTAAAATTTGCTTGTCTTTTTCGATTCTAATTTCGGCAGTAACATTTTGGCTTTGTTTTTCATCAGCATATCTTGCGCTCGCTTTTATGTACAAGGTCGAAAAATCCAACTTGTTGTCGTAATGTTTTTCAATTACTTTTTTGTCTTCTTTCTCTACAATTGTCTGGCTTGTATTTCCTTGCACTGCTACTGCTTTCGATTTACATGAAATTACAGCAATAGACAATACTAGTATTGATATATATTTTTTCATCTGAATTCTCTTTTTATTTTTTCTTTTTTAATACTTCATTTGCCTTCAAAAAGCATTCCTCTTTTTTCTTTGCATCTCCCAATCCATTGTATGCCTCTCCTAGCTGAATATTAAAATTTGACTCTAATTTTACGTCATCCACCACATAATCAAGCCCCATCTCTAAGACGGTTTTTGCATTTTTAAATTGTTTCTGCTGATTGCTCCCTAAACCAGCATAGTAGTAAAACTGAGCCTGACTCGGATAAACTTCAATCAGCATCATGGCTCTTTTGGTCATTGGCTCGTATTGTTTTGCCTGCACATACGCTTCCAGCAATAACATATTGGTCTCAAGATTGGTATCTGAATTTGCCTTTAAATCTTTTTCATAATATTTAATGGCATTTTCAAATTGTCCTTTACTATGATAGAATTTTCCAATTTCTTTGGCAACGTCAACATCTTTGTCATTATCAAAATAGGAAATGGCTTTTTCTAAATCGGCAGCATACTGTGGATTTTTATTTACATAAATCAAAAATTCATTCAAAGTTCTGTGTTTGATTTTTGAATCGATTTTTGAACTAGCTAAAATCACATTCATCGATTTTATAGCTTTGTCTGCTTGATTGGCATCTAAATACGTTTTGAACAAACTCACCTGCCCCCATTCTGAATTTGGAATTTCTTTAGCCAGCTGTTTTGCTACTTCAAGCGATTTCTCATTTTCATTATTTTTTGAATATATGAGAATGAGATTCAAATAATTTGATTCTTCTTTTGGACCTTTTTTGATTTGCTGAATCAAATTATCAATTTCAGCATTCTGATATTTTCCTTGTGATAAAATCTGTGCTTTATAAATTTCACGATCAGACGATTTTCCGAACTTATCGTTCATTTCATTAATCGCAATTAATGCTTTGTCATACTGATTGGTAATCATGTACAACGAAATCAAATCGTCTTTGTATTCTTCATCAAAAACAATTATTTTTTGAATGATTTCAATTGCCAAAGGATAATTTTTTGTCTCATAACTTACATCGTAAATTCCGAGCCAAAACCATTTGTTTTTAGGATCAAGCTGCGTTGCTTTTTCAAAAGCATTTTGTGCATTTTGATATTCTTTAAGCGACAGATAATTCTTTCCTAATTCAAAATAAGCAACTGCATCATTGGGTTTTAGCTTAATACATTTCTCCAATGATACAATCGCTTTATCATAATTTTCAATTCCTTTTTGTTTTAACGATTCATAAAATGAGTCTTGATATTCGTCGGTTGCCATAGCAATATCCTCGGGTTCTGTCTGAGCAAAAACCGAAAATGATGTGCTGAATAAAGCAAAAACCAATATTGTAAAAACTCCTTTTTTAATCATTTCTAAAAATTACATTTTAAACAAAACGAAACTTTGCTAATTTTTATTTTATTCTAAAACAGCGTAATCTCCAATGCTAATGCTTGTAAATTTACCATCATAACTCACATGGTTTCCGATCATTGCATTAACTAAAGCAGCATTTTTAATTTGAGAATAAGTCTGAATCAAACTATTTTTGATAGTACTGTCTGTAACGTGGCATCCATTTCCAAGAGAAACATTTGGTCCGATTGTCGTATTTTTCAAGACTACATTTTGTCCAATATAGCAAGGAGGAATAATCGTTGAATTTTCTAACGTCACGCCATAATCTACTAAATGCTCTCCATCATTATGAAGAAAACCTAGCATTCTTGTATTGGTTTCAACCGTAACATCTTTGTTACCGCAATCCATCCATTCATCAACACTTCCTGTTTTGAAAACTTTTCCGTTTGCCATCATTGCTTTGATACCATCATTAATCTGATATTCTCCGCCATTCTGAATATTATTATCTAAAACATTTTGAAGTTCGTTTCTTAAAATTCCAACTTCTTTAAAGTAATAAATTCCGATAACAGCTAAGTCGCTAACAAACTCTTTTGGCTTTTCAACCAACTCTATAATTTCATTATTCTGGTTCAGTTTTACCACACCAAAAGCTTCTGGCTGCTCTACTTGTTTTACCCAGATTACAGCATCTGCTTCTGGATCTAATTCAAAATCAGCTCTAATTAAAGTATCTGCGTAAGCAATTACAGCAGGTCCAGAAAGAGAATCTTTCGCACACATAATCGCGTGTCCAGTTCCTAAAGGCTGATCTTGACGATAGATTGAAGCTTTAGCTCCTAATCCTTTAGCCAATTCTTCTAAGCTTGCTACAACATCATCTCCAAAGAACGCTTCGTCTCCTAAAATAAAGGCAACTTCTTCAATTGGTTCTTTTAATATTTTGGCAATATCTTCAACTAAACGATGTACAATCGATTTTCCGGCAACTGGAATTAACGGTTTAGGAACGGTTAATGTATGAGGCCTCAATCTTGATCCGCGGCCTGCCATTGGCACAATTATTTTCATTCTTTAATTTGATTTTATGAGAAGATTTAAAATCTTCATGGGTTTGGTCTTTGTTTTTCTATTATTTTACTCCAGTGCTTCCAAAGCCTCCTTCACCTCTTGATGTTTCAGTAAGTGTTTCAACTTCAATCCATTCAGCTCTTTCGTGTTTTGCAATAATCAGCTGCGCAATTCGTTCTCCATTTTCGATTACAAAATCGTCATTAGATAAATTTACTAAAATTACTCCAATTTCTCCTCTGTAATCTGCATCAACAGTTCCTGGCGAATTCAAAACTGTTACTCCTTTTTTAGCAGCCAGACCACTTCTTGGTCTTACTTGCGCTTCGTAACCAATTGGCAATTCAATAAAAAGTCCTGTTTTTACAATTGTTCTTTCTAAAGGCTTTAACGTAATTGGTTCTATAATATTGGCACGCAGATCCATTCCTGCAGAAGCAATTGTCTCGTAATTTGGTAAATCGTGCTGTGATTTATTGATAATTTGAATTTTCATTTTTAAATATAAATTTTCTTAAAACGTCTTATTTTCTCCTCATTATTCCTTTTATAGTATCTTTTTCAAAATGGTAAACCATATACATAAAAATTAAAAGAAGCGGAATTCCAACATAATATTTTTCTCTAAATCCGTAAAACGAAATAATTGAAAATACTATTGAAACGCCTAAATAAGCACCAATCTTGTTCATGTCATAAGGAATCGGATAATACTTATTTCCTAAAACATAAGAAATAAGCATCATGCTACCGTAAGCAGAAATGGTTGCAATTGCAGAACCATAATAGCTGTACTTCGGAATTAAAAGATAATTTAAAATCAAGGTTACAATTGCACCAACAATAGAAATGTAAGCCCCAATTTTTGTTTTATCAGTAAGTTTATACCAAACTGATAAGTTGTTGTAAATTCCTAAAAAGAAATTTGCCAAAATAATTAATGGCACAACTTTCATTGCTTCCCAATACGATTTGTTGTCTAATAATAGGTATTTTAAAACATCTGCAAAAACAATTACACCTAATAAAATCAACGATCCTAAAATCACAAAATATTTGGTAATAACAGCATAAGTCTGCGGTGCGTTTTCATTTTTTGCATGACTAAAAAAGAACGGTTCAATTCCTAATCTAAAAGCTGTTGCAAAAAGAACCATAAACAATCCTAATTTATAACAAGCAGAATAAGCTCCAACTTCAGATTTTGCTAAATTTTCTGGAAGCAAATATCCTAATAGAATTTTATCGAAATGTTCATTTACGGCAAAAGCCAATCCAGCTACCAAAATAGGAAGTCCGTATTTCATCATTTTCTTCCAAAGTACAGGATCGAATTTTCGTCCAAGCGAAAGGTAGTTTGGAGAAAGCACAATAAAGGTTGCCAAACTTGCCAAAAGGTTTGCGATGAAAATATAAGCAATCTGGAAGTTTTGAACATATAAATTATCCCAAATAGAATTTGGATTTGCTTCTGCCAATTTTGGAAGATACATCAGGAAAAATATATTCAATAATAAGTTTATCACCACGTTTCCAATCTTAATTGCCGCATAAACCATAGGTCTCTGATTGGCTCTAAGTTTAGAAAATGGAATTAAAACCAGTGCATCTAAAACTAAAATCCACACTGTATAAGTAATGTATTGAACATCTACTTCTGCTAGATTTGCGAGTGTATTTCTAAAAATCAATCCAGCGAAAAGAAAGATTATCGAGGTCCAAAATATAGAAATGGTAGAAGTTGCAATTACATTTTTCTTATCTTCTTCAGCACTGTAAAATCTAAAAAAAGCAGTTTCCATTCCGTAAGAAAGAACTACGTTAAAGAAAACCATCCAAGACAATACGATTGAAACTTCCCCATACTCAGCGGTAGGTAAAATTCCTGTATATAATCTCACTAATAAAAAACTTAGCATTCTCGGTAAAACTGTTGCCAGTCCGTAAATTGCAGTTTGCTTGAATAGATTTTTATATAATCCCAAAATATAATTCTAATAATGTTTGTAAGACAAAAATAACCATTTCTTTTGTTTAATGGAGATTTTGTTGTTGCAATAAAAAAAACTTCTATTTGTTTTTAAACCGTTAATTTCTTTTCATCTAAAATTTTGACAAAATGAAATCCCTTTGGAGCATAACCTTGATTATAATAAAATCGATGTGCTCCAAAATTTCCTGTAAACGCATCCAAAACAATGCTACTACAATTTAGCTGTATTGCCTTTTTCTCTACATAATTGGTAAGCATTTTTCCAATTCCTTTGGATCGATATTCTGGATTAACGACAAAATTGTCAATCTCAAGATATTTCCCTGTCCAAAGTTTTGTAGCCGACCAACAGCCAGTAAGACCAAGACAAATCTCATCTTCAAATACCGCAATCTGAATGTAATTGTGCGGAAGCATTTCGCAAAGAAATGCTTTATATTTTTCAAGAGATATATTTGGATATAAAAATCGTATTGTATTAATCTGAGCCACCATTTCTTCAATGGTTGTAAGCTCTCGTATTTGTAAAGCCATTGTTTAAAAATGAAATAGAATTCAAAAATACTCAAAATATAATCATGAAAGAATCTGTGTCGTTTACATATTCATATCTTCCATATATTTAACTAATTTAACATTCGTTAATTATAACTACGCAAAATAAATTCAGATTTTATACGTTTTAAGTAAAAGCACTTGCTTTAACAACTTCTTGATGGCAGACTAAAACTGAGGAATGTCTGGGCAAAACTAGAGAAACAGCGGTAATGTTTCATTAAATTACTTACCTACAGATAATTATACGATTTTTTAACATAACATGTGAAATATATAAAATACACATGAAAATTATGTAACATTTTTTTAACAGTCTTTTTTTAAATTTGTTTCAAAGGGAATGAGAAAGCTAGAAACAACCCTTCAAAAAAAAGAAAGCACTGGGACTAATAAAGCTTGTTTGTTCCCATAAAAGACAAAGCATAAGGGATTGATTCAGCTGCAGTAACCCTAATAAAAACAGAGCACTGGGACTAATAAAGCTTGTTTGTTCCCATAAAAGACAAAGCACAAGGGATTGATTCTGCTGTATTGTAACCCTTAAAAAAACAGAGCATTGGGATTAATAAAGCTAGTTTGTTCCCATGAAAGACAAAGCACGCAGAGTTATCTGTCTATTTTTATAAAATGGTAGTGATTCTCAATTTAACTGTAATTTGAGAATCACCATTTTATAAAAGTTATTTTTAAAAAAGAATAAAACTTCCAATAAAAAGAAAAGCCAGCTAACGCTGGCTTTTCTTTTATATAGTAATGGAATTACGATTATCCATTTAAAGCTTCTGCTCCACCAACAATTTCCAAAATCTCACTTGTAATCGCAGCCTGACGAGCTTTGTTATAAGTTAATTTCAATTGGTTTCTTAATTCAGTTGCGTTATCTGTTGCTTTGTGCATTGCAGTCATACGTGCTCCATGCTCAGAAGCAAATGAATCACGGATTCCTTTATACAATTGTGTTTTTAAAGACTTAGGTATTAAAGTCAATACAATTTCTTCTTTTCCTGGTTCAAAAATATAATCTCCAGAAGAAGCTGCTACACTAGTACTAATAGGAGCTAACGGTAAAAACTGTTCTACTTGAACAATTTGAGTTGCAGCATTTTTAAACTGATTGTAAACTAACTCAATTCTATCGTATTCTCCACTTAAAAACTTTTGCGTCAAATCATCTGCAATTCCAGCAACATTTTCAAATGTCAAATGATCAAAAATTGCATTATGATGACCGTGAACTTTATGAGTTTTGCTTAAAGCGTCGTTTCCTTTTTTACCAATAGCAAAAACATCAACTTGCTTTCCAGCATAAAAATCAGTACGGTTTTTAATCTCTTTAATAATATTTGAATTGAAAGCACCACATAAACCTCTATTTGAAGTTATAGCTACTAACAATACTTTTTTTACTTCACGTTGTGTAGTGTAATCTCCTCCTACTTCACCTTCAAGTGTAGCCGAAAGATCTTGCAATAACTCCGTTAATTTCTCGGCATAAGGACGCATTGCAGTGATTGCATCTTGTGCTTTCTTCAGCTTTGCAGCAGAAACCATTTTCATAGCCGATGTAATCTGCATCGTCGATGAAACGGAAGTAATTCTATTACGGATTTCCTTTAAATTTGCCATCTATTAATTAGAAAATGTGACAATTTTAAAATTAGATAATTAGAATAATGATGGAACATTTTCTAATTATCTAATTTACCAATTATCTAATTAGTTATATTTTGCTGAAATTTCTTTTGCTGCTTTTTCGATAACGTCTGTAATAGCGTCATCTAATTTACCAGCTTTCAACGCGTTAAGCGTATCTTTATGTTTACTGTTTAAGTAAGCGATAAAATCAGCTTCAAATTCTTTTACTTTATTTACAGGAACGTTTCTTAATAAGTTTTTAGATCCAGCGTAAATAATTGCAACTTGGTTTTCAACAGGATAAGGATCATTTAAACCTTGTTTCAAGATTTCAACGTTTCTTTTTCCTTTTTCAATTACGTTTAAAGTAACAGAATCCAAGTCAGAACCAAATTTAGCGAAAGCTTCTAATTCACGGAATTGAGCTTGGTCTAATTTTAAAGTTCCAGAAACTTTTTTCATTGATTTAATTTGAGCATTACCTCCAACACGAGATACAGAAATACCTACGTTGATAGCAGGACGAACCCCAGAGTTGAACAAATCTCCGTCAAGGAAGATCTGACCATCTGTAATAGAGATTACGTTTGTTGGGATATATGCAGAAACGTCACCAGCTTGAGTTTCGATAATTGGTAAAGCAGTTAAAGAACCACCACCTTTTACGATAGATTTGATAGAATCTGGTAAGTCGTTCATGTTTTTAGCGATACCATCATCAGCGATTACTTTACAAGCACGCTCTAATAAACGAGAGTGTAAGTAGAAAACGTCTCCAGGGTAAGCCTCACGTCCCGGTGGTCTTCTTAATAAAAGAGAAACCTCACGGTAAGCAACAGCTTGTTTAGACAAGTCATCATAAACGATAAGAGCTGGACGACCTGAATCTCTAAAGTATTCTCCAATTGCCGCACCAGCGAATGGAGCATAAACTTGCATTGGAGCTGGGTCAGAAGCATTAGCAGCAACTATAACTGTATAAGCCATTGCTCCTTTTTCTTCTAACATTTTTGCGATTCCTGCTACAGTTGAAGCTTTTTGTCCAATTGCAACATATATACAGAATACAGGTTTTCCTGCATCGTAAAATTCTTTTTGATTTAAGATTGTATCGATACAAACAGTAGATTTTCCTGTTTGACGGTCACCGATTACAAGCTCACGCTGTCCACGACCAACTGGGATCATAGCATCAACTGCTTTTACTCCTGTTTGTAATGGCTCAGTTACTGGCTGACGGAAGATAACACCAGGTGCTTTTCTTTCCAATGGCATTTCGTATAAGTCTCCACCGATTGGTCCTTTTCCATCAATTGGAAAACCAAGAGTGTTAACAACACGTCCTACCATTTGCTCACCTACTTTAAGAGAAGCAATACGTTGAGTTCTTTTTGCAGTAGATCCTTCTTTAAGTCCAGTTGATGGTCCTAACAATACAACCCCAACATTATCCTCTTCAAGATTCAATACGATACCTTCCATACCGTTATCAAATTCCACTAACTCTCCATATTGTACATTAGACAGCCCGTAAACACGAGCAATACCGTCTCCAACTTGAAGTACTGTTCCTACTTCCTCTAGCGTAGCACCAGATTCAAAACCTTCTACTTGCTTTCTTAATATTGCTGAAATTTCAGCAGGTTTGATTTCCGCCATCTTAATTTATAATTTAGACACTTTTTGTGTTATAAAAACTAATTACTTAACTCTCTTTTTAATACTTGTAATCTGTTTGCAACAGAAGCGTTGTATTGATTATCTCCTATTCTCAGAATAAATCCACCAATGATTGAAGGATCTACTATATTTTCAATTGTAATTTTTTTATCTGATAAAGTTGCAACTTTTGCTAAAACTTTAGCTTCTAAAGCCGCATCCATTGGAATCGCTGTTGTAACTTTCGCTACTTCAACACCATTATTTTCATCAAATAACTTATTGTATTCTAGTGCAATTGCATCTAGAATTTCAAATCTTTTGTTTTCGAATAATAAACGGAATAATCCTTTTGTTACTCCATTTGCATCTGCAAAAACTTCTAAAAGAGCACCTTCTTTAACTTCAACTTTTGTTGTTGGGTTTTGAATAAATGTACTCAATTCTTCATTAGTCTCAATTGCGTGTGCAATTGATTTCATATCGTTATTGACAACTTCGGCAACACCTTTAGAGTTTGCTAAGTCTAGAATTGCTTTTGCATAACGAATTGCTGCTCTTGTACTTGCCATAATCTTAGTTTAACTTTACGTCACCTAACAATTTCTCTACCAATTTAGTTTGAGATTCTTTGTTAGATAATTCTTCTTTCAATAATTTTTCAGCAATACTCAAAGATAGAGTTGAAACTTGAGATTTCAATTCTGCCATTGCAGCATTCTTTTCGCTTTCGATAGCCGCTTTTGCTTGATCAATCATTTTTTGACCAGCTTCTTGAGCTTCGTTTTTAGAATCAGCAATCATTTTCTCTTTCATTTCGCGAGCTTCTTTCAACATCGCGTCACGTTCAGCACGAGCTTCATTCAAAATTCTTTGATTGTCAGCTTGTAAGTTTTCCATTTCTCTCTTTGCATTTTCAGCAGAAAGTAATGCATTTTTAATACCTTCTTCTCTTGCAGTAATAGACTCCATAATTGGTTTCCAAGCAAATTTTACCAAAAGTAAAATTAATATTACCAAGATTAAAGCTTGCCAGAAGAATAATCCGAATGAAAAATCGTTAATTAACTTATCCATTTTATATAACTATATTAAATATTTAATTTCTGTTTTTAAAGTAACAACATCTTTAACCAACCGTTAAAGATGCTGTTATTTTTTTCTTTATTATTTTCCTAAGATTAAAGCAGCGAATGCTAAACCTTCTAATAAAGCAGCGATAATGATCATCGCAGTTTGGATTTTACCAGCAGCTTCTGGCTGACGAGCAATAGCGTCCATAGCAGATCCACCGATTTTACCTAAACCTAAACCTGCACCGATTACTACTAAACCAGCACCTACTAAAGTTGGAATTGTTCCCATAAGTATTTATATATATAAAATTAAACTTCTAAAATTAAATAATCGCTGTTTCGTCTTCATGGTGGTGAGCGTGATCATGATCCTGAACAGCCATACCAATAAACAATGATGATAACATTGTGAAGATAAACGCTTGTAAAAATGCAACTAGAATTTCAATAACAGAAATAAACAATGTCAATCCTAATGAGATTGGCAAATCTGCTGCTAAATTCTTTCCAACAAAAATCATTGCAATCAAACTCATAATTACTACGTGACCTGCAGTAATGTTTGCGTACAAACGAATTAATAATGCGAATGGTTTTGTTAATGTTCCTAAAATCTCAATTGGAGCTAAGATAATTTTCATTGGAACTGGTACTCCTGGCATCCAGAAGATGTGTCCCCAATAATCTTTGTTAGCACTAAATTGAGTAATGATAAATGTAAAGGCTGCTAAACAAACTGTAATAGCAATATTTCCTGTAACGTTGATTCCTAGCGGAGTCATTCCTAATAAGTTTAGAATCCAAACAAAGAAAAATACAGTTAATAGGTAACCCATATATTTACGGTATTTTTTCTCTCCAATATTTGGAACAGCAATTTCATCTCTGATGAAAATTACTAATGGTTCTAAAACTCTACCAAATCCAGTTGGGATTGGTCCTTTTTTATATGATCTTGCTAATCCAGTAAACATTAATAATAATAATACTGATACGAAAAGCATTGAAACAACATTTTTAGTAATTGAAAAATCTAATGGTTTTTCATTTTCCGGATGACCGTGCTCATTAAAAGTAATTGTTCCGGCTGCATCTGTTTTGTAAATTTTACCGTGAACTAATTTGTAGAAGTTTCCGTCAACTTCTGCAACTGTTTCTCCGAAGTGGAATTTTGAAGAAGAGAAAACTTTTAAACCACCATCAATTAAAATAACTGGTAATGGAAAACCGTAGTGTTTGTTTTCTTTCTCATCCTGGAAGAAAACAAAGTCATGAGAATCTTGTAAGTGGTGATCAATAAATGCATCCACTTTTGCCTTTGGATCAAGAGCAACATGCTCTCCCTCTTCGTGAGCATTATGTGAAACTACTTTCTCTTCGTGAGCAGTTTCAGTTTGTACATGCGTCGAGTCATTCTCTGGATTTGCAAAACCCATAATCGGTAGAGAAGCTACAAAAGCAGCAAGAATAAAGCTGAGTGGTTTGTTTGAAATCACCATATCTTGGAAAATCTTATTTTTTTACGTTTCTAAAATTTGGTGCAAAGGTACATTTTTTATTAATATTCAAAAGGATATGAAAAATTATTTTTAAACCTTGTTTTAAAGAATTGTTATTTTAAGGCTTTTCATTTAATAATCGGACAGTTAAAAGCGTCTGAAATAACAAAAACAACACAAATGTTATAAAAAAACTGACTTTTTCAACATTGGTTTCTCCAATTTGATTTTTTAAAATTGGCTGCAAAACTAAATAGGCTAATAACATTTGTGTAAAAGTTCCGAATAGGAACGTCATTCCGACGATTTCAAAATTTTTCTTTTTTACTATTAACAATATAAAGTATAATAAAGATGAAATCGCGAAGAAAGATAAATACAGTAATTCTAAACTATAATGAAAGTGCTGCGTATTAATTTCACTGAATAAAAAAACAGCTTTATGGATAATATAAGTTCCTAAAGCAAGACATAACAAGTAAAAAAATGGTTTGTAATTTTTTGAAAGCATTTGAAATAATTTTAGTGCAAAGATGCAATTTTTATCTCAAGCGATTTTTATTTACAAACTACTTTGTTTTATTGATATCATTTACTTGTCGGATTACATTATACAATGCAACTCCAACACCCACTAGCACAAAAATGGTATTGTAATAAACTTTGGGGCTTGGATGTTTCTCATCAAGCCAAGTTCCGAAATAGGAAAACACAAAAATGATTACTCCCATTTGAAAGGGAATATTAATAAATGCCAGCCATTTATTTCTCCTATTATTGTTCGGTTCCTTTTCCATCTTCTAACATGATTACAGGATTTGAATGGGTAAGCATGGTACAGGTTGCTGTGAAGTCGGCTCCTGGTTCTATCGAAAGTTTTCCTACTGCCACTTCTCCATGAATTTGAGCAGTAGATTTAATATTAAGAGTTTCAAGAACTTTTATTTTACCATGAAATTCTCCTTCTATATCAGCATTGTTACAAATTATTTCTCCTTTAACAGCTCCTTTGGCCCCAATCACGATTTTGCCTTGTGAAGTAAAGTTTCCAATCAATTCGCCGTCTAATCTAAAATCGGCTTTAGAGACTATGTCTCCTACTATTGATGTTCCTTCTACAATTCTATTTGTTCTTCCTAATTGTTCAGTTCCATTTTTCTTTACTTTTTCAAACATGGCGGTTAAGATTTAAGGGGTTTTCGGGGTCAAATATGCGTCCAAATTCTTTTTGATTTGAACGATTTTGTAATTATCATTTGATATTATTATTGCTTGATCTGGGATTTTATATTTCTTATCATCTCTGAAAACTCCAGCAATATCATTTGCGTAAGCCTCAGATTTTAAACCATGAATAACTACAAAACTTTCTGTTTTATTGTATTTATCCAAAGATGTTGTTAATCTTTCGTAATTTTCAACTAATAAAAATACTCTGATTGCTTCTTCAATTCTTTTAACCGCTTTTGTATCGTTCTTAGAAACACGATATAATATTTTCCAATTTTTAGTATCGGTTGTTGTAAAACTAAGTTTTTCTAGAACTGGCACTTGTTTTTCTAGAATTTCTCTTGCATTTTTACCTTCTTCACTATTTGGATAATTGTCTGCTACATTTTCAAGACCTTTTTTATATGCTTCCAATCCATTTACTTTTCCTAAAGTATTGGCTTTTAGCAATTCGTATTTCGATACGATATCATCTCCCGAATATTGGTTAATCAGGTTATCAATATTGGCTAGGACCTCGTCGAATTTTTCTTCTTCAAAAAGTTTATACCATTTCTGATATTCTTTATCGGGACTAGAATTTGGATCGTCTTCTTTATTATTTAAAATATGGGCATATCTCGAATCTGGATATTTCGAAGAAATCTCTGATTTAATAGCTTCTGCTCTTGCTGGATTTGTAATTTGATAAATTTTATACAAATTATACATAGAAGGCAGCACCAGTTTTTCTTCTGGATTATTTTGAAGCAACTGTTCTAGTTTGTCACTAGCCAGATTATATTCTTTAAACTTCTCCTTATATATAAGTCCTAATTGATAGTATGAAAAATTACGTTCTTTACCAATACTATCCATAGCTTCTTGCGAAGTTGGAAGTTGTTCTACATAATAGGCTACAGTATATTTTTCAGGAACAATGGTATCTTTCAGTGCGTTGGCAACTTCTTTCGTATTAATAGTATCATTCAAAGCGGCATCGTTTGCAGATCGAACTCCTGCCAATCTCCAATTTCCGCCCATTGTTCTGCTTCCCCACATTTTTTTAAATTGCAGTTTTCCGTAAGCAACCGTTGTTGGGTTATAAAAGTAAAATGTACTTGCATTATCGTTACTTCCTGGAGGCATTCCATTTCCTTCTGGTTCTACTGGTTTACCTAAAGAATTAGGATTGACGGCTCCGTTTCCTGAAAACTCTGCTTGGGAATTTCGATCAATATTGGCTAATCGCTCTTTTTCTTTTTCTTCTAAAAGACGTTTTGCTTCATCTTTCTTTTTAAGTTCAGCTATATAGTTTTCAAAATAATCTTTCTTTTCGTTCGGCGGTAAGTTGTATACCTTAATAATACTATCATTACGTTTTGCAATCGCCTCGTATTTAATTACGTCGTCAAGATTTTTTCTGTTTTTTTCTATATAAGCGAATTCTCTGGTTTTTGGATCCAGTTTTACCAAAGTACTGTCATAATACTTGGCTGCCATTGAGTAATCTGTATTTTTAAAATACATATTTCCAATATTTCTGTAGGCAGAAGCCATTAAATATGGATCTTTTGATTTTCTGCCTAAAGATTTATTGTAAAATAAAAGTGCATTTTCCTGATCTTTATTTTTATCAAAGAAAACTCCCATTTCATAAAATAAGATATCATAGTAAGGGCGGTTTTCTCGATTTTCTACCAGCTTATTATAAGCTTCAATAAACAAATCCTGATTACCATTTTCATAATCAAACATCTGTGCTTTTTTCGAGTAAGCATGCATCATATACTTACGATCTGCCTTTCTGTTTAAATCAATAACGGCGTCGTAGAAATAAATCGCGCTGTCACGTTTTCCTTCTGCCTGATACATTTGGCCAAGTATAAAACGATATCTTGCTCGTTCTTCGTTACTTTTTGTAAATTGTTCTGCAACCCTAAGTCTAGATACAGCGCTGTCTTTTTGTTCCAGATTTAAAAAAGCTTCAGCCAAAAGGGCATTAGCATCGGCATAAGTCTGTTTGTCTAAATCTGTTTTTTTAAGTAAAATTTTAATATTCTTAAGCGCGATTGCATCGTTACCTAAACGCATATTGGTTTTTTCTCGCCAGATTTTTGCGGTATAAATATTATTACTTTCTGGATATTTGTATAAAATGTAATTGAATGCTTCAATTGCCGGAATAAAACGCTGATCATAATATCTAGCTTTTCCAAGCATAAGATACGCTTCATCCATCTGCCAGTTTCTTTCCCTTCCACCAATATTCATGGAGTGTTTTTGGATGGCTTTTGTAGCTTTAGTTTCTGCTTTTTCAAAATCAGGATTTTTAGCTTTTTCACCTTCAGAAAAATTTTCGTCAAACTGCATTTTTTCAATCGGCAGCATTTTCCAAAAATTATCTTCATTATTGGCCTGAATAGATTGTAAACCTTTGTCAAGGCCAATTCCGCCGTTGTAAAGGATGTTATATTTTGTTCCAATCGAATGAGAACTTCGAGACAAAAAAGTATTTTTTTTGGTAGAACAAGCTATCAAAAAGAATAAAAAAACGAGAGTAAAACTATATTTAAAAGTATTCTTCTTCAATAGAAAAGAGTTTAAGACAGATAACTACTAAAAACTGATTTTAGTATATTCACTTGTAAAAATACGCTTCTTTTTGAAATATAGAAATTCTTACACAGCAAAAAACATTTCTAGTTCTTGTAAGGTCTCTTTTGAGGTCTGAATGTCTTTGACAATCTCGCCTTTATTAAGGGCAACAATTCTATCACAAACCTCTACAGTGTGCTGTAAATCATGGCTTGAAACCAAAACTGTTACATTCGGATTATCGGCTAATTCTCTAATTATTTTTTTTAATCGGCTAACTGTTGTTGGATCCAAATTTGCAAACGGCTCGTCTAAAATTACAACTTCTGGGTTTCCAATAAGCGTTGCAATGATTCCTACTTTTTTCTGATTTCCTTTAGACAAATCACGAAGATATTTTTTGTTCTTTAAAATTTCACCGTTAAAAAACTCTTCATGTTTCGCCAACAATGCATCAATATCTGCTTTGTTCTGATTTCTTAAATCTCCAATAAAATAGAAATATTCTTCTGGCGTTAAATAGCCGATAAGGAAATTTTCATCTAAAAAAGAACCTGTAAACGATTTCCAGTTTTCACTTGTATTCACTTGAATATCATTACTTTTTATATATCCAGTAGAAGGTTGAATAAGATCTAAAAGCAAGCTGAAAAAAGTTGTTTTTCCTGCCCCATTATTTCCTACCAAACCAAAACTTTGTCCTTTAGGAATTTCTAAATTGCTAATGTTTAAAACTGTTGTTCCGTTATATATTTTTGAAAGCTGATTTACTTGTATCATAATAATTTTTAGATTGTTGATTTCAGATTTTAGATTTAAAATGAGATAATTATCTCATTTTAAAATTGGCAAATTATTTAATTAACCCTTTTGTTTATAAGCACTTATTGTACTGTACTTTTCCATTTTATACCTCTTTTCGATTATTGAAAATACTTTTTCTTTAAATATAAAACCCAAGATACCAGCTCCCGCAACCAAGCTCAATGCTACAGTCTTATTTCCATAATGTAATCCAAGCCAATATAATAGCACTGGTAAAAAAACTTTAGGAAGCGAAAGGAGCATTGCATTTACATTAAACGCTTTTTTATCTCCAAAAGCACCGCCAGCACTACTTAAATCAATAGGCGTTTTTGTAAATGCACCGCCTAAAAGTACTAAATGTGAGTTTACACCAATATTATAGATTGCTCCAATTATAATAGTTAAGTAAGATTCCCATCCAAAAAGAAGATAAAAAGAAGCCAGTATAGTCGAGATAAAAGTTGCAATAACAATAAGCCACCATTTGGCAGTAATATAACCTCTATACGGAATATTTTGTGTCATCATTAATTGATAATACGAACTATCCCAGCTTGGAACAAATTGCCCAAAAACAAACAGAAATCCTCCTGAAACAAATATTCCTGCAAAGATTTGCATGGCCTGTGGCTGGTGTGTATTTCCAAAAAAAATCAATCCATAGAATAAAAATATCACACTCATTACAATAGTGGTTTTGGATCTTTTATTTCTTTTAATGAGTTTGATATCGTTTTTAAGAAAAGTGCCTAAAGTCCCAAACTGATTTAGCCAAGAAAGATTTTCTGTAGAAGCTTCATCTTGTTTTACAGAAAGTCCTGCATCGAGATATAAATTTCTTTCAAAGTATTTAAAAGTAAAAATGTGCAATACAATTAATACCAGGATTGGAATTAAAAACAGGCCGTCTATGTCGTAAAAACTTTGAAAAAATGGAGTCGTAAATACGGTAATATTAAATAATTGATAATACTGCGCCAATCCTAAAGCCACAATAAGTACCAAAAACAAAGTAAATAGTTTGTCAATATTGCTTAAAATAATATTTAGAAAATTGTTAATGTAGATTATTGACATTACTCCTAAATGCCAAAAAATAATTTGAACAACGTCATATCCGTTTAAAATTAAGACAACTGTAAACGGAATAAAAAATAATGCATGAATCCAGTTAAAGAAAGATAAAATCGTTTTGCCTAAAGAAAAATGAACAATCGTTGTTTTTTTTAAAGGAAGAACCAATAATGGCTTAATATTCAGAACAGGAATTGACTGCAATAGCAACCTAATTACTAAATCAGATAAAAAATAGTAAATCAGAAATTTATTTACGGTTACCAATGGTTCCAATTTCATTTCTTTGAGCAAATAAAATGCCCCAACTCCCATACTAATAAAAATTAATGAAAAATAGATCATTAAAAAACCTATTATAATTTTCATTGTCAGATTTTTACCGAAAGATGCCGATCTAATAAAAGCTTTCCATTCGAGATAAATAAACTTCTTAATCATGGTTTATGGTTTAGTATTTTTGTAGTAAGAGACCAAATGTAGGAAAACGTTACAAAAAAAGTTAAAAAAAATAATTTCGTGCTAAAATTTTAATAGTGGTTTGCTACTTTTGCATAAAAATTCTATCATGCCTTCATTCTTAAAACTTATTATTAAAGAGGTTAAAAGAGAAACTGCAGATGCTGTTTCTATTCTTTTTAATGTTCCTGAAGAACTAAAATCTGACTATAAATTTATAGCTGGTCAATATATCAATTTAAAATTAACTCTTGATAACCAAGAAATTAGACGTGCTTATTCTATTTGCTCTGCACCTGATAGCGGCGAATTAAGAATTGCTGTAAAGGCTGTAAAAAATGGTCTTTTTTCTCAGTTTGCTAATACAAAACTGAAAGCAGGAGATGTTCTTGAAGTAGGTCAGCCAGAAGGTAAATTTACTTTTGAACCAGATGCCGAAAGACAAAAAAATTACGCGGCATTTGCTGCAGGAAGCGGAATTACTCCGGTTCTTTCTATCATAAAATCTGTTCTTAAAAATGAGCCAAAGAGTTCATTTGTATTGGTTTATGGAAACAAAACTCCTGAAAGTACAATCTTTCATCAAGAACTTCATGATTTACAATTGCAATATGTAGGCAGATTTTTTGTGCATTATGTATACAGTCAAGCAAAAGCTGAAAATGCTTTATTTGGAAGAATTGAAAAATCGGCTGTGAATTATGTTTTAAACAACAAACACAAAGAACTTCAATTTGATAAGTTTTTCCTTTGCGGACCAGAAGAAATGATTAATACTGTTTCTAATGTTTTGAAAGAGAAAAATGTAAAAGAGTCTGCTATCAAATTTGAATTATTTACCTCTTCTGCAGAAGAACATGCAATTCAAGGTTCTCAAGAAGGACATACAAAAATTACTGTTTTGGTAGACGATGAGGAAACTACTTTCGAAATGTCTAAAAAACAAACTATTCTTGATGCAGCTTTAAAACAAGGTGTTGATGCTCCTTATTCTTGCCAGGGCGGAATTTGCAGCAGCTGTCTAGGGCGTGTTACCGCAGGAAGTGCCGAAATGACGAAAAATTCTATTTTAACAGATAGTGAAATTGCTGAAGGCTTAATTTTAACTTGCCAAGCACATCCAACATCAGAAACTATTTATATTGATTACGACGACGTCTAGTCTTATCAAATTCCAATATCAAAAATTCCAAATTCCAATCTTTCAATTGGGATTTGGAATTTTTTTGTTTAATTGCGTTTCTACTCTTTGTCAAAGTTTAAAACTTTGACAAAGATGTAACTTGGAATTTGGAATTTAAAAAATTGAAAATTAATTGTTTATGAAATCTGTACGAGAAATTTTTAGAAACAAAGAATATCTTCTGGATGAACCAGAAGTTATGAAACTGGTTGATTACTGTGAAGAACTTCAGGATGATATTGTTGAACTTAAATTTCAAAAAACTGACAATAAAGAACTTGCTTTACTCGACATGATCAAAGAAGTTATAAAAGGATGCGAAACCATTGAAAAGGAACAAATGGAACATGAACGCTTCGGTTATGATGCACCAAATTATCAAGAAACCATTGCTAATCTAAAAAGTTACATTTACCGTCGCTGCCGTGATGAAAAAATTTGGCTGTAATTGAAATAAAAGCAAAATTTTATCAAAATATTGTCGAATTTTCATTAAATTAGAGGTATAATTATGGCAATCTCAATCTCATAGTTTGAGAATTTTCAGAGCTAAATCAAATTTGTCAAACATTTAAACATTAAATATCATGACAGCTCACGTACAACACTTTCATCTATACCTATTTATTATGCTCGTTGTAACTGCTTCGCTTTGCGTTCTGGCAGTTATTATAAAAATGAAAAACAAAAAAGGTCCAAAGTTGCTTGAAAGAGAAAAATACAATTCAACCTTGACCGAAAAAATGGTAGAAGTTAAAAAGACAGATTCGAATATTTTTAATATTTGGCCTTATGTAAGTAGACTTAAATCGGCTAAAATTTTATCTAAGAAAATTAAAGATCACGACTTAATTTATAAAATTTATAGAGATTCATCCAATAAATTCGAACATATTCTATTGTCAACCGAAGACAAAAATAATTTTGTCTCCATCATAGTAAACAAAAAAAGAAGAAAAACGATAGGATATTCTTTCCTTGATGCTGATGAAAGATATGTTTTAAACAAAAATATTGCTTAAAATTTTAAAAAAAACTTCTCCAAAAAAGAGAAGTTTTTTATTTCATGAAAGTTGCTCTACGACTTTGTCAATAACCTGTTGTGGTAAAATTGTCCTCATAGCATCCTCATAACCTTCAACAATTTTATTACCATAAACTGATGTTGGTAATTTTGGATATTGATTTCGGTCTGAAGTCAGTGCATTTTCTAAACTTTGATTGAATGGCAAAAATCCTGCGTACGGATGCGTCGCACCCCAAAGCGTGATAACTTTTACACCTAACATTGCTGCAATATGTGCGTTTCCAGAATCCATAGAAAGCATTACATCAAGATTGCTTATTAGTTGTAACTCTTGCTGAAATTTAATTTTTCCAGCCATATTAATTACATTTTCAAAAGGTTCTGAGAGTGAATCTAAAATTTCAATTTCTTTCTTTCCTCCGCCAAAAAGTAAAATTTTGTACGATGAATTTTCAGCCAATTTTGTAATTACTTCCTTCATTAAATCTAAAGGATAAACTTTAGAATCGTACTGAGCAAAAGGCGCAATTCCGATAAGTTTTTGATTTTTATTTCCAATAATTTGCAAAATATCAGAACTTAAAACTGCTTTTTCAGGAAATGTTGGTTTCGATAAATCCAAAGGAAAACCTAATTCTTCAAACACTTTTACATGTCTTTCAAACATGGTTGGCAATTGTTTGAAAATTTTGTTTTCTTCTCGCGTCAATTCTTTTTTTCCTTCACGTCCTTTATCTACAGTTGCTCTTTTTTTTCCGCTTAAAGCGAAAAGCAAGTTAACAACCTTAGATCGTAAAACATTGTGAAGATCTGCAAAAGCATCAATTTTCAGTTTTTTCACATCTCTATACAAGCGTATAAGACCTAGAAAACCTTTGTGTCTTTCCTTTTCATCAAAAGCAAAAAATTCAAGATTCGGAATTCCGTCAAAAAACGGTTTGAAAAAAGGACGTGAGATAACCGTTAATTTTACCTCTGGGTATTGTTTTACAAAAGCTCGTAAAACAGGAACCGTCATGGCGACATCTCCCATTGCGGATAGTCTCATGACGGCTATATGCTTAATTTTGCTAGACAAGTCTGCCAAATTATTATTTTTTATTTTGATATAAAATTGGGTTCAATTCATCATCGTTGTACATTTTCATTTGTTTGTACACTTTCATGAATTTATCTCCATTTTCAATGTCAGTCAATAAATCATCTATTGCAGTTGATAAATCACTTCTTTGTTCTAAAAGTACATTTAATTTTTCTTGACATTTATCTCTGTGTTCTTGAGACGCTTCTGCACGATTTGCTTCTTCATGCATATGATAAATCTTTAAAGCCAAAATTGACAATCTGTCAAATGCCCAAGCTGGACTTTCAGAATTAATTTTTGCTCCATCTTTTACTTTTACATCTCTGTATTTTTGTAAAAAATAACTATCTATATATTCCACCATATCAGTACGTTCCTGATTTGATGCATCAATTCTTCTTTTTAAAGTCAATGCTGCAACTGGATCAATTTGCGGGTCACGAATAATATCTTCAAAATGCCATTGAACGGTGTCAATCCAATTTTTTAGATATAACAAATGCTCAAACTTATCTTTTGGATAAGGATTATTGATCGGCTGATCTACATTATCAAATTGGTGATAATCTTTGATGCTTTGCTCGAAAACAGAATATGCTAATTTTGAAAACATGTTTTTATTTTTTTATAAAACAAAGATACTTTTTATACTTTTATACTTTGAAAAAAAACATCAATTTTTCAATTATTCTTAAAAAACAATTGATCTTCTAAAAAAATAATATGAAAATCCATTATATCTCTGAGAACAACAGTGTCTTAAATCATTTTTTAGGCCAGATCCGAAATGTAAATGTTCAAAATGACAGCATGCGTTTTCGTAGAAATATTGAACGCATTGGCGAAATTATGGCTTATGAACTAAGCAAAATTTTACCTTATAAAAATGTAGATATTCAAACCCCACTTGGAATCAAAAAAACAACAGAAATTGATACCGACTTGGTATTATGTCCTATTCTACGGGCCGGATTACCATTGCACAATGGTTTTTTAAATTATTTTGATCATGCCGAAAACAGTTTTGTATCTGCCTGTAGATTTCACCCAAACAATGATGATGAATTTGAGATTCGAGTTGAATATCAGGCAATTTCAGACTTAAATAATAAAACTGTTTTGCTTCTCGACCCAATGCTGGCTACAGGGCAATCAATTGTAGCTGTTCATAAAAAACTAATCGAAAATGCTTCTCCAACAGAACTGCATATTATAGTTGTTATCGCTGCTCCAGAAGGAATAGCCTATCTTGAGGAAAATCTTCCTGAAAACTGTCATTTATGGGTAGCTTCTCTAGACGAAAAACTAAATGAAAAAAACTACATTGTTCCTGGCCTTGGCGATGCTGGCGATCTTGCTTACGGAAGTAAATTATAATTGAGAGAAAAACGTAAATAAACTACACACAATCAGCGTATAATAAACAATTTCGTTATTCAGTTTCTGCTGCATATATTCTATATGACTTGTTGCCATAACCGTTAACGGAGCAATACTAAACAATAATAAATCGTTGCTTTTATTTGGTGAAACGATGTAAACAAAAGCGGCTATAAAAAAGCAAGCTACAATTTTCTTATACGAAGAATGTACAATTTGTGGTCTGTTTGACAATGTCATTAACATCGAAGTAACAAAAAACAAAGCTACAGCGGTATATATTGAAAGTGCTGCATTTTCATAATTATTCTTAAAATAATCAATTCTAAAATCGATAACAGCTCTTTCCTGAATGAAGGCTACAGCATCAAATTTGAAAATTAATGATGTCATGTAAAATAAAATCGCAACGGCTAAAAATGCTATAAAAGGAAGAACCCAGTTTCTATAATCTCTTGAAACGTGAAAAATAATGGATATATATACCAATATTAAGAAGAGAACGCTCCAAAATTGAAATAAAGAAGCTACAAAAATCCAAAATGCAGCATCAAATATTTTTTCTTTTGATGCTTTCAGAGATTGCAGCGAAATCAATCTTCGAAGTGCCAATAAAATAAAAAAATTGGCATAGATAACATTTGAATCATTAAATATTGTTGGAAAAAATAAAATAAACAATAAGTAAAAAAGTATCGCGTAACCATTGTCTTTACTGAGTCCGTTCTTTTTTACAATGAAATTAATCATAAAAAAAGAAGCCAAAATAAAGCATAACAAACTCACTTTTTGAAAAGCCAAAAAATAAGAAGTAACCCAAGAAGGGTCTTTAATTTGGAACATAAAAAAGAAAACCAGTATTAAAATTACAACCAATGAATAATTTAATGGCGTAGATTTTTTAAAAACACTTGTTATCATAAGGATATTTTATACTTTTGTGATTGTAAAGATAATACTTGTTTGAAAGGAAAACAGAACAAGTTGAAAAAAGATTCGTTTAAAAGAATTTTATCTTCAAAGCATTACACAACAATAAATAACATATAATTTTAAAGAATTATGACAGCTTTTTTTGAAGGAATACAATACTTATTCGTTAACATTTTGTTTGCTCCTCTTGACTTTTTACGTCGTTTGGAATTAATTACATGGTTTGGTGCAAACACTATTAACTGGATTTTCATGATCATCTGTGCATGCGCAATCGTTTATTGGATTAAACAATTACGTATTTTTGATGACGCTGGAACAGAAAACCAAGATACTACGGCTCATTCATTTTTAAAATAAAAAATCAAACCCTTTAATTAAAAAGGGCTTGTGAATTTTATTTTTAGATTAAATCAAAACCGATATCTTTTCTAAAATACATCTTATCAAAGCTTAGTTTATCTATGTTTTGATAAGATTTTTTTATGGCCTCTTGGAAATTGTCTCCATAAGAAGTTACAGCAATTACACGTCCTCCATTAGTAACGACATTTTCATTATCTAATTTTGTTCCTGCGTGAAAAACTATCGAATCTGTCACATTTTCTAATCCAGAAATTACTTTTCCTTTTTCAAAATCCTCAGGATATCCGCCAGAAACGACCATTACAGTTGTTGCACTTCTTGGATCAACTTCTAAATTAAAGTCTCCTAATTTTTGATCTGCAACAGACAAGAACAATTCAACTAAATCTGATTTCAGTCTCGGAACCACAACTTCAGTTTCAGGATCACCCATTCTCACATTGTATTCAATAACAATTGGTTCTCCTTTTACATTAATCAGTCCAATAAATACAAAACCTTTATATTCGATTCCGTCTTTCTGGAAACCTTCGATTGTTGGTTTTACGATGCGAGTTTCGATTTTTTCCATCAAAACAGCATCTACGTAAGGAACTGGAGAAACTGCTCCCATTCCACCTGTGTTTAAACCTGTATCACCTTCGCCAATTCGTTTGTAATCTTTTGCAGTTGGAAGAATTTTATAGCTTTTTCCATCAGTTAAAACGAAACAGCTTAATTCGATTCCGTCCAAAAATTCTTCGATAACTACTTTTGCACTTGCTGTTCCAAATTTAGCATGAACCAGCATATTGCGTAATTCTGTTTTTGCTTCTTCAAGATCTTGAATAATCAAAACACCTTTTCCAGCCGCTAATCCGTCTGCTTTTAAAACGAAAGGAGGCTGTAAGGTTTCAAGGAATTTACATCCTTCTTCGACTGTTTCAGCAGTAAAACTGTCATAAGCTGCAGTTGGAATATTATGTTTCATCAAGAATTCTTTTGCAAATTCTTTACTTCCCTCTAATTGTGCACCTAATTTTGATGGCCCAATAACTGGAATATTTTTTAAACTTTCGTCGTTTTTAAAATAATCATAAATACCTTTTACTAACGGATCTTCTGGCCCTACGACTACTAAACTTATATTTTCTTTAAGTACTAATGCTTTTACAGCTTCAAAATCAGTTGCAGATATTGCAACGTTTTCAGCGATTGCGGCAGTTCCTGCATTTCCAGGCACTACAAAAAGTTTTTCGCAAAGCGGACTTTGAGTCATTTTCCATGCAAATGCATGCTCTCTTCCGCCTGATCCCAATAGTAAAATTGTCATGGTGTTGTTATATTTAGTTGTGGTGCAAAAATAATTGCTTTTGAACGTAAAAAATAATTAAATCTCTAAAAAGTTGTTGGTTCTATACTGTTAGTAATTCCTAAACATTATTTTTGACAAAAATCTGACGATGAAGCATTACGTAAAAACATATATTTTCAAGGCTCTTAGTACTCTTCCACATTCGCTGGGTTCAAAAATCTATCATCAATTACAAAATGTATCTGAAAATAAAAATATTGAAGGAAAATTAAAAAGTACAGAAAACACGTTTAATTCTTTAGGTTCAATTTTTTCGAGTTTAAAAATTGATCTGCAAAACAAATCAGCGATTGAAATAGGATCAGGATGGTTACCAATATCACCATATATTCTAATTCACAAGTATAAACTAAAAAACGTCTACACTTTTGATATAAACAAGCATTATCAAACAAAAAATATACTTAGGTTTAATTCTTTATTTTCAAAAATATATAATTGCGATATAACTGCAAGCAATAATCAATATTCGTTACCTGAAAATGTTCATTATTTTCCATTTCAAAATATAATAGATGCCGAAATTCCTAAAGCAGATATTGTTTTTTCAAGATTTGTTCTAGAGCATGTAACTCCTGAAGATATAAAAGAAATGCATAAAAAATTTAAGAGCTCTTTACCTAAGGAATCTTATATTATACATTTTATTTCTCCGAGTGATCACAGGGCATATTCTGATAAATCTTTGTCTCTTCAAGAATTTTTGAAATATAGTTCTGAAGAATGGGATAATATCCAAACAAGATTTGATTATCATAATAGATTAAGGCTTCCTCAATATCTAGATATTTTCAATTCTTTAGATTTAGAAATTGTTTATATTTCTCATGACAATCCAATGTCAAACTCTCCTCAAGAACAAAAATTTAAAAGTTTAAAATTACATGAAGATTTCTTGAAATATTCAGAAAAAGAGTTGACGGCCGGAAGTATAAATATTGTTTTAAAAATATCATGATTCACCTTTTTGATCTTTCACTAAAATTAAATGGTTTTCCTATAAAGAAAGCAAAAAGCGAATTGTGTGAAATTGTTCGTTTTTCTGAAGAAGAATACGTCACATTTCTTGAAAATAAAAAGAAAGAAATTGTTGATTTTCATTTAAATAACAATTCTTTTTATTGCGATTTGGTGGAACACAAAAAAATTAAAAATTGGAATGATCTTCCTGTCTTAAATAAGCAAAATCTTCAAAATACACTCGAAGAAAGGCTTTCTAAAGGTTATTCAAAAAAAAACATTTACCTCAACAAAACATCGGGATCAAGCGGAACTCCTTTTGTTTTTGGTAAAGATAAATATTGCCATGCCTTGACTTGGGCTTCGAATATTATGCGCTTTGGTTGGTTTGGAATCGATTTTAATCATTCCTATCAAGCACGTTTTTACGGAATTCCAATGGATCTTATTGGTTATCAAAAAGAACGTCTCAAAGACTTTTTAACACATCGTTATCGTTTTCCTGTTTTTGATTTGTCTGATGATGTATTAGAAAAATTTCTACATAAATTCAGAATTAAAAAATTTGATTATATCAATGGTTACACGAGTTCGATTGTTTTATTTGCTAAATATTTAGCACAGAAAAACATCATTTTAAAAGAAGTCTGTCCAACTTTAAAAGCTTGTTTTGTTACGTCAGAAATGCTTTTTAAAATGGATAAAAAATTACTAGAAAAACAATTCGGAATTCCAATTATCAGTGAATACGGTGCATCTGAATTGGATTTAATTGCTTTTGAAAACCCTCAAGGAGAATGGCAAATAAATTCAGAAACCCTTTTTGTAGAAATTTTAGACGAGAACAACAATCCTGTTCCACATGGAACGGAAGGAAAAATTGTAATTACTTCGCTCTTCAATAAATCAACCCCTTTTATCAGATATGAAATTGGCGACATTGGAATTCTGGACGAAAAAAGTACTCCTCAAAAACCAATTTTAAAAAAACTAACTGGCCGAACAAATGATCTTGCGATTTTACCAAGCGGAAAAAAATCGCCTGGATTGACATTTTATTATGTAACCAAAAGCATAATTGAAGACGATGGAAACGTAAAAGAATTCATTATCAAACAAACCCAAATAGATACTTTTGAAATTGAATATATTGCTGAAAAAGAATTAGTTTCAGAACAAATTCAAAAAATAAAAGAAGCTATCGATTTGTATTTAGAGCCCAATTTAAACTTCACCTTTACAAGAAAAACAGTTTTAGAGAGAACCAATCGTGGGAAACTAAAACAATTTAAATCATATTTATAATTATATATAAAATCTTACATTTGTTTTTCTAATTAAAAACTTATGGAAGATCGTTCTTTACTTTCTGAAGAAACAATTTCAAATAAAATATATTTTATCCGAGGTCAAAAAGTGATGCTGGATCGTGATTTGGCATTACTTTATGGAGTTGAGACACGAATTTTAAACCAAGCAGTTAAAAGGAACATATCTAGATTTCCAGAAGATTTTATGTTTGAACTCAATAAATCAGAATTTGAAAATTGGAAATCACAAATTGTGATTTCCAATTCTGAAAAAATGGGTTTACGTAAAATTCCAACAGCTTTCACTGAACATGGCGTTTTAATGTTGTCAAGTGTCTTAAAAAGCGACAAAGCTATTCAAACCAACATTCAAATTATGCGAATTTTTACGAAAGTGAGACAAATGCTTTTGGATACAACAGAAATTAAAGTTGATATTTTACAAATCCAGAAGAAGTTAGAGAATCATGATAAAAACATCGAATTGGTATTTTCTTATTTGGATGAACTGACTGATAAGAAAGAAAATGAATCTGAAAGAGTGAAAATTGGCTATAAAAAATAGTTCTTTAAGGTCACAAATTGTGACATCAAGTTTATCATTTATATATCGGTTTGAAAAAATTGGAGGTCTCAAATTGCGACCTCCAATTCTATCGAAATTCTTCAAGTTGAACTTTAAATCTTCTTAATATAATTTGGTTTGATTATCAACTGAGTAAACAAAAACCTCATCATCAACAAAATAGAAAAAACGAGATTGTATCCGTGAAATTCTCTGTAAACGCCAAAATTGTGTTTAATCAATTTAAATTTGGATGAAGAAACAGAATCTTTTCTAATTCTATAAAATGCCAAAGGTTCTGGAACTGGTTTGGCTATTTTAATTTCTTTTAAAATCGTAAGCCATATTCTCCAATCTTGGCGTTTTTGTGAAGTTTCAAGAATAATTTTTCCGAAATAATCGACATCATAAATAGCCGTCAAATTACCTACATAATTACAGAAAAATAATTCTTTATAGGTTAAAGGATTTGGAGATTCAACCCTTCTATTCAAATTATTTCCCTCTTCATCGATAGAATCATAATAACTAAAAGTAAAGTGCAAATTATTTGCTTTTAAAAACTGTATTTGCTTTTCTAATTTAGTAGGAAACCATAAATCATCAGCATCTAAATAGGCGATATATTTTCCTGTAGCTTTGTCTAAAGCTGCATTTCTAGCAAAACCATTTCCTCTATTTTCTGATAATTTAAAAAGTTTAACACGGCTGTCTTGCACAGCAAAACCTTCAATTATTAAAGCCGTATTATCTGTTGAAGCATCATCGACCAGAATCATCTCCCAGTTTGCATAAGTTTGATTTTGAACTGACTCAATTGTCGATTTAATGAACTTTTCGGTATTATATGTTGGTACAATAATAGAAACTAATTCGTTCATTGATGCTAATTGTTTTTGGGGAAGTTTATTTAAAAAATAGCCCGAATTTAATTAAAATTCGAGCTATGCTTAGTATTATTTAATATAGCTTGAAAAATCTTTGTGTTCTTCTTTAGCCAATTCTTCAGGAGATAATGATTTGAAATACTCATAAGTTATTTTCATTCCTTCTGCTCTGTTAACTTTTGCTTCCCAGCCTAATAACTCTTTTGCTTTTGTAGTGTCTGGCTGACGCTGTAACGGATCGTTTATCGGCAGTGGATGATACACCACTTTCTGGTTCGTTCCTGTCAGTTTTATAATTTCTTCTGCAAAATCTTTAATAGTGATTTCATCTGGATTTCCAATGTTTACTGGATAAACGTAATCTGAATGCAATAATCTGTAAATACCTTCAACTTGATCGTCTACATAACAGAAAGAACGTGTTTGCATTCCGTCTCCAAAAATCGTTAAATCTTCTCCGCGTAACGCTTGTCCAATAAAAGCAGGAATTACACGTCCGTCGTTCAATCGCATTCTTGGTCCGTACGTGTTAAAAATACGCACGATTCTGGTCTCTACTCCGTGAAACGTATGATATGCCATTGTAATTGATTCCTGAAAACGTTTTGCCTCATCATAAACTCCTCGAGGACCAATTGTATTTACGTTCCCGTAATATTCTTCCGTCTGTGGATGAACCAACGGATCTCCGTAAACTTCTGAAGTAGATGCAATCAAAATTCTTGCTTTTTTTACTCTTGCCAATCCCAATAAATTGTGCGTCCCCAAAGATCCTACCTTAAGAGTTTGGATCGGAATTTTTAAATAATCTATCGGGCTTGCTGGCGAAGCAAAATGTAATATATAATCTAAATCGCCTGGAACATGAACAAACTTGGTGATATCATGATGATAAAACTCAAAGTTTTCTAATTTGAATAAATGTTCAATATTTTTAAGATCTCCCGTAATCAGATTATCCATTCCGATTACAAAGTAACCTTCTTTGATAAATCTGTCACATAAGTGTGATCCTAAAAATCCTGCCGCTCCAGTGATAAGTATTCTTTTCATATTATGTTAATTGCTCTCTATAAATAGATTCGAGATCCTTTATTTTTTTATAAATATTATGATTCATTTCAAATGTTTCTTTCGCATTTTTTGAAAACTCATTATATAATTTTTCATCTTGAAGCAAAACATTTATTTTTTTACTAAACTCTACAGTATTGTTTTCCTTAATACAATAACCGTTATAATTATTTATGATTAAATCTCTATTACCATCACAATCAGAAACTATACTTGGAATTGATAGTGCTAAACTTTCTATAACTGAATAAGGTAGTCCTTCGTATCTGGCTGTTGAAAGATATATCTTTGATTTACTTATAATGTTTAAAACATCTTCTCTTGTTGTCCAATTTAATAATGTCACTTTATTTTTTAAATTAAGTTTTTCTATTAAATCTTCAACTTGTCTTATATGATCAGCATAATGCCCTAATCCTAGAATGACCAAATGTACATCAACAATTTTATTAAGTTCATATAAAACTTCAATCAATTCTTCAATATTTTTTTGATAACAAGGTCTACCTACAGTACATAAATATTGATCTGGCCATGTTTTAGGTATAGATAAATCAAAAATCTTTTCTATTGGTTCTATCGCATTATTAAAAAGATCTGTTTTAAATTTTGGAAACCCGACCTCATTCACTGCCCTATTTAATTCAGATTGAGAAGATGCAATTAAAACCGTTTTCCCTTTGGAAAGCAATTTTTCAATCTTTAAAAAAAAAGACCTTTTAATCTTACTTTCTGTACTTAAAAAAGAAAATGCCTGTGGTGTATGCAAAACTTTTATTCCTGTTAAAAAACCCACTATCCTTCCAATAACACCACCTTTTGTACTGTGTGAATGAATTAAATCTGGTTTTTCTTTACGAATAATTTTCCATGCTTTTAAAATTGCTAATAAATCATATCTAAAAGATATTTCTCTATATATCGGAAGCCTATAATATCCTATTGGCTTAGCATCTTTGTCTACAAATTCATTTTGAGTATCAGAATTTCCATGAATCACTATGCTCTCAAAATTTTCGGTATCTAAATTGTGAAGTATCTGCCTCAAAGAAACATCAACCCCACCTACTGAATGTAGAATATGCGCAACTTTAATTTTATTCATCTTCTTTTCTCTGGAGCAAAATTAGTGCAAATATACCAAACAAATAACAACCAAATTGTCGGTAAAATATGTTCTCTACAATAAAAAAAAGCAGAAAAGAGATCACTATTGCAATTTTAAAAAAAGCTAATCTTAATTCTAAAAATAATGCAACAAAAAATGCTGAGAATAAAAGAAAAGCAATGATTCCACCAACTAAATAAAAATCAATAAACTGATTGTGGGTATTAAACTTTTCTGATAAAAAATATTCTTTTTTAGATTGATTTTCGATACTTGATGCATAACAGTCAAGCAAATTATTTTTTATTTTTTGATACCCGTCAAAACCTGTCAATAAAATAAAATCATCCTGTTTTGTCATTTTATAGGCACAGTTCCAAATTACAATTCTTGGCTCATAATCAGAGGCTTCTTGCAATGATTTTTCTAAATTACTTTTTATAAAAAATCTTTCTCTAATATTTTTGTTTGACATAACTACACCCAAAAACAAAAGTACCAGAGCTAATGCAAAAAGAATTTTTTTGTACCACTTCGTTTTAAAATAAAATACAAAATATACTCCTACAATTAAAAAAACAGTGATAATTGAAATTCTCGCCGAAATCAATAAAATAAATCCAAGTAAAAGAACAGAATTGAATATAAAAAATTTACGCCATTTTGATATAATTATTCCTTTTTCTAAAGATATTAAAAACCCTAAAACAGCAATAAATGCAATATATGGACGCTCTAAAAGCAATAATTTGTTCACCTCAGCAGTATTAGAAAAAGGCAGAATTCCTGTTTGAAAATAAAATACTCCTATAAGAAAAAAGGAAATTAAAATACAAGTATCAATCCCTATTAAAACAACTAATTTTAATGTTTTTATATCTTTTATTTTAGACAGCAAAATCGAAATCCAAAATGCCAACAATATACCTTTGTAAACCCTAAAATCGAACGATAAATTACCATAAATAGCCGATTTTACTACAAGATAAAATAATAAAATCAATAAAATATGTTTTGAATAAGAATTGATCTTAAATGCCTTAATATCAAAATTTATTAAAAATAAGATTGTAAGAACAATTAAACCAATATTGGGTAGTGCTTTAGAAAAGAAAAGCACTAGAATCATAAAATAAGCTGAGTAATGATATAAATTCTTCTGTATAAAACTTTTCATTTTTTACTTCTTTTTAAAAACAAAATAAACCGATATGGAAGAATCAATAAGATATAATTTCTAATTAGCCCATAAATTGGATAAAAACCAAAATAAAAATTCTCTTTTATAATTTTGATTCTACAAGCTACCTGCTGCTTTCTTTTTTGCAGTGAAATACCTTTTTCATTAATTTCTATTTGAGTGAGATACTCGCTAATATTTGCCATTTTGTATGACTTTGAAATAGCAAAGAAAAAAGCATAATCTTCAGCTGATTTGTAATTTAAAGAATACAATCCTACCGTTTTTAAAATTTCAGCAGAAAACATTATAGCAGGATGAATCAACATCGAATTAAAGTACATTTTATTTTTTATATCCCGATCCTTCAATGGTAAATTGATTGAATACAAAAACGTATCATTGTTGTCTACTGCCAAAACATTGGAACCTACTATTTTAATTTCTAGATTATCTTCCAAAAAGCTTCTCTGAATAGCAAATCTTTTCCCAAGACAAATATCTCCACAATCTAATCTTGCAATATATTTATATCTTTTTTCAATACTAATTTTTAAACCAGTATTTAATGCTATTTCAATTCCTTTATTTTCCGGTAAATATTCAAAAAAGATTTTTCCTTTTGCTTTAAAATTTTGTATCGCTGTATTTTCTTCAAATCTATTTATACTTCCGTCATCAACAATTAAAATATCTAACTCTTCATCTTGATCAATAGATTGCAACGATTTCATTAATCCATCAGAATTATTATAATATGGTATTAAAAGAATGATGTTATTCATTTTTTAAAATTAAAGTTTTATTATATCGCATTCTGATTAAAATAGCCAAACAAAGCCAAACACCATAAATTCTAAAAGTGTCTATTTGAAGCCAGTTGATATATAGTCCTAAAAGAGAAATTAAAATAATCATTAGAATTATTTTTTCTTCTTCTTTTGCCTTTTTCATCAAAAGCCGAACTTCATTTAAAGAAAAATAAAGTAACATTAAAAATAAAGAAATTCCAATTAAACCTGTTTCTGCTAGAAGTCTTGTATAAAGATTATATCCTGGCGGAAATGCCTTTTCCTTTTTATTCTTATAATACAATTCAAACTCATAATTATTTCTTGTTGCCCAAGAAGGATAATGAGTTCTATTGTGGTAGGCTTGCTGGCCAAACCCAACTCCTATAATTGGATTTTCTAAAAAGACCTGTAATGCGGCATATTGCATCCCGAATCGCGATTGATTAGAAACGCTTTTGGTTAAATTTTTTTGAAAATTTAATGAATTCATTTTCTCGGTAACCGATTGAATTACTTTTTCTCCTTTAAACACAAGCAAAACTGAAAAAACAACTAAAGCTCCTACTAAAAAATTGATCACATATTTCTTAAATCTCACGTCTTTATATAAGAAAATTAAAAAAACAAATCCTTGAAAAAATACCACGATTAATCCCGTACGTGATCCTGAAAAGTAAGTCAGAACTAAAATAGCAAATGTTGGCAAAAATCTCGTTAGTTTTTTACTGGTGAGAATATAACTAAACATCCAACCAGAAATTGTAATAAGGTAAATTGCTAAAAAAGGAGGTTCGTAACTTATGGTCGAAATTCTGCCTTCTGGATGAAGATTAACTTCTAAGAAAGGAAAATAATTAAATCCTTTTAAAATTGGATATAAAAATACATAGCCAAAAACTGAAATTAAAATTTCCAAAAAACCATATATAGAAGCTACAATTAAAGAATAAAGAAACACTTTTCTTACTTTAAAAAGTACGTCTTTCAGTTCCATTTTTGCTAAAACATTGATATAGAAAATAAAAAATACAAAAGCAGAAATAAGCAAAGCGAAATATTGTCTTATGAACCTATTTATACCGCTTGTACTCTTAAAATAATTGGAACTAACCGAAGAGGCATTTAATATTGTTGTTATTAGACAACAAATTATAAATAACATTACAAGCTGAAATAGAAAATTTTTGTATGGAAAGATTATTCTTTTTGTGAAAGAAGTGTTTATCAATAAAAATAAAAATCCAGCAAATAAAAAAAGTGCTCCAGACTCAGTTTTAAATTCTCCCAAAAATGATATTCCTTCATAACTGTTAAATGGGAAAAAGAAAAGACCTAAGAAAAATAATGTATTATATATTTTTGCAAGCACTATCAGCGTTTTTTTGTCAATTTATTTATCTTTCTTATTGTTTCTGAAATTCTTGGATGATATCCAATTTGAATGCTAAAAATTAATAAAACCAATAAAAAGGATGTTTTTTTGGTGATAATTTTTAAGAGGGTTCTTTCATATAATCCTTTATCTTGGAGGATTTCTTCATCATAGTTTTTGGACAATTCATATACTTTTTCATGAAAAACCATGTTTTTGATGTAGTCCCATTTTATTTTAAACGGGATTTTTAATACTGAACATTTATAGACTAAATAAAAGATTCTTTGAATAAATCTAATCGCTTTAAGTTTCTCCAATTCTTCGTATGAAATGCTGAGACTATATTCTTTTTTATAATCCAAATAATATTTTTCAAGAGCTTTTGAAAAATAATCATTTTCAATAATCTTTCTTGATTTACTATCAGCTACATCCCTATAATAATAACCCGCATAATCGATAAATAAAACTTTCTTAGCTTTGTTAAAAGACTGAATGTTAAATATATTATCTTCCTCAATTACTCTGTTGTCTGGAAAACGAATATTATTTTCGAAAATAAAAGTCCGTTTGTAAATTTTATTCCAAACTGCAAATAAATCTTCCGTTTTTAAGAGATTTGGAATGATTTGTTCTTGTATAAAGTCTTTTGTAAATATTAAATCGGTAATAAAACCATGATCTTTAATTATATATTTTCCGTCCCTTCCTAATATTGTTTTTGATACTAAAATATCTAAATCTCTTTCTATGGCATTTTTATATAGATTCTCTAAAAAATCTATTTTTAAAAAATCATCATTATCCAAAAAACCAATATATTCTCCAATAGCAACCTCAATTCCAGCATTTCTTGCTTCACCTATTCCTTCATTTTCTTGATTTATGAGCTTAATTCGACTATCAATTTTTTGATATGATTCTATTATTTCAAAGCTATTATCTGTTGAACCGTCATTTATAAAAATAAATTCACACTCCTCAAGAGTCTGATTTATAAGTGATTTTATACAATCATGCAAATAATCTTTTGCATTGTAAACAGGAATAACAACGCTAACTTTAATTACTGCCATAATTGCTGTTTTGTTTTAAAATCAAACTTATTTCTTTATGTGCAAAATACCACATACCTAAAACAATAAATATCTGAGTGATTATTAAACTTATTGCTGTTCCTGTTTCCTGATAAAAATAGGTCAAAATAAAATTAATAGTAAAATTTAAGATTGTAGCTAAAACAATTACTCTAAAATAAAATATATCTTTTCCTAAATTTAATAGAATCTGTTTACCAAACATTGTATCTAAAAACGATAATAATGGTATCAGAATCACAATTCTAAATAATAGCACAGATGGGAGCATTTCTTTACCATAAATAATAGAAATTATTTGCTCTGCAAAGCAAAAACAGGTGATAACAATCAAAGAGAATACAATGGATCCGACAATTGTTATTTTCTTTATTTTTATAATTGCTTTTAGCTTGTCCAAAGCCATTTCTGCCGAAAGATATGGGAAAATAGTATTTGAGACTGGAGTTTGCAGATTACCTATTGCACGAGCGAGTTTCTCTGCTGCCGAAAAATAACCTACGGCCTGATTTCCAGCAAAAATTCCTAAAATTAGTGTGTTTGTATTTGTAAAAAGCGAAATTTTAAGTTCAGACAAAAACATGAATTTTGCCTTATTGAGTTGTTCTCTAATTCCTTTAACAGACTGCAATTTAAAGCTAATCTTAAAATCTTTCCAAATATAAAATAGTGATAAAATACCTGCAGAGAGAAACCCTAAAGCATTAAAAACTGGAACTAAATAATAATCAGATTTTTTAGTTACAAAAACAAAAAGTGCAAGTGCAAATATTGTTTTAGTAATTAAATTTAGATATGTTACATACTTCATTTTTTGGATTCCATGAAAAAACCAAACAGGAAAAATAGCCTGACCTAAAATAGATCCAAAGGAAAATAAATATATGTACCAGTATGCTCTAAAAATATCAAACAAGAAAACAATTCCCATCATTACAACAAAACTTATACTTACCAACACAAGTTTGGCAGACATTATTTGATTAAAAATCAATATTTGTCTTTCGCGATTATTTGTTGCTAATGAAATATCACGTGTACCAGTCGAATTAAATCCATATTCTGTTACAATTTGAAAATAAGTTACAAAAGCTATAGAAAAAGACAAGAGTCCAAAATACTCAACTCCCAAAACTCGTATTAAATAAGGAAAAGTAATTAATGGTAAAATAACATTTAAAGCTTGAAGAACAAAAAGATATACAAAATTCGAAGCTAAAATTTTGTGCTTTTTAAATCGTTGAAATATATCAAAAATCAGCTTCAATATCTTTTGGTTTTAGTGTAAAAAGAAGGCTATACCTTTTTGAAGGAACAGCCTTAAAATATTAATTATATCATTAACAAAAATTACATTTTAACTCCTCTAACCATTTCAATTTGAGGATAAATAATTTCCTTTGTTAAAAAATAAGGATCATACTCTTCACCTTTTTTAATGAATGTTGCTGTACCTGTTGCTTCATCAAGTTTTATAAAATCATTTGGCGTAAAATATTTTAAAATATCTTTCTGTTCAATTTTAAATACTCTTCCTTCAAAGCTTAATGTAATCGAATTTATCGTAATCGGATTTTGTTCTTTATTTGAACTTATATCAAAACGAATATCGTTTGGTAAAATTCCCTCAGGAATACTAAATGTTACTTGTTGAGATTCTGGTTTTCCTTTTACACCATTATAAACAGTATTTTTAGCATCAAAATAGGCAATTGAAGGATCTTTGTAAAAAAGAATAAGTTCATCGTCTTTTTCAATTTTCAAATCAACAATCACATCAAAAGTATTCGCTTTTACTTCTTTAACAGGTTGTGCTTCTTCTTTGTTTTTACAAGAAATAAATAATGTTATTAAAACTAAATTTAAAAAAATCAATTGTTTTTTCATCTGCTGTTTTTTTTGCAAAAATATATATTTACTATTTCTGCTGAAATTTTTTTGTTTAGGTTCAATCCAAATGTAGTTTTGAAAAATCTTATCCTTCTATCCTATAAACTGGCTAAATGCTTTTGTCTTTTATAAAATGATTTGAAAAATCCTAAGAAAATAAATGCCAAAACAAATATAAATGGTAGTAAAAATTTCAGATTACCGTTGACAAATTTAACTAACTGTAAATTTAAAATGATGTTATTTTCTTTTATAATCTTATTGAAACCAATTAGCTCTACTCTCTGCGTTGCTTGTTCATTTAATAAACCGTCTTTACTTTTAATAATATCGTTTAATTGTGTGTTTTCATTATAGTAGATCAACTTATCATTTTTTAAAGTTCCTTTAGACGAATTCGATAAATTATTTAATATGCCATCAATTTGTTTAATTATAGAATCTGTTTGCTGAATTTTCAATTCGACATTACGATAAACTACTTTCTGAATTTTAGAATAATAATCTGAAGTGTTTAAATATTCTAAAAGAGGTTTAATCAAATTTTCCTCTGTAACCTTTTTGTTAGTAAATAAAAGCAATGTTTGATAATTATAATTTTTGCTTGTCACATTTTCTTCTAATACTTTTTTTATGTCACCATCTTCAGCCATCAACTTTATTAATTCAAAGTTTTCAGGTTTATTCTGAATGAAATTATAAACGTCAGCAATAGGTTTTACTTCAATTAGTTTGAGGTTTTTAGGATCTGAAATCCCTACAACTTCTTTTAAGAAAAGAGTATCATTCTCTTTGATTTTTGAGTTGATCAAATCGACTTTTGCATATAAATAATCTGTACTCCCAAAATTTGGCGCAACTATAATTTCGTGTCTATAACTTTTTTGATTTTGATCCAAAAACATCCCTAGTCCAAAACCAACACCAACTAATATTAAGACAATCACCCAGTTTTTTATAAAAAATTGGATACTATTGAAAATAGACCTGTTTATTCTTTCAAAAAAGCTACCTATTTTTTTTGATATAAAATCCAAATCAACTTCCTGATCTTCTGTATTCTGCGGTACTTTTGTACTCATTTATGATTTTTATTTGATGTTGAAAATCTGCTCTAGAATCTTAATTGTAATTAAATACGTTGGTTTCACACCAGTTGTTCCTAATCCGCCTGAGGCCAATGTACTTCCTGTTTCCAGCGGATTATCTGAAGCATAATAAGCATAGCGAACTTTAATATCATGCGGAACGCTTTTTCTAATTTTAGATGCTGACTGAATGGCTTTTTGATAATAAGATCCTTCCATTTCAAGACCAATTACACCCCAAGTCGATTCGTGGAAAAACTTTAATAAATCTCTATTTTGTAATGAAGTTCCAAGAACGGTAACCATTGCTCCTTCATAAATATCTATATCATTTCCTTCAAACATTGCACCTGTCAATTCATTTTCGAAGAAATAATTATCTGCCGTTCCTTCGTTGATATGCGCAGACGGAATCATAATATCGCCTTTTCCTCCTTCTAGAATTCCAGCTTTACCCATAATAGAAACCGATTTTACATTTAGTAAAGTTTCTTTTTTAAATGGTTTCAAAAGCTCATCGATGGTTTCGTAAGCCTGTTCTCCAAAAGCATAATCCATTACGATTATAACTGGTTTTTCTTCGCCTACATTGGCATGTGAAAAAGCTGTTTTTGACCAATCAATTTTAGCTGTGTCAAAAATCTGAACATCGATATTAGTTCCTGAACAATCTGGCAACGAAATCATTCCATTTTTTAAAGCCAATTCTTCTACTTGACCTCTAATTTCTTTTGATCCTGAACTGCTTAATTCTTCATAAATAAAGAAATCTGTTTTTCCTTTATATTTTGTTTTCAGCAAAGGTGTCGCAAAAATCGAATTCATCACACTGTGCATATTAGCACTAATTACGTGAATTGGTCTTTTCAGCAAATCGTTTGCTTTTAAAACTTCTTTAATATTTGTTGCCCAGATTTCTCCATGAATATGGTGTCCTAATCTTTCACGTAAAACTGGACTAAAAGTGATCGTACGTTTGTTGTTTTCAACAATCTCTTCTATCGCTAATTTTCCTAACCAATAAATAACGTGTAGGAAACGATCTGGTGCATTTTCTGAACCAAAAGCATCATAAATATCTAATACTTCCTCAAAAGTTCTTGCTAAAATATTGGCAACGTGAGAAATTGCTTTTTCTTTTTCAACTTGAGAAAGCTTTTTAGTCTGCATAACGGCTTGCTCTAATTTCTGCCAATCACGCGAAACTTCTCCTCCATCATCTATTAAAACTCTATTTTTAATTTTATGCGATTCAATAAAAATGAAAGTCAAATGCGTCAAAATATCATAAATGTCTGAACGTCCACGAGTGATTTCAACATTCATCTGTTCTTCGTCAATTCTGTAGCAGTTTCTTCTTCTTTTTGGAGGAACAATCGGCTGAAAATGCGATTTAGAGTAACCTTCGTCTGAAGTTAAATTGATAAAACGACATTGTTCAATTCCGATTGGAAGACGTTCAATAACGTATAAAAGTCCGTTTAACTCTACTTTTTCTTCTGCGATATTTCCGTAGATTTCAGGACGTAAAGCCAATAATGATTCGCGTAAACTGTCGCCAGAAACTCCCATTGGTTTATAAAAACCACGGTTGAATAAATGGCGCATTGTAATGTACATTTTTTCTATCGCCGCAGAAGATTCCTGCGCTCTAGATCTTGATATATGTTTAGTTTCTTTCATGTCTTTTTATTTTTAAAAATCATCTTCATTTTTAAAGAAGATGTAAATATTTCGATAAACGAAAGTAGGAATTATATATATAACTTTAATGAATTTCCATTTAACAAATTGTTAGTCGGTTATTTTAAAAAAGCTAAATCCTACTTCAAATTATCAGCAATATTTCTATCATTCGATAATCTCGGAATCTTATTCTGTCCGCCCAATTTTCCTTGTGATTTCATGTAATCTTGAAATCCGTTTTTAGAAACTTTAGTGATCACTACTTTTCTTAAGACATTTCCGGTAATTAAATCGTCATAATAAATATTCTGCTTACGCATTGAATTGTCGATAGTTTCTGCAAAAACTTCCATGTTTTCAGGTTCTTTCTCAAATTCAATCAGCCACTCGTGATACGGAAGTCCGTTTGATGGATTAATTTGTGGCGCCACAGTAAACTCATTGATTACGATATTAGTCGAATTTACGGCTTCTTTCATCGCATTTTCTACTTCATTAGCGATAACGTGTTCTCCGAAAGCCGAAATATAATGTTTAATACGTCCAGAAACTATAACACGATATGGAGCCAAAGAAGTGAATTGAACGGTATCTCCGATATTATAACGCCACAGCCCTGCATTGGTAGAAATTATCAAAACATAGTTTACTCCTACTTCAACCTCTCCAATTGTCAATACTTTTGGATTTTCTTCAAAGAACTCATCCGCTTTTATAAACTCATAGAAAATACCTGAATTCAATAGCAACAGCATCCCTTTTTCTTTTTGTGAATCCTGATAAGCAAAAAATCCTTCAGAGGCAGGAAACAATTCTATACTGTCTACTTTTCTGCCGATCATGTTTTCAAATTTAGCACGGTACGGTTCATAATTAACACCTCCGTAAATAAACAAGTTGAAGTTTTTGAATATTTCGCCAATCTTTTTTCCGCCGCTTTTATGTTCCAAACGTTCGAAATACATCTGAACCCAAGACGGAATTCCAGAGATAACCGACATATCTTCTTTTATTGTCTCATCGACAATAGCATCTACTTTGGTTTCCCAATCTTCAATGCAATTGGTTTCCCAAGATGGCATTCGGTTTTTCTGCAGATATTTAGGAACAAAATGCGCTACAATTCCAGAAAGTCGTCCAAATTTAATTCCGTACTTCTCTGTCAGAATTGGACTTCCTTGCAAAAAAATCATTTTTCCATCGACAAAATCAGCATTTCCTGTTTCATGAATATAATGCAGAATTGCATTTCTAGCTGCTTCAATATGATAAGGCATCGATTCTTTGGTAAGCGGAATAAATTTTGCGCCAGAAGTTGTTCCAGAAGTTTTAGCAAAATATAAAGGTTTTCCTTTCCAGAGAATATCCGCTTCTCCTTTTACTACCTTTTCTATATAAGATTTTAAATCTTCATAATCTCTAACAGGAACCTGTTTCTGAAAATCTTCAAAACTTTTTATTTGTTCAAAATGATGGTCTTTTCCAAATTTGGTGTTTTGCGCATTTTCGATCAAACTTTTAAAAACTTTTTGTTGTGTTTCAACAGGTTTATTGGCCCATTTAAGTGTCTGATTGTATATATTTTTGGCAAATATTTTTGCCGCAATTGACTTAATTGACATTTTCAGTGGTATTATTTTTTATCACTTTTCTTTTTGTCCTGAGATTTCACCTTCAGCTCTTTTTCAGTTTCAGCTACATCTTCTCTCAGTTTTATTTCAGCATCAGATGCTTTCATATTTACATCTGAAGCATCCTCAACCGATTCTGCTAATATAGAATCTTTATTAAATTTTGAATATTCCAATTCTCCCTTCAAAACTTTCTGAATTCCTTTTATATAAATTTCATTCTGTTTTAAAGCCGTTTCTAAAGAATCTGATTTAATTGCTAGTCTTGTAGCATTTCGTTTCAATTCTGTCGAAGAATATCCAGGAATAAATTCGCGAAGGGGTGTAAAAGCAATGATAAAAGTAGTAACCAAAATTAGAAATATTCCACCCAAAGTAAACGTTACAAAGACATTCATTAAAGTAAGCCTAAAAGAAAATATCTCTTCAAAAGTGTCTTCATTTAAAATTACTAATCGGTTTTTAATGAACAGTTTTTTTCTAAAATCCTTTTTCTTTTTTTTATTCATTATCCTTCTTTATGCTAGCAAATATAATAATTAATCATCATGATATTTATTCAAAAAATTTCATGAAGAGCTATAATTTACGATTTTATAAAATATTTAACGCGGTTTAATACAAATATTTTAAACTAAAAATACTTCTATTTCGTATATTTCTATATACCTTTGCGGAATAATTAAGAAAAACAATTTGCTTCGGCATTAAATATATTAGTCATGGGAAGATTAGGTCTTACAGAAATCCTTGTTATCGTAGGTATTGTGATATTACTTTTTGGAGGTAAAAAAATTCCAGAATTAATGAAAGGTTTAGGAAGTGGAATTAAGGAATTTAAAAACGCTGCTAAAGACGATCAACCTGCTGCTTCTAAAAAACAAGAAGAAGAAACAAAATAAGAAATTCGAAAAAATTATTAAGTCCCAAATTACAATTGTAGTTTGGGATTTTTTTATATCGAAAAATTCCTATTTGTAGAATTCCAAATTTTAGATATGAAAAACTCGCTTTTCGTGATGCCTTTTCGTATTGGATATTTTTACAAAATAAATGCCTCTTGACTGATTGGCTACATTTATTTCGTTGTTTTCAGAAATTGTTTTTTAAAATAAAAACTCCCAAACTACAATTCGTAATTTGGGAGTTTCTATTTGTTATTATTTGCATTTAACTTTTTCGAAAATTGTAACCAATTGTTCTAACAAAGTTTGAAGTTTAAAATCTTCTTTTGCAATTGCCTCTATAAGCTTTGGACAATCTGAAAAAGCTTCTCTTGACATTTTTCTTAATAGCGATTCTGTTCCTATTGCTCCCACGGTATTGGCAGTTGTAAAATATCCAAAAACCAAAGCATCACTGTTTTTATTTCCAAAAAAATACGAACTACTCGATGAACTTACAATTGTACTGGTTCCTCCAGCATTTGGCCTTATAGTTCCCGCATCACGAATAACGCCGATTTTAACATCCTTGTTATAAATAACATTAAACCATAATTTCTTTTTAGATTTCGAAAATTTTCCTGTCAAAATGTTTGCTGTCGTTGCATACAATGCTTCTACTGTTGTGATGCATTCTTCTTCATCAAAATATTCTATTTTCTTTACTTCTACGCTTGCTATTTTTTCTTTTTTAGCGCTTTCATCTGTTTTGAAAGTTATTTTAGAGTCTTCACTCTTTACCAATTCAGCAAGACCTGTTTTTTTTGTTCCATCTTCCATGTACAAAATAACTTTGTAAAAATTAGCGTGGCCGATAGAGGAGAATAAAAGGGTAATTAAAATTAAAATGCTTTTTTTCATAACTTGGGGTTTAAAATTTCCTACAAATATATTATTTCGTAAGTATTAATATCAGTAAAATAGAAATAAAAAACTCACAAATTGCGATTTGCAATTTGTGAGTTTTTTTTATCTAAAAATTCCAGAATTTAGAATTTCGAAAATTAGAAATTTTCTTAAAGCACCATCGTCAGCTGAATTCTCTTTCTATCTTCATCAACCTCAGTCACTTTCACATCAACATGCTGGTGTAATTTTACCACTTCGTTTACATCGCTCACAAATCCAGCTTTTAACTGCGAAATATGCACTAAACCGCTTTCTTTGATTCCGATGTCAACAAAACAGCCGAAATTGGTAATGTTATTAACAATACCTGGTAATATCATTCCAGTTTTCACGTCTTTAATCGATTTTACATTCGCATCAAATTCAAAAACCTTAGCCGACTTTCTTGGATCTAATCCCGGCTTTTCAAGCTCCTTAATGATATCTTTCAGCGTAAGCAAACCAATTTCTGGTGTAACATATTTTTCTGGCTTAATAAGGGCTGTTTTTTCTTTGTTTGCAATTAAATCATTCAGAGAAATATTCAAATCTTTAGCCATCTTTTCAACAACTGAATAAGCCTCTGGATGCACCGCCGAATTATCCAGCGGATTTTTAGCATTTGTAATTCTGATAAACGCCGCTCCTTGCTGATACGCTTTATCACCTAAACGTGGCACTTTTTTCAACTGTTTTCTATCTTCAAAAGGTCCGTTTTCAGAACGATATTGTACAATGTTTTCGGCCAGCTTCTCCCCGATTCCACTCACATAACTTAATAAATGTTTACTTGCAGTGTTAATATTGATTCCAACCGAGTTCACGCAACGAATAACCGTGCTGTCCAATTCTTCTTTTAACTTAGTTTGGTCAACATCGTGTTGATACTGCCCTACTCCAATCGCTTTCGGATCGATTTTTACCAATTCGGCCAACGGATCTGAAAGTCGTCGTCCAATAGAAACCGAACCACGAACCGTTACATCATAATTCGGAAACTCTTCTCTCGCAATTTTTGATGCTGAATATACCGATGCTCCTGCCTCAGAAACCACAAAAACCTGAACTGGTTTGTCAAATGCGATTTTTTTGATGAAAAATTCAGTTTCGCGAGAAGCAGTTCCGTTTCCGATAGAAATGGCATCAATTTGATACGCATTTACCATCGAACGGATTTTCTTGATCGCCATTGATTCCTCATTTTGAGGCGCATGTGGATAAATCGTTTCGTTGTATAATAAATCGCCTTTTTCGTCCAGACAAACCACTTTACAACCACTTCTAAATCCTGGATCAATTGCCAAAATACGTTTTTCTCCCAACGGTGGAGCCAATAATAACTGACCTAAATTGTTGGCAAAAACCTGGATTGAATTTGCATCGGCTTTTGCTTTTGCTTCTTGTAACGTTTCGTTTCCAATTGCTGGATTTAATAAACGTTTGTAACTGTCTTCAATTGCTAGTTGCAAATGAGCTGTTGAATTGTTTTGTTTTTTAATGATAATTTCGTCAATAACGTCGTAAGCATCATCAATATCAACATCGATTTTCATTTTGATAAAACCTTCATTTTCAGCACGAAGCATTGCCAATAAACGGTGTGCGGGAGCTTTTGTTAAAGGTTCTTCCCAATCAAAATATTGGTTAAATTTTTGTGCGCCTTCTTCTTCGGCTTTCTTTTTAACCACTTTTGTAGTGATCGTTGCTTTGCGTTGAAACAATCTTCTTAATTGTTTACGAACGTAAATATTTTCGTTAATCCATTCTGCTACAATATCTCTTGCGCCTTGAATAGCGGCTTCTTCGTTAATAACATTTTCATTAATGTATTGTGTCGAAATAAAATCGATATCTGAGTCACTTTCAGATATAATCAGTTTTGCCAATGGCTCCAAACCAAATTCACGTGCCACATCGGCTTTTGTTTTTTTCTTCTTTTTATACGGAAGATAAAAATCTTCGATTTCCTGTAAATCAAAACTATCTTCAATCTTTTTCTTCAATTCTGGCGTAAGCGCCTTTTGCTCTTCAATAGATTTTAAAACGGCTTCTTTACGTTTAATAAGTGTATCATAATCTTTTTGAAGTTTTGCAATCTGCTCAATTACAGTTTCATCAAGATTTCCGGTAGAGTCTTTTCGGTAACGCGAAATAAACGGAATCGTACAATCTTCTTCTAATAATTTTACTGTGTTTTGAATGCTGACAGCGGGTGCCTGAACAGACTTGGCAATGAATTGAATATTAGTCATACTTTTTAATGAAATAAATTCTTAATTATAAGTTGATATAATTTACTTGTTAAAACAATCTTGTAAATTGATCAAACATTTGGCTAAAATAATATCTTTGTTTCTAATTTTAAGCCTATGAAATTTTTTTTACTCTATTTTTTAATTGTTAACATACTTGTTTTTATTCTCGCTGGTTATGATAAAAATAGGGCTAGAAAAAATAAAAGACGAATTCCCGAAAATACGTTATTCTTTCTGCAACTTATCAGCGGAACTCCTGGGCTATTAACAGCAATGTTATTATTTAAACATAAAACGAGTAAAACTTCTTTTATTGTAAAGTTTGTTCTGATTTTGATAATTCAAGTAGCGCTTATAATTGCCTTATTAAATTACAAAAAGTAGATATTAACATTGTTGATAACTCGAAAACTACCGTTTTTATACAAACTTAAATAACTGAATTACAAATATTTAAATAAAAAACCGGACAAATTAAAAAATCGGCCCGGTGTGTTTTATTTATAATAGGTGCGAAGCACCGAATTTTTTTTGACTTTTTAAGAACAAGCAATTTTGTTCACTCTATTTTGATGCCTTCCGCCTTCAAACGCTGTATCAAGGAAAGTTTCAACGATTTCAACAGCTTGATGAATAGATGTAAATCTCGCTGGAATACTCACAATATTGGCATCATTGTGTAAACGTGTTAAATACGCAATTTCTTTAGTCCAGCATAATCCAGCTCTCACTTTCGGATGTTTATTAACAGTCATTGCAATTCCGTTACCACTTCCGCAGATTACGATTCCAAAATCTGCTTTTCCTTCAGATACATCATTGGCAACTGGATGCCCGAAATCTGGATAATCTACAGAAGCATCAGTATCTGTTCCATAATTTGTTACCTCATATCCTCTAGCTTTAAGCATTTCAACAATTGCTTTTTTATATTCTGGTCCTGCGTGGTCGTTTCCTATCGAAATTTTCATTTTTCTATACTATTAAGTTGTGTTATGCAAATTTACTTAATAAATAGATGTTCGCCACGAATTAGGCTAATTTTCACAAATTTTTTTCTTTATAGATACTATATCAACAAACCGATTTATAATTAGTATACATTCGTAAATTCGTTACGAAAACTCTCATTTTACAACTATCTTACTGTCAAAACCTTATCAGTTATTAACAATTTTAATAAGTCTATAACTATCTCACAATCAATGAAGAATAAACAGAATATTTGTTAAAATTTTGAGGTGTTAATAGCAGTTTGTAATTGCTTGATATTCAATTAACTTTAAGTTAACAGAAAATGTTAATAAGTTCGAAAAGAAAATTAGAAGTTTTTTTTGGTTGTTTCGAAAAAATGCTTAATCCAAAACTGGATTTAAATATGCAAGAAAAGTTTCGTGAATTTTTGGAAAAGTTATCAATATCAAAAATACCATTTTCAACAGAAATCAACATATCAACTTATCTACAAAATCAATTCAATTTTGGTTGTCAACCGTTGTTAATTAAAATACAAAAAGTCTTATAAATAAGTATTTTAACTAAAAATAACTATGTTGATAACTCAGAATAACTAAGAGAAACTTCATTTCAATACTTTTAAAAATAAATTTATTCGACATATTAACACACTATAATAACCAACAAATTTTTTTAAATTTTTAAAAATCTTTTTTATTGTATTTAATATATGTTGAAAACTAAAAAAGGTTGAAAAGGAAAAAAAAAAAATTTAATTTGAATTTTACTCTTGATTTGAATTTGTTTTTGAATCTTGTTTCAGACGATTTTGAGAGGATTGTTGAGATTGTCCAGAATTTGTTGGACTTCCTCGAAATCGTTTGGATGTACTTTGAGTTTGATTCCGCCCAGTGCCGCTGAGTATAAAGGAACGACAGAAAGTGTCATTTCGTTTTCAAAAAAATAAGGGATTCCTTCTTGTTCCAGTAAGTGTTTGAGAACCACTGTTTCGTGCTGATAATTGAATACGGCGATGGTTTGAAAGCTTTCCATAAAGGCTGTTTTTGTAAATGTACGAAAAGTTATAATTTTAATAATTCTAATTGTTAAAATCTATAATCTGATTTCTTATTTGTAATTTTAAACCTTATAAGAAAAGATATATGAGTAAGAAAATTAGAAAGCCGATAAAAAAAGAGAAAGATTTCTCTGGAAAAATACTTAAGATTTTATCGCAAAATGCTAATAAACCATTCAATTATAAACAGATAGGAGCAAAGCTTGAATTAGACGATACTAAAAGCAGAAACCAGATTATAAAAGATTTAAAAATACTGGCAGCTCAAAAAAAGATTATAGAAACTGAACCTGGAAAATACTTAGTAAAAGCAATAAGCCAGGATTACTACGAAGGAACGATAGATATGACGAGCAGAAAAACGGCATATTTTATTTGCGATGAATTTGAAGAAGATGTTTTTATTCCGACCAATAATTTGAATCGTGCGTTAGATAAAGATAAAGTTAAAGTCTACGTTTATAACAGAAGAAAAGGAAAAAGACCTGAAGGTGAAGTAATTGAAGTTATAGAAAGAGATAAAACAGAGTTTGTAGGTGTAATTGATATGCAACCCAACTTTGCTTTTGTTTCGACTGCAAACCCTAAAATGTATACCGATATTTTTATCCCTAAAGATAAAATTGGTGAAGCAGAAAACGGTGATGTTGTTTTGGTTAAGATTGAAGACTGGCCAAAAAGAGCCGATAGTCCGTTTGGATCTGTAATTCGAGTTTTAGGAAAACCTGGAGAACATAATACTGAAATTCATGCTATTTTAGCAGAATACGGATTGCCAGCAGATTTTCCTGTTGAAGTAGAAGTTTTTGCACAAAAATTAGATACTTCGATTCAGGAATCTGAGATTGCAAAACGTCGTGATATGCGTGATACGCTAACGTTTACGATAGATCCAAAAGATGCAAAAGATTTTGATGATGCCTTGTCTTTCAAAAAGTTAGAAAATGGAAACTTCGAAATTGGAATTCATATTGCTGATGTTTCGTATTATTTAGAAGAAGGTACAATCTTGGATGATGAAGCATATCAAAGAGCTACTTCAGTTTATTTAGTAGATAGAGTAGTGCCAATGCTTCCAGAAGTATTGTCTAACTTTGCGTGTTCGTTACGTCCAAATGAAGAGAAATATACTTTCTCTGCTGTATTTGAAGTTTCTCCAACTGCACAAGTTATTAACCAATGGTTTGGAAGAACTGTAATTTATTCAGATCAGCGTTTTGCTTACGAAGAGGCTCAGCATATTATTGAAACAAAAGGAAATAATACAATTCCAGTTGATATTTCTATTACTGGAGAATCGTATGTGGTTTCAGATGAAATTGTGGAAGCAACCTTAAAACTAGATGAATTAGCTAAGATTTTAAGAAAGAAAAGAATGCAGCAAGGCGCCATTTCTTTTGATAAAGTTGAAGTCAAATTTAATCTTAACGAAGAAGGAGAACCAGAAGGAGTATATTTTAAAATATCAAAAGATGCGAATCATTTGATTGAAGAATTTATGCTTTTGGCTAACAGAAAAGTAGCAGAATATATTGGAAAACAAAAGAAAACGTTTGTTTACCGTATTCACGATGAACCAAATGAAGATAAACTTGTTGCAATGCAGACTGTAATTGCTAAGTTTGGTTATAAGATTGATTTTAGAACAAAAGGTGATATAGCAAAATCAATAAACGCTTTGATGGAAGAAGTAAATGGTAAGAAAGAACAAAATCTTATTGATACTCTTGCTATTAGAAGTATGAGTAAAGCCAAATATTCGACTGATAATATTGGTCATTATGGTTTAGCTTTTGATTATTACAGCCATTTCACTTCGCCAATTCGTCGTTATCCAGACGTTATGGTACACCGTTTGTTGCAGTATTATTTGGACGGAGGAGCTTCTGTAGACGAAGAAACTTACGAAACCAAATCTCTGCATTGTTCAAACATGGAAAACTTAGCAACAAATGCTGAGCGAGATAGTATTAAATACATGCAGGTTAAATACATGCAGGATCATCAGGACGAAGAATTCCTTGGTGTTATTTCTGGTGTTACCGAATGGGGAATTTATGTTGAAATCGTTTCTAATAAATGCGAAGGAATGGTAAGAATCAGAGAAATAAAAGAAGATTACTATACTTTTGATGAAAGACAATATGCTTTGGTTGGAGCTACTTCAAACCGTCTATTGCAATTGGGAGACGAAATTTATGTAAAAGTAAAAAATGCTGACTTAGTGAAAAAACAACTTGATTTTCACTTTTTAAGAAGAGCAGAATAAATATTAATTTAAAAATAAAAGTATGAAAAAGCTAATTATAGGAGCAGCAATTTTATTTGTACAAATGTCTTTTGGTCAAGTTACCAAAGAGTTAGGAGATTTTGATACCGTAAAAGTATTTGATAAATTAAGCGTAAAATTAGTTCAGTCATCTGAAAATAAAATTGTTATAAAAGGAACAAGAGAAGCAGAAGTAGAGGCTGTTAATAAAAACGGAATTTTAAAATTAAGAATGCCTTTTCCAAAACTTCTTTCTGGAAATGATCTTGATATAACACTATATTACAAACATATAGAATTGATTGATGTCAATGAAGGAGCAGAAGTGAAGAGTGATGAAGCCATTAAAGCAACTTCTTTTAAAGTTAGCGCTCAGGAAGGCGGTCTTATTAATGTTGATCTCGATGTTGATAAACTAAAAGTAAGCTCTGTTTCAGGAGGTAAAATTACATTAACTGGAAAAGCTGCAAATCAAGATGCAAGTCTAGGAGCTGGTGGCTATTTACTAGCAAGTAAATTAGAGACATCTCAGACTACTGTAAGCGTTTCTGCGGGCGGAAAAGCAGATGTTAATGCTTCTACCCTTGTCGATGCAAAAGTGAGCGCAGGAGGCTCTATTTACATTTATGGAAAACCAAAGCAAATAAACCAAAAAACTGTTTTTGGTGGTAAAATAGAAGAAGTAAAATAACAAGTTGTAATTGATGATTAACGATATTCTAGCGGGACTTCCTTGGGGACTTGTTCTTAGTTTTATGGTAGGTCCTGTTTTTTTTGTTTTATTAGAAACCAGTATAACAAAAGGATTTAGAGCTGCAATTGTATTTGATTTAGGCGTAGTATTGGGCGATATTTTTTTTATTGCGATCGCTTATCTTGGAAGTTATAGACTGATTTCTAGTTTAAAAGACGATCCAGCGCTTTTTATTTTTGGAGGAATAATTATGCTTACTTACGGTATTATATCGTTTGTAAAGCTAAAGAAAGAAGAGAAAATAAACGATGAAGAAATCGACCGTGATATTCTGAAAAGAAACTATGGCAGTTTGTTTGTAAAAGGGTTTTTATTGAACGTTATTAACATTGGTGTTCTTGGTTTTTGGCTTGCAGTTATTATTTCTGTCGGGCCAAAATTAGATATGCAGACTTCAAGAATGATGACATTTTTTACTGCTGTAATTATCACTTACTTATTAATTGATTGCGCTAAGATTTTACTAGCCAAACAGTTAAAATCAAAAATGACTCCAACTAATATTCTTAAAATCAAAAAAGGAATTAGCGTTGTTTTAATGATCTTCGGATTTGCATTAGTAGTTCAAGGTTGGTTTCCAAAAGAAAAGGAAATGGTTAAAAATGCTTTCGAAAGAATAGAGAAGAAGTAGTTGTTAATAACTCAAAATTATAAAATTAAACCTCTGAATTTCAGAGGTTTTTTTGTATTTATAACTGTTAGTTTTGAACTTTTAAATGAGTTTTTTAAGTCTAGTTTGTCATTTCGACGAAGGAGAAATCTTCGTGAGAAGCTCGACAAAGATTGGATAATTGTTGCGGAGTTACTTGTGGAGATTTCTCCTTCGTCGAAATGACAAAATTGTGCAAAAATTATAAACCCGACAGGTTTTTAAAACCTGTCGGATTTGTATAGAAGTTTTTAATGATTGGATTTTCTAAAAATTAAGCACAAAAAAAAGAGACACATTTCCGTATCTCTTTTTGAAGCATCGTCCGGATTCGAACCAATGTATTTAATTAATTTTTTCTAAAAATTAGACACAAAAAAAAAAGAGACACATTTCCGTATCTCTTTTTGAAGCATCTTCCGGATTCGAACCAATATATTTAATTAATTTTTTCTAAAAATTAAGCACAAAAAAAAGAGACACATTTCTGTATCTCTTTTTGAGGCATCGTCCGGATTCGAACCGGAGTAGGAGCTTTTGCAGAGCCCAGCCTAGCCGCTCGGCCACGACGCCATTACTTGAACGGTTGGCAAAAGTAACTAAAATCTTTAAATTTCAAAAGTTTCATAGTAACTATTTTAAAATTTTAGGATTTTAATTTTAAACATTACTTTCTAATTTCCGTCATTTTTATAGTAACTGACTCAACATCACCACCAATAGGCGGATTTATTTTAGAAACCCAAACTGTGGTTTTTTCTATCATTTCTATCTCTGCCAGCACACGAATATTGATTCTTTTGGCTACATGTTCCAATAAATGCGAACGAATTGCCATTTCTTCCGTCACAATTTTGTTCAAATGAACATAATCTACAGTGTCTAAAAGATGATCTGTTTCTGCTGATTTCTGTAAATTGGTTTTAATTTTTAAATCTACCTTGTAATCAGATCCAATTTTTCCTTCTTCAATTAAACATCCGTGGTAAGAAAAAGTACGGATATTTTTCAATTTTATAACTCCCATTTTTGTATTGTTTCACGTTTAAAGTTTCAGGTTTTATGCCAGTTAGATAACTTTAAACCTGAAACCTGAAACCTTTTTTTTATCTTTGCTAAAATTACTATAAAATAATGGCATCAGAAGAGAAATCACTCAATTTTATTGAACAAATCATAGAGGAAGACGTAAAATCAGGTCTTTCAAATACTAAACTTCGCTTTCGTTTTCCACCAGAACCTAATGGATATTTACACATTGGGCACGCGAGTTCTATTGCGTTAAATTTTGGTTTAGGAATTGATTATCAATCTCCTGTGAATTTACGTTTTGATGATACAAACCCTGAAAAAGAAGAGCAGGAATTTGTTGATGCTATTAAAAAAGATGTGGAATGGTTAGGATATACTTGGGCTGAAGAATGTTATGCATCAGATTATTTTCAACAATTGTACGATTGGGCAGTTTTCTTAATTAAGAAAGATAAAGCGTATGTTGACAGCCAATCTTCTGAAGAAATGGCGATCCAAAAAGGAACTCCAACAACTCCAGGAACTGACAGCCCATACAGAAATCGTTCTGTTGAAGAAAATCTAGATTTATTCGAAAGAATGAAAAATGGTGAATTTGAGGCTGGTACACATATTCTTCGTGCAAAAATTGACATGAAATCAACAAACATGTTAATGCGTGATCCTATCATGTACAGAATTTTACACAAACATCACCACAGAACTGGAGATGCTTGGAAAATCTATCCAATGTACGACTGGGCGCACGGACAAAGTGATTATTTGGAACAAATTTCCCACTCATTTTGTACACTAGAATTTTTGCCTCACCGTGAATTATACGATTGGTTTTTAGATCAGATTTTAGATGAAAATAAACTTCGTCCAAAACAAAGAGAATTTGCTAGACGTAACTTATCACATACTGTTGTTAGTAAAAGAAAATTACAGCAACTAGTTAAAGAAAAGCATGTAAACGGTTGGGATGATCCAAGAATGTCAACAATTTCTGGATTAAGAAGACGTGGTTATACAGCTGCTTCATTACGTAATTTTGCTAATACAATTGGTATTGCAAAACGCGATAATTTGATCAATGTATCGGTTTTAGAATTCTGTATTCGTGAAGATTTGAATAAAATTGCACCTCGTGTAATGGCTGTTTTAGATCCTGTAAAATTGGTAATTACCAATTATCCAGAAGGAAAAGAAGAGTGGTTAGAAGCAGAAAATAATCAAGAAGATGAAAATGCAGGATTTAGAAAAGTGCCTTTTTCCCGTGAATTATACATTGAAAGGGAAGACTTTTTGGAAGAAGCTCCAGCTAAGTTTTTCCGTTTGACTTTAGGAAAAGAAGTTCGTCTTAAAAATGCTTATATCATTAAAGGTGAGTCTGTTATAAAAGATGAAAACGGAAATATTACAGAAATTCATGTAACATATGACACTGATTCTTTAAGTGGAAGTGGGACAGAAGCAAGCCAAAGAAAAGTGTCTGGAACATTGCATTGGGTTTCTATTCAACATGCTTTGGAAGCAGAAGTTCGTTTGTATGATCGTTTGTTTACAGATGAAGCTCCGGACAGTTATAAAGAGAAGAATTTCTTAGATTTTGTGAATCCAAATTCATTAGAAATTGTAACTGGATATGTTGAACCAAGTTTATCAACAGCTCAAAATGAAGATAAATTTCAGTTTCAACGTTTAGGATATTTTACTGTTGATAAAGACTCAACTGCTTCAAAATTAGTATTTAACAAAACTGTTGGATTGAAAGATGCTTGGGAAGAAAAAGGTAAAAAAGAAGAAAATAGCATCAATAATTCTTTGAAAGATATCAACAAATATTTTAAAGTTGAGACTAAACCAGAAAGAATTGCAATTGAAAGTGCAATAGGGGAGAACATCAAAAATATCTCTACTTTTTCTCTTTTACAGAATTCTTTGAAAAAGAATATCAACAATAATAAGGCTTCGCTGTTGTTTTCTCAGTTTATTTTGAAGTATTCAAACTGGAAATCAACAGATTTTGAAGAAGAAGATATTAAGAAATTGTACTCAATGTCTCTAAAAAGTGAATCGACTTATGTTAGATCAAAAGCACTTTTAAATTTAAGAGATATTGAAAGTGAGAGTTTCAGAAATCAATTTGACGATGAAATTTTGAAATTATATTCAAATCCACCAAAAAATGCTTCAGAAAGAGAAATTGAAATTCTTTCTGAAATGGTGAAGAAGTAATATCAACTAAATTTATGAAAAGCGCTTTTATAAGCGCTTTTTTTTATTATATAAATTAACTATTATAATTTAAAATTTTATAATTTTTATAAATTAAAAGTGGCTTTCATAAATTGATTTTAATAGAAAATAAAATTTTATTGGATAAGGAATTCATTTTTTTAAATTTAGATCTATTAGGAAGCTTTATTTGAATTTTTGCTTTTTTTAGATTCAATTTTTGTTTTTAATTTTTAATAATAAATTTTACTTATTTAAAGTATGTTATTTTTAATATTTTATCTATTATTTATAAAATCTATTAAATTTAATATTTTTATTAATTTTATAGATTAAAAGTGACTTTCATAATTTAATTTTAAAGAAGAATAAAAAATAGTCGAGTAAAGAAGACCTTTTTTTACTTTTCATTCATTAAAACTCTTTATTTTAATTTTTTACTTTTTTGCTTTCAGTTTTCTTCTAAAAAAATTTAAATTAAGGTTTTTTCTTATTTTTTTAATTTTTGACTTCAATTTTTACAATTATAAGTTTTGATTATTATTATAGTTTAAAATTTAGTTTGTAATTATTATTTAGAAAAATTACTTTAAAATTTAAAACTATAGTTTTTTATTATTTTTTAAGCTCTTGATTTTAATTTTATATATATAAATTTTTATTATTGATTTTTTAAAAATTTAGTTTTTAATTATTATTTGTAAAAATGATTAAAAATATAAAAATAATAGTTTTTTTTGATTAATTTTAACCTTCATAAATTAATTTTAAGACGTTTTTAAAACGTGTTTGATATATAACTCATTTTTTAGATAATTGTTTATTTACGGTCTTTATTTTAGTTTTTACTGTTATTTTAGTCAGTTTAACGGGTTGTTAACACACAATTGTTTATAAAACTGCTATTTTTAACTCAATACCAAAAGTCAGAGATGATTTTTGTAAAAAATTAAAATTTGCCGTAAAGAATCTAAGTTGAAATTTATTGTTTTTAGAAACTCGTAATTTTTATGACAATGGGTTTTCAAAACTGATTTCCTAAAAAGACAATTTTATGTTCGCATTTTTATTATGATGTAATTCTGATAATATTTCCCGTAAAAAATATTTTTTCAAATTGTGTCATAATTTACAAAATACCATAATGTTGAATTTGAGTGAAAGTTTAGTTTTTAAATTTCAGGTCTGACAATTTTTAATTTAAATCTAATTATCATGAAAATTTTATATTTCACACTAGCATTATTATTTGCAAATGTTGCAATTTCTCAAACACATCAAATTACAAAACATAACGGAGAACAACTTGATGTAAATTTTATTAAATCTGAAAATGGTTTTGTTTACTATTCTTTAAACGGAAGTTCTGAAGAAATTAAAATCAGTAAATATGCGGTTTCATCTATTACAAATAAAGAAACAAAACAAACTCAAAAAGTTTCTGATAAAATAGTAGTTGATTCAAAAGACGATTACAAAATGGTAACTGTTCTTCCGCAAGAAAAAACAATAGGACTGAAACAAGCAGCTAGTTTTACAGGAGTCTCAACAAGGACAAAAGGTGAACCGCCAATTGCAAATCAGAACCAGACTGCTATGAGAATCAAATCTAAATCGGCTTCAAATGGTTATCCTTTTGTTAGCATTGTTGAAAAAGCAGATGGTAAGTACGAAGCAGTAGCCTATGTGTATTAATAGGATTGTTAATTTTTTGTAAATTGCAATTAATCAAAGTTTTATCATTTTAAAAAAGAGTATCTTTATTAATAATTTTAAATTGTAACTATCATGTCTAAGAATTTAAATACAGCAGCAGCAATTTTGGCTGCAGCGGCTGCAGGAGCGGCAATTGGAATTTTATTTGCTCCAGATAAAGGATCAAAAACAAGAGCAAAAATTAAGGAAGGTATCGATGATGCTAAACATAATCTGAAAGATTCTTTTGATGCGAGCTCTGAAGTTCTTCGTGAAAAATTTACGAGTGCTACTCATAATCTTGACGGAACTTTGAATGAGTTACTTTCTAATGTCAGCCATAAAACAGAAGAAGTAATTACTTTTTTAGAAACTAAATTGGCTGAGTTAAAAGCACAAAACGCTAAACTTCAGAAATAATATTTTTATAGAGCACATTACTTGCTTATTTTTATAAGAAAGTTTTGTGCTTTTTTTTATCTAAAATTTTAAATATGGCTTTTGAAGAATTAAAAGAGAACACCGAAAAAGTTCAAGATCAGGCTAAACAATATATTGATAGTCACTTAGCTTATTATAAACTTTGGGGTTTTAAAGTTGCAATGAAATCAACAACTTTAATCTTTAAGTTTACTTTGATTTTATTGTGTTTCAGTATGGTGATGATTTTTGGATCTTTCGCCGCAGCGTATGCTTTTGGTTCTTTGTTTGAAAGTAATGCCCTCGGATTTTTGACGGTAGGAGGAATCTATTTGGTAATAACTATTTTGCTTTTCTTTATAAAAGACAAATTTGTTGAAGGACCAATCTTGGAGAAATTTTCAGAAATCTTTTTTAATGATTAATTATGGAAAGAAAAAAATACTCTTCGTATGCTGAGATTGAAAGAGATCTAGAAATTTTGAAATTGGAGAAAGAAATCAATTATCAGAAATTGGTTTTGAGTTTTCAGAAAACAAAGGAAAGTATCACTCCGCAAAATATTGTAAATGGTTTTATTTCATCTTACACAGATTACTTTTCCAATTCTTATGTAAAAATTCTACAGACCATTTTACCTTATGTAATTGGTTGGTTTATAAATAGAAAAAGAGGCGATTAAGCCTCTTTTTCATTTTTATATTATTGTTGATCTTCCGGTTGAATGTCATCTTCATAACCAGATTGTCTCTGAATTGGTTTTGATTTGTCGACTTTTTTATTATGTTTTTTCATCATTTCGCCAACTTGGTTTGATGCAGTAAATGATGCGACCATATTATTTAACATGTCACTACCAGCTTGAGGAGAATTAGGAAGTAAAATTAAATTAGAATTTGCGTCAGCTCCAATTGCTTGTAAAGTATCATAATGTTGTGTAACTACAATTAGGGCAGAAGCTTCTTGAGAATTAATTCCAACTTGGTTCAAAACTTCAACACTTTCTACAAGACCTCTTGCAATTTCACGACGCTGATCTGCAATACCTTGTCCTTGTAAACGTTTGCTTTCTGCCTCAGCTTTTGCTTTAGCAACGATTCTAATTCTTGAACTTTCTGCTTCAAACTCAGCGGCGGTTTTTTCTCTATCCGCAGCATTGATTCTATTCATTGCATTTTTTACCTGAATGTCTGGATCAATATCAGTAACCAAAGTATTGATGATATCATATCCGTAAGTAGACATTGCCTCGTTCAATTCTCGTTTTACTGCAACTGCGATATCATCTTTTCTTTCAAAAACGTCGTCCAATTTTAGTTTCGGAACTTCGGCACGAACTACATCAAAAACGTAAGAAGTAATTTGATCGTGCGGATATTCTAATTTGTAAAATGCTTCATATACTTTTTCTTGAATTACTTTGAACTGAACAGAAACTTTCATTTTAATAAAAACGTTGTCTCTAGTTTTAGTTTCGATGATAACATCTAGTTGCTGAATTTTAAGATTTACACGTCCGGCCAATCTGTCAACCAACGGAATTTTAAGTTGTAATCCTGAATTTCTTACACTCTGAAATTTTCCAAATCGTTCGATAATGACAGACGATTGCTGTTTTACAGTAAAGAAAGACGACATGAAAATGAAGAATGCCAATACTAAAAAGATAATAAATGCTGTACTCATGGTTATTTTGTTTAATTTATGAATTTCGGTAAATTACGAAAATTCTTCTAAAAAGGAATTATCAAATATTAAAAAAACGCTAAGAACATTTTTGTGATGTTACTTAGCGTTTCTATTTTTAAATGAAATTTTAATTATAAAGTTTCAATTGCTTTCTGAATTCTAGAAATAGTTTCTTCTTTTCCAATAATTTCAACAATGTCAAATAGGTGAGGACCTTTAAGCGCTCCAACCAAACTTAGACGGAAAGGTTGCATTACTTTACCCATTCCGATTTCGTTTTTAGTTAACCAATCTTTCACGATTGTTTCAATATTTGCAGAAGTAAAATCTTCGATATTTTCTAAAACAGAAATCAGTTCCTGCATTAAAGTAGGAGTTTCTTCTTTCCAGTTTTTGCTTGCTTTCTCATCATAAGATGTTGGCGCTTGGAAAAAGAAATCTGTCAAATCCCAAAATTCTGAAACGAAATTTGCTCTTTCTTTAATCAACGAAACAATTCTAGTTAGATCATATTTAGAAATATCAATGCCTTTTTCTTCTAAAATAGGAGAGAAGGTTTTTGCTAAATCTGCGTCATTTTGTTTTATTAAATATTGGTGGTTGAACCATTTATTTTTCTCTGGATCAAATTTTGCTCCAGCTTTGTGAACTCTATTTAAGTCAAAAGATTCAGCTAATTCTTCTAAAGAAAATAATTCTTTATCAGTTCCATCATTCCATCCAAGTAAAGCTAAGAAGTTTACAACTGCTTCTGGAAAAAATCCTTTTTCTCTATAACCAGATGAAATTCCTTCTTCAGTTTTCCATTCTAATGGAAATACTGGAAATCCCATTTTGTCTCCATCTCTTTTTGATAATTTTCCATTTCCAACTGGTTTTAAAATCAAAGGTAAATGTGCAAATTCTGGAGCTTCCCAACCAAATGCTTTGTATAATAAAACGTGAAGTGGCATAGAAGGCAACCATTCTTCACCACGAATTACGTGTGAAGTTTCCATCAAATGATCATCCACAATATTGGCTAAATGGTAAGTTGGCATTCCGTCACTTTTGAAAAGAACTTTATCATCCAAAAGATTAGTTTCAAACTTAACATCTCCACGAATGATATCTTTCAAATGCAAAGTTTCATCAACAGGAGTTTTAAAACGGATTACATAATGTTCTCCATTTGCAATTCTTTTAGCAGTTTCTTCTGCAGAAATTACTAAAGAGGTATCTAACTTTTCACGATTGTGGTGATTGTAAATAAATGTTTTTCCTTCAGCTTCGTGTTGTTTTCTATGTGCATCCAAAGCTTCCGGAGTATCAAAAGCATAATATGCCCAACCAGAATTGATCAATTGATCTGCATATTGCTGGTATAAATCTTTACGTTCGCTTTGTCTGTATGGACCAAATTTTTCATTTTTTCCAACTGTTTCTTCAGGAGCAATTCCTAACCATTCAAGAGCTTCCATAATGTAAGCCTCTGCACCTGGAACAAAACGAGTCTGATCTGTATCTTCAATTCTCAGATAAAAAACACCATTATGTTTCTTTGCAAATAAATAATTAAATAAGGCAGTACGAACTCCGCCAATATGTAACGGTCCAGTCGGACTTGGTGCAAAACGCACACGAACTTGCTTTGACATTTGTTTAAAATTTTGTTGCAAAGATACGATATTAGTCAAAAGCCAAAAGTCGAAAGTTTGAAAGGTTTTTAGCTGTGTGCTAAACTTTTGACTTTCGACTTTTGACTTTCAGACTTATTGTTATAATTACTACTTTTATAGGTTATAATTAAAACAGATTTAATTTTGAAAACATCATCTGCTATATATCAAAAGTTAGAAGCTTTCATTAAGAAATATTATACCAACGAACTGATAAAAGGGATATTACTTTTTACTGGTTTTGGGTTATTATATTTTCTATTTACGCTTTTTGTAGAGTACTTTCTTTGGTTGAAACCTTTGGGAAGAACTTTTCTATTTTGGTTATTTATTGGAGTTGAAGTTTTCCTTTTGGTCCGTTTAATTATCTTCCCATTGTTTAAATTATTCAAACTTCAAAAGGGAATTGATTATACTCAAGCTTCTAAAATTATTGGAAATCATTTCACAGAAGTGAGCGACAAGCTAACTAACTTTTTGCAATTGTCTTCTGAAAATAATACTGAAAGTTCAGAATTGGTTTTGGCTTCAATTGAGCAAAAAGCAAATTCTTTACAACCAATTCCATTTGGAAATGCTATCAATTTTAAAGCTAACAAAAAATACTTGCCATTAGCTTTAGTTCCAATTTTACTTTTTGCAGTGTTTTATATTTCTGGAAATAGCAATATTATTTCTCAAAGTTTGAATAGAGTAGTGCATTTTAATTCTGCATTTTTACCACCAGCTCCTTTTAAGTTTGTGGTTTTGAATTCGAATTTGCAAGCTGAACAAAATAAAGATTTCGTTATCAAAATGGAATCTGTTGGAAATGTAGTTCCTGAGAATGTTATGATTCATATTGGAAATGAAAGCTATTTTATGGAATCTTCTCAACCTGGAAAGTTTGAATTTAACGTGGAGAAACCAACTGAGAATATTCAATTTTCTTTTGAAGGAAATTCTGTTGTTTCAGAAGAATACGAATTGAAAGTAATCACAGTTCCGTCAATTGCAAACTTCGAAATGGTTTTGAATTTTCCTTCTTATCTAAAGAAAAAATCAGAAATAATTCAAGGAACTGGAAATGCAATTGTACCAGAAGGAACGACTGTAACTTGGAAAATGAATACCAAATCTACACAGGAAGTAGCATGGAAAAGAGATAATGAAGTATTTAAGTTCAATAAGGTTGAAAATGACTTTAAATTTAGTAAAAATATTAGTCAAAATACAGAATATCAAATTCTTACGTCTAACGATAAGGTTAAAAACTACGAAAAACTCGATTATCAGCTCTCTGTAATCAAAGATCAGTTTCCAACTATCAATGTTGGTCCTGCGCCTGATAGTTTGAAGCTAGATAAGAACTATATTCTAGGAAGATTAGGTGATGATTATGGACTTTCTAAATTACAAATTGTGTATTACGAGCGTAACAAACCACAATCTGCAAAGCGTGGAAACATTCCTGTTAAGGCTGGAGTATTCGATCAGTTTGTTTTTAATTTTCCAAGTAACCTTCCTGTAGAAGAAGGTGTTTCATATGAATACTATTTTGAGGTTTTTGATAACGATGCACCACATGGTTTTAAGAGTACAAAGTCTTCTACGTTTTCAGATCGTGTAGCTACAACAGATGAAATTCAAGATCAGGAATTACAACAGCAGAATCAAAACATTAATAGTTTATCTAAATCTTTGAAGAACCAAACGAAGCAGATTTCAGAAATGGATAAGCTTCAGAATACAGGAAAAGAAAAAGATAATTTAGAGTTTAAAGATCAGCAGAAGATCAATGATTTTATCAAACGTCAGAAACAGCAAGACGAAATGATGAAACAGTTTTCTGAGAAAATGAACCAGAACTTAGATAAATTCAAAGATGATAAGAAAGATAAAACAGCTGATGATTTGCAAAAGCGTTTAGATAATGCACAGAAAGATCTTGAAAAGAATCAGAAATTGTTAGATGAATTGAAGAACTTAAACGATAAATTAAACAGTGAAGAACTGTTTGATAAGATGGAAAAGTTCAAACAAATCAGTAAAAACCAATCTCGTAATTTAGAACAATTGGTTGAGTTGACCAAACGTTTTTATGTTTCAAAGAAAGCAGAGCAGGTTGCTGAGAAACTAAATAAACTGTCAGAACAACAGGAACAGTTATCAAGTAAAGAGAAAGAAAATACGAAAGAGAAGCAGGATGAAATTAATAAATCTTTTGATAAGATTCAGGAAGATTTAAAAGATTTGAAAGAAGAAAATAAGACTTTAAAGAAACCTTTAGATATTCCATCTGATGCTTCAAAAGAGAAGGATCTAGACAATGATCTTAATAAAGCTTCAGAAGAATTGAGCAAAAAGAACACTTCTGCTGCTAAGCCAAAACAGAAAAGCGCAGCGAAGAAAATGAAGTCTATGGCTCAGGAAATGCAGAGCGAAATGGAAGGTGGAGAACAAGAGCAATTAGAAGAAGATGTAGCAATGCTTCGTCAAATTTTAGATAATCTTTTAGCTTATTCTTTGTCGCAAGAAGATGTGATGAAACAGTTCAAAGCAATGAAATTGGGTTCTTCTACATTTACAAAAAACATCAAGATTCAACAGAATTTGAAACAGCAGTTTAGACATGTTGATGACAGTTTGTTTGCACTTTCATTACGTAACCCAAAGGTAGCAGAAGATGTTACTAAAGAAATTGGAAACGTTCAATACAACATGGACAAGGCGATTGAAACTTTAACGGATGTTCAGATTCCTAGAGGTGTTTCACACCAGCAATATGCGGTTTCATCTGCCAATAAGTTAGCAGATTTCTTAAGTGATTTATTAAATAATATGCAGATGTCTATGCCTAAACCCGGAGCTGGAAAACCTAAACCTGGAGACGGACAAGGAATGCAATTACCAGATATTATTCAGAAACAAAAGGGACTTGCCGATAAGATGAAAGAAGGTATGAAACCTGGTCAACAACCTGGAGATAAACCTGGAGAAGGAAAAGATGGAAAGTCTGGTCAAGGAAAAGACGGGCAGGGTAAAGAAGGACAAGGAAATAAAAGTGGAGATAAAGGTTCTTCTGGTAAAGATGGTAAGAATGGAAAAGGAGAACAAAAAGGCAATGAAGGTGAAGATGGAGAAGGAGATGCAGAAGCTATAATGGAGATTTATAAAGAGCAAGTTAAACTTAGAGAAGCGCTTCAAAAAGAATTAGCAAAGAAAGGTTTAGATTCTCAAGGGAAATCTGTGATAGACCAAATGAAACAATCTGAAAAGCAAATTTTGAATAAAGGTTTCAAGAATGAGAACCTGCAACGTATCTTAAACATCCAGCAAGAATTATGGAAATTAAACAACGCAGTTCAGCAACAAGGCCAAGATACACAAAGACAATCTGAAACTAATAAGACTGAATTTACTAATCGTTCCAATGCTTTGCCTAGTTCGTTATTGGAATATTTAAACAGTGTAGAGATATTAAACAGACAATCACTACCTTTGCGCTCGAATTTTAATCAAAAAGTTCAAGAATACTTTAATACAAAATGATAAATTTTAATTACGAAACAGATTTTACTTTAGGAGACGAGCAGGTTTTTAGTGACTGGCTAAGTGCTGTAATTGTTTCTGAAAATAAGAACGAAGGAGAAATCAATTATATATTTTGTGATGATGAGTATCTTCATAAAATCAATGTTGAATATTTAGATCACGACACTTTAACTGATATAATTAGTTTTGATTATTCAGTTGGTAACGAGTTAAATGGAGATATTTTTGTTTCTGTAGAACGCATTGCAGATAATGCAAAAGACTTCAATGTTTCATTTGCTGAAGAACTTAAAAGAGTGCTATCTCATGGTATACTACATTACTGTGGATACAAAGATAAGTCAGAGGAAGAAGCTCAATTAATGAGACAGAAAGAAGAAGAGAAAATGAAGATGTTTCACGTGGAATAGTAATTAAACATCTTTTTAATAGATATGTTCCACGTGAAACGTTTCGGTTTTTAAATTTTTGTAACGTTCCACGTGAAACATATCTGAAGAGAATAAAAGAATTTAAAGCGTTCCACGTGGAACGTTAATGTAAAGAATTTGAATAAAAGATTAAATCGTTCCACGTGGAACGATTTTTTAAATTTGAATTTAAAAGAAAAAGAATAGATGTTTCACGTGGAACATGATTTTAAAATGTTCTTTGGAAGTTTAGAATAGAAGTTTAGAATAGAAGTTTAGAAATGTTTCACGTGAAATATTTATTATGAAGATTCTGTTTCGGAGTTCTGATTTGAAAGTTCTATTTGAAAGTTCTATTTGAAAGTTCTGTTTTAAAAAAAAAACGTGAAACGTTTTTATTTGTTTTCGAATTTGAAGATATCAGTTTGCAGGTTTCAGTTTGAACTTGAAACCTGAAACTTGAAACCTGAAACAAAAATAAAAGTTCCACGTGGAACAAGAAAAATATAAATGTAATTCTAGAAACCGCGTTAGCGGTTTTTGGAGAATAATAAAACAAAATGTTTTTAGAAGAATACGATGTTATTGTGGTTGGTGCAGGCCATGCTGGTTCTGAAGCTGCGGCTGCGGCTGCAAATTTGGGATCGAAAACTTTATTGGTTACAATGAGTTTGCAGAACATAGCACAGATGTCTTGTAATCCTGCGATGGGTGGAATTGCAAAAGGACAGATTGTTCGTGAAATTGATGCGCTTGGTGGGTATTCAGGAATTGTTTCAGATAAAACTGCGATTCAGTTCAAGATGCTGAACAAATCAAAAGGACCTGCAATGTGGTCGCCGAGAGTTCAAAGTGATAGAATGCGTTTTGCAGAAGAATGGAGAATGATGTTGGAGGCAACTCCAAATCTTGATTTTTATCAAGAGATGGTTAAAGGATTGATTATTGAAGATGGAAAGATAAAAGGAATTAGAACTTCGCTTGGTGTGGAGATTCGTTCTAAATCTGTGGTTTTGACGAATGGTACTTTTTTGAATGGTTTAATTCATATTGGTGAAAAACAATTCGGAGGAGGTAGAGCAGGAGAAAGCGCTGCAACCGGAATTACCGAAGATTTGATCAAAGCAGGTTTTGAAGCTGGAAGAATGAAAACAGGAACGCCACCTCGAGTAGATGGGCGTTCTTTGGATTATTCTAAAATGAATGAAGAAAAAGGAGATGCGAAGCCAGCTAAGTTTTCTTATTCTGATGTGACCGCTCCATTAACGCATCAGCGTTCTTGTTACATGACGTACACTTCTTTGAATGTTCATGATATTTTGAGAGAAGGTTTTGATCGTTCTCCAATGTTCAACGGAAGAATTAAAAGTTTAGGACCAAGATATTGTCCGTCTATTGAAGATAAAATAAATCGTTTTGCAGATAAAGAGCGTCACCAATTATTTGTTGAGCCAGAAGGATGGAATACTTGCGAAGTTTATGTAAACGGATTTTCAACTTCGCTTCCAGAGGATATTCAATTTAAAGCGCTTCGTTCTGTAGCAGGTTTTGAAAATGTGAAATTCTTTAGACCGGGTTATGCAATCGAATATGATTTCTTTCCGCCAACGCAATTGAAACATACTTTAGAAACGAAGTTGGTTGAAGGTTTATATTTTGCGGGACAAATTAACGGAACGACAGGATATGAAGAAGCAGCTTCTCAAGGTTTGATGGCTGGAATAAACGCGCATTTAAAAGTGCATGAAAAAGATCCATTGATTTTAAAACGTGACGAAGCGTACATTGGAGTTCTAATTGATGATTTAATTACGAAAGGAACAGAAGAACCGTATCGTATGTTTACATCAAGAGCAGAGTATAGAACTTTGTTGCGTCAGGATAATGCCGATTTCAGATTGACTCCAATGTCATATGAAATTGGTTTAGCTTCTGAAGATCGTTTACGCAGAATGGAAAAGAAATTAAACGAATCTGAAAAGATGGTTCAATTCTTTAAAGAAACAAGTGTAAGTATTGCAGAAACCAATCCTATTTTGGAGGCAAAAGAATCTGCTCCGATTTCGCAAGGAGATAAAATGTTCAAGATTTTTTCTCGTCCACAGATTGAATTGGAGGATATGTTGAAATTTGAAAAGGTTTCAGCTTATATTGAAGAAAATAATCTGGATGAAGAAATTGTAGAGCAGGCAGTAATTCAAGTAAAATATTCTGGTTATATCGAAAAAGAAAGAAATAATGCAGATAAACTAAATCGCTTGGAAGAAGTAAAAATCCCGGATAATTTTGATTACAACAAAATCAAATCAATGTCGATTGAAGCAAAACAGAAATTAAGCAAGATTCGTCCTGTAACCATTTCTCAAGCTTCAAGAATCAGCGGAGTATCGCCAAGCGATATTTCCGTTCTTTTGATTTATATGGGAAGGTAAATAAAGTTTGCAGTCTCAATTTTCAGTTTTCAGTTTGTACTGAGACTGTAAACTGGGACTGAAGAGTATTAAATGTTCCACGTGAAACTATAATGCTTTTAGGTTTTATTTCAGAATCTAGAATAAATCTAAAATCTAAAGCCAAAAATCTTAGATTGTAACTGTTCCACGTGAAACCTTTTGGTAAAAGAAAATTGTTTTTTTAATGCAATTGGAATTATTAACCGTTTCAGATGCAAATAAAAATCAGATTTGAAAAGGAAATTATTTTGCAAAAGGATAAGTAAAGTAGATTTGCAATTATGTTGAATTATCAATTTTGAAGGAATCAAAAAGAATCAAAAAGAATTTAGAAGAATCTAGAAGAATAAAATGAAAAACAAAAAATCCTAAAAGCGATAAAATTTCGTTTTTAGGATTTGCTATAAATTAAACCCAAATATCTATAAATTTAAAAAATGAACGTTTTAAACAAAAAACACTTTCTTACGGTAAAAGACCATTCTGTTTCAAAAGAAATTTTTGATTTGTATTACGATGAAGAATTAGATATGCTAATTACTTCTCCACAACCTGAACTTCAAAATTTGGGTAAATATTACGAAAGCGAAGATTATATTTCGCATACAGATAACAAACGTTCGTTATTTGAAAAAGCATATCATTTTGTAAAAAATATTGCGCTTAAGAATAAATTGAATCTAATCAATAGCCAGCAATCGAAAAAAGGAAAACTTTTGGATATTGGAGCCGGAACTGGAGATTTTCTTCTAACAGCAAAAAATGACGGTTGGGAAACCATTGGAGTAGAACCAAGCGATCGAGCAAAAAATATTGCTAAAGAAAAAGGAATTTCATTTGTAGAAGAAACTAGCACTTTAGAAAGTAATTCTTTGGATGTAATTACAATGTGGCATGTTTTGGAACACGTTCCAAATTTAGAACTTCAGATTCAAGAATTAAAGCGTTTGTTAAAACCAACTGGAACATTAATTATTGCGGTTCCAAACTATAAATCGTTCGATGCGGGTCATTATGAAACTTTTTGGGCTGCGTATGATGTGCCGATTCACTTTTGGCATTTTTCAAAAAAATCAATTCAATTGCTTTTTGAAAGAGTGGATATGAAATTAGAAAAGATACTTCCAATGAAGTTTGATTCTTTTTACGTAAGCCTTTTATCCGAAAAATATAAAAATGGAAAAATGAATTACATCAAAGCTTTTTTCATTGGTTTAAAATCAAATTGGAAAGCAAAAAGCTCAAAGGAATATTCATCGCATATTTACGTTTTAAAAAACAAATAAAAATCAAAAATCATTTAAAGCCGTTTTGCCTCTAAAAGACAAGATGGCTTTTTTTAGCTAATCCAAAACAAGACAAAAAACACCTAAAATATGGCGATAACATTGGTTTATGGCTATATTTTTTTCGATAAATAAAAACAATATCATAAATTTTACGCATTTTTTAAACTTTATGTTGATGCTATTGATTTTTTTATATTTTTGTCTTCAATACTTAAAAAAATAGAATTATAAAAAATGAAAAAAGCATTAGTTATTATCGCACTTTCAGTTTTCGCAGTTTCTTGTAACAAAACAGCAGAGGTAAAGGAAGTAAAAACAGCTTACGTGGATACTTCGGTTTTGATGAAAGAATACACTGAGGCAAAAGATTTAGAGGCAAAGTATAAAGCTCAAGCGGAAGAAAAAGGTAGACAATTACAAGCTGAGATTTCACGTTTTAAACAAGACGCTGCTAGTTTTCAAAGTCAGGCACAAGCAAACGGTCAAGCTTGGGCACAGCAAAGAGGTGCTGAATTGCAAAAAAGAGAGCAGCAATTAGGTTATGCACAACAAGCATTGGCTCAACAATTACAACAAGAAAGTGGTGTTGAGATGGATTCTCTTGTTAGTGGAGTTAAAAAATTCATTAAAGATTACGGAAAGAAAAACGGTTACTCTTACATCTACGGAACAGGAGATGCTGCAACAATTTTGTATGCTGAAGAGAAATACGATATCACAAAAGAAATTATCAAAGCTTTAAATGATAAATACAAAGCAGAGCCAAAGACAGATGCAAAACCAGCAGCTGAAGCAAAAGAAGGCGAAGCAAAAAAATAAAAACTACCAAACTAACTAAATTACTGAAAACCTAAATCCACTAAGATTTAGGTTTTTTCTTTTTATAAAAATGCGGTAATTTTATTTCTTTAATACAAGCCCAATGCAGAACGTTTCAGAAGCGGCAGCTTATACTTTGCAATTCATCAATCAGACTCAAAAATCTATTTTCCTTACGGGAAAAGCAGGTACTGGAAAAACTACGCTTTTGCGTGAAATCATCGCAACAACGCATAAAAATACTGTGGTCGTTGCACCAACAGGAATTGCTGCTTTGAATGCTGGAGGTGTAACAATCCATTCTATGTTTCAGCTTCCGTTTTCTGCTTTTATTCCGTCTTACGAAGCGAGCGCACAATTTACAGAAACGGTAAAGTTTGAAAACAAAGAATCTTTGCGTCGTCATTTCAAAATGAATAACGTCAAGCGAAATGTAATCAAAAACATGGAGCTTCTGGTTATTGATGAAGTGAGTATGATGCGCGCCGATTTGTTGGATGCGGTCGATTTCATGATGCAGACTGTTCGAAGAAACACACAGCCTTTTGGCGGAGTCCAGGTTTTGTTTATTGGAGACTTGCTACAATTGCCGCCGGTTATTCGTGATGAAGAATGGCGAACGCTGAAAAATTATTACCGAGGGAAATTCTTTTTTCATTCTCATGTTCTCCAAACGTATCCGCCAATTTATATTGAATTGTCAAAAATCTATCGCCAGACCGATGATGCTTTTATTTCAGTTTTGAATAATTTGCGAAACAATCAGATCACGCCACAAGACATAGCTATTCTAAATCAATATGTTAAGCCAGATTTTGACTTTAAAGAGAACAAAGGCTATATAACGCTTACAACGCATAATGCTAAAGCTGATTCTATTAACTCACAGTCAATCAGTGATTTAGGTGGTAAAGAATATGTTTATACGCCATTTGTTGTAGGAGATTTTCCAGAAAAGATATTTCCTGTCGAGGAAGAACTGAAATTAAAAGTCGGCGCACAGATCATGTTCGTCAAAAACGATTTGTCTTTTGAGAAAAGATATTTCAACGGAAAAATGGGTATAATCAAATCGCTTTCAGATGAAGAAATCTTTGTTCATTTTCCAGAAGAGAACATGACGCTTGAAGTGGAAAAGTACGAATGGAAAAATATCCGCTACAAAGTCAACGAACAAACCAAAGATATCGAAGAAGAGGTTTTAGGAACTTTTGCGCATTATCCAATCAAGTTGGCTTGGGCCATCACGGTGCACAAAAGCCAAGGTTTAACTTTTGACAAAGCAGCGCTCGATGTATCGCAAGTTTTTCTGCCCGGACAGGCCTATGTAGCACTTTCGCGTTTGCGTTCGTTAGAAGGTCTTATTTTGCTTTCTCCGATGCAGATGAATGGTATTTCTAACGATCAAGATGTGATGGATTATGCTTTGAACAGAGCAACAGAAGAAACTTTGGAGAAAGCGCTTCACTTTGAAACTAAAAATTTTATACATAACTATTTGATAAACAGTTTTAATTGGGGAGAATTGGCGCAAGAATGGCGAAATCATCGTTTCAGTTATAACGAAAATGCAGCAGGTTCCGAAAAAACGAAACATGCAGTTTGGGCACATAAACGCATGGAAATTATGGAGCAGCTTTTAGATCCTTCGCAGAAATTCATTTCGCAACTCAATAAAATTTTCATCAAAGAAACGGTCGATTTGTTTTTTGTAAAAGAAAGGGTAGATGCGGCCTATGATTATTTCTTCAAACAAATGGATAAGTTGGTAGATGATCTGATTTACAAAATGGGTGAAATTCAAAAATTTAAAAAAGTAAAAGAGTTCTACGAAGAGCTTAACTTTTTGGAAGATCTCCAAACAAAAGCGGTTTTACGATTGATGAAAGCCAAGTTATTGATTGAAGTTGTTGTTGCCGGTGAAGAAATTAGTAAAGAAAAGCTTTCGTCGCCAAATATTAAAAATTACAAAACGAACAAAGCGGAAAGGATAAGAGAAGAGCTGAAAACGACAAATACAGACATTTTTAGGGCTGAAGAACCCGTTGTTCGATACAAATCAGCTAAGACAGAGAAAAACGAGCTTAAAACGGCTAAAAAAACGACAGTCGAAGAAACGTACGATTTGTGGATGGATAAAAATTCGGTTGAAGATATTGCGAGAATGCGTAAATTGAATGTTCAAACTATTGAGGGGCATTTGATACGACTTATTCAAGCGAAGAAAATTGAAATTACTGATGTTCTTCCGTATGATAAAATTTTGGCTTTGCGAGAAGCATTTCAGTTTTATCAAGAAGAATCTTTGAGCCCTTTGAAGGAAAAATATGGCGACGAATTTACCTGGGACGAATTGAAAATGTTCAAAGCGAGCATAAATTAATTTTTGGAGCGTCCTACGTGAAACACTGTTTTCTGTTTTTCAAAAATCTAATTTCTAACGCATTAAATTATTTTTGATATGAAAACATTTAAAATATTGCTAACAATTTTGGTGTTTAATTCTTCGTTTTTAATTGCTCAAGATTTGAAACCAGAATATCAAAAGTTCATTTCGAAGTTTATTCTGGAAGTGAAAAACAGCGATAAAGAAGCAATTGCAAAACGAATAAAATTTCCGTTCAAGCGAGAATATCCAATTCCGTCAGTGAAAGATAAAGCAGATTTTATAAAAAGATATAATCAAATTTTTGATAAAGTTTTGATTGAAAAAATAACAAAATCGGGTCCTGCAAAGGATTGGTCAGAAGTGGGTTGGCGTGGAATTATGCTCAATCAAGGTGATTTGTGGATCGATACTGATGGAAGAATCATCAGCATCAATCATCAATCTGATGAAGAACTGAAAATAAAAAATTCGCTGATTGCAGCACAGAAGAAAAATGTAAACTCTTTGATTTCAAATTTTAAAGAGCCGATTGCCATTCTTGAAACTTCAAAATTTAGAATAAGAATTGATGATTTGGGGAATAATAACTATCGTTACGTTTCTTGGGGAATCAAAAACAAAATGACCGACAAACCTGATTTAGTAATCGAAAATGGAATTTTTGTTGCAGATGGTACAGGCGGAAATCATCATTTCGAATTCAAAAAAGGAAACTTCAGATATGAGTGTCATTTTATTGTTTTAGGTGAAAAAAATTCGGCGCCTGCGGCATTAATAGTATATCAATCAGGAAAAGAGATTTTATCACAAGATGCTAAGATTGTTTCACGATAAACATTAAACATTGCGGAATATTAAGTTTTTAGATCAAAAAAAAATCCCGTTTCAGAAGAACGGGATTTTTTTGATTTATAGATTTTCGACCAGGATCCAAGCTTGTGGATTTTCGCCTTTTTGTATTTCTTTTTGAGCTTGCTCTGCTTCTTTCATAGTCGCATAGCTTCCGTATAAAACAGGAAATAATCCGTGTTTGTTTTCTTTCAACATTCTCGCTTTGAAACCATCTTTAATTAGTTGGTTATACGCTTTTCTTGCATTCTGCTCGCTTCTAAAAGCACCAGCCATAATGTGATATGGCATTGTTGTTTCGACAGTTTCAACTTTAGCAGAATCAACAGAAAGAGTTACAGCTGGAAGCGGACTTTTAATAAAGAAAGTTGCTTCTTGAATTTTGTTCTGTACTTTTTTCTGAACTGCTTGTTCTACAACAAGTGTTTGGTTATCAATTTGATTTTGATATAATGGGTAACCAATGCTTCCTGTAATTCCAAGTCCTAAAACAAGAATTGCAGCATATCGCAAGAACGGATTTGAAGATTTAGTTTCTTCTTCATTTTCGTATAATAAAACAGCATCTTTTTCTTTTGCCGCGATTTTTTCGATTTTTTTCTCGAAAGCTTCTTTTTTCACCATTGGCGAAACAAAAGGACTTAATCCGAAAGAAGTAGATAGAAAATTGGTTTGATCGTTTGGTTTAAAAACAATATTGCTTTCAGAATTTAAACGCAGCTCTCCAATGTTCTTTAAAAGAATCACGCCTTCTTCTTCCAATGTTTTTTTCCAGTTTAAAACCTCAAAAGCAATTGCGCTAACTGCAAAACTATAAGATGTTTTTTCTGCTTGTGCAATATGATTTGCCAACAATCCATCGTTATTTTTGATACGACTGTTGAAAGAAATGGTTTTTTTTGGAGGAAAAAACGAATTAGTGCTTTCATTCAGCTGCGCTGAGTGAGTTTCTGTTAAAAATGCACCAAATCCTGGAATCGTTACACACTGATAACGATACAATAACTGTGAGATATATACTTCGATTTTCATATTAACAAAGTTAGACAACGCGTATAGTTATCAAAATTTTATTCACAATTTTTATTAACAATTCCGAATTATTTTTAGACAATTCGTTTTCAGTATATTAACTTTTTATGTTTTCTTTCAAAACAAGGCACTTTAAAAATATTCTATAATTTTATTAAGAAATTACTTTGTTTTATAGATATTTGTGCCTTAAAAAAAGTAGATTTTATTTATCTATTTTACATAATGTTAAAACAAGATGACAGATCAAGAATTGTTTAATTTACTTGCCTTATTGAAGGTTGATGGAGTAGGAGATATAATGGGCAAAAAATTGCTTAATTCGTTTGGTGATGCCGATGCTATTTTTAAAGCAAAGAATTCTCAATTGGCTGCTGTTGATGGAATTGGATCTGTTTTATTGAAAAATATAAAAGATAAAAGTGTTTTTGAAAAAGCAGATAAAGAACTTTCATTTATAAAAAACAATAATATTCAGGTTTCGTTTTTTCAGGATGATAATTACCCAGAACGACTTAAACATTGCATTGATGCACCAATTCTGATATTTACTGCCGGAAATCTAGATTTTAAAAACAAAAAAATAATCAGTATCGTGGGCACACGGCAGATTACTTCTTATGGAACTGATTTTTGTAGAAAATTAATTGAAGATTTGGCTCCATTAGATCCAGTGATTGTAAGTGGATTTGCTTATGGAGTTGATATCGTAGCGCATCAGGCGGCAATGGATTTAAATTTACAAACTGTTGGCGTGCTGGCTCATGGTTTAAATCAGATTTATCCGAGAACTCATAAAAAGTATATGGCTAGAATGGAGGAGAATGGCGGATTTATTACTGAGTTTTGGAGCGATTCGAATCCAGATAAAGAGAAGTTTGTGCGTCGAAACCGTATTGTTGCTGGAATGACTGAAGCTACAATTGTTATAGAATCTGCCGATCGAGGTGGATCTCTAATTACTGCAAATATGGCCAACGAGTACAATCGTGATGTTTTTGCTGTGCCTGGAAGAGTTACAGATAAATACAGTCAAGGCTGCAATAATTTAATTAAAACCCAGAAAGCAAATGTGTTGACAGATGCCGCTGATTTAATATATATGTTAAATTGGGATATTAAAGAAAAAACAAAAAACATTCAGAAACAGCTTTTTGTGGAATTAGAATCTGAAGAACAGAAGGTTTACGATTTTCTTCTAAAAAACGGAAAAGAGTTATTAGATATCATTGCAATCGAATGTCAAATACCAATTTTCAAACTATCCGGAATTCTGATTGGTATGGAATTAAAAGGTGTTATTAGACCACTTCCTGGAAAACTTTTTGAGTCAATTTAACACAGAAAATCCTATACATTATTTTCTTGTAAAATGTTTGTACAATCGATATAAAATATAAATCAGCAGTAAGCCGAAAATTATATTTAAGATTTGAAATACATAAGAGGGAACATTGTAATCTTCAATATACTTATCCATTCTTTTTGTTTTTAAAAGATTAATATACTTGAAGTTACAAAAATATATGATAAAAGAAAAACGCTGAGCAATTTTAGTAATGTTCAGCGTTTTATAGAATATTGTTTTTTAAATTTATTTTTGAAATCCTAGAACCTCTCTAACTTTTGCCAAAACACCATCAGCAATAACCGAAGCTTTTGCAGCACCTTTTTTCAATAAAGCGTCAACTTCTTCAAGATTGTTGATGTAGTAATTATATTTTTCTCTTTCTGTTTTGAATTTTTCAGTAATCAATTCGAACAAAGCTTGTTTAGCGTGACCGTAACCATAATTTCCACCTAAATAATTTGCTCTCATTTGTGCGATTTGTTCTTCTGATCCTAACAGAGAATAAATTGCAAAAGCATTACAAGTATCAGGATTCTTTGGAGCTTCAAGTGGAGTTGAATCAGTTTCAATACTCATAACTTGTTTACGCAGAGTCTTATCGTCCAAGAAAATATTGATGATATTGTTTGCAGATTTACTCATTTTTCCTCCGTTTGTTCCTGGAATCAGCATAATATTCTCTTGAATTTTTGCTTCAGGAAGAACAAAAGTTTCACCCATTTGGTGGTTAAAACGAGCCGCAACATCACGAGTAATTTCTAAATGCTGTAATTGATCTTTTCCAACTGGAACAAATTCAGCATCATACAATAAAATATCAGCAGCCATTAACATTGGGTATGTAAAAAGTCCGGCATTAACATCATCCAAACGATCAGCTTTATCTTTGAAAGAATGTGCTAAAGTCAATCTTTGAAATGGAAAAAAACAGCTCAAATACCAAGTCAATTCTGTAGTTTGCACTACGTCTGATTGTCTGTAAAATGTAACTTTTTCAGGATTTAATCCGCACGCAAGCCAAGCCGCAGCAGTACTGTACGTGTTTTCTCTTAAAGTCTTTCCGTCTTTAATTTGAGTGATTGAATGCAAATCGGCAATAAACAAATAAGATTCGTTTGATGGATCATTTGATAATTCGATTGCCGGAATAATTGCTCCTAATAAATTTCCTAAATGCGGTGTTCCTGTACTTTGAACACCCGTAAGTATTTTTGCCATTCTCGTTTTTTCTGAAATGCAAAGTTCGTGAAGTTTTTTATAACCGCAAAGCACACAAAGATTTTACGCAAAGCACGCAAAGATTTTTTACTATGTTTTTTCAAAGATTTAAATGTTCTGCCACAGATTAAAAAGATTTTCACAGATTTCATAAAATCCATTTAATCATTTAAATCTGTGGCTAAGAACTTGCGCTCTTTGCGTAAAATCTTTGTGTGCTTTGCTGTTAAATTATTCACATTATAAATTGTTGCTAAATATTCATTTCTGTTTTCTTACTTTTGAATCTATGAAAATATTTAAAATTGCTTTTTGGATTCTTTGGAGAATTTGGTTTTACGTTTTGATGGCCATTCCAATACTGATTATGTTGCCTTTTCTGGTTATTTCTATACTTTCTGAGAAAGGATATCCATACTTCTTTAAAATGGCCCGCATTTGGGCTAAATTTATCCTTTTCGGAATGGGTTTCTTTTATACCGTAAAACGCGAGCAGAAGCTCGTTAAAGGGAAAAGTTACATGATAGTGGCCAATCATACTTCTATGACGGATATTATGCTTACGTTGGCTTTAATTAAAAATCCATTTGTTTTTGTTGGGAAGAAAGAGCTGGTAAAGATTCCGCTTTTTGGATTTTTCTATAAACGTACTTGTATTTTGGTTGACAGAAGTTCGTCTAAAAGTAAAAATGAGGTTTTTAAAAGAGCTCAAAACAGATTGAATCAAGGTTTAAGTATTTGCATTTTCCCAGAGGGCGGAGTTCCAGATGACGAAAGTATTTTGCTGGACGAGTTTAAAGACGGCGCATTCAGATTGGCAATCGATCATCAGATTCCGATTGTGCCTATTGTTTATCCAGATAACAAAGAGCGTTTTTCATATACTTTTTTGAGTGGAAGTCCAGGAAAGATGCGCGCTAGAATTTTACCTTTCGTAGAAACAAAAGGATTAACAAGTGACAACAGAAAAGAATTGAGAGATCAAGTTAGAAATATGATTTATAATGGTTTAGTGGATTATCAAAAGGAATAACCATAAAAACATTATGTAAAATACAGAAGCCGGTAGACTTAAAAGTTTACCGGCTTTTCTTTGAATTAAAAACCCCTATTTTTATTCAAAAGCTTATTATCTGTGAATTATCTTTTCTGAAATAAAACGCAATACTTTTTTAAATTTCAATTTGGTTTTTCTTCGGTTTTTATTGTACAACAATTCTATTTTTTCTTTCATGGTTAAAAATATTAATGGTTGATAATAAAGAGTTTAGTTAATAACTCAAGTTAATGTCACATTATTATAGATATCGAAAAATTAAAAAGGTTGCGTTGGAATTGAGGATAATTTGACAAAAACCCGTCAGTTTGAACAACCAACGGATTTTTTACTCAAATAACCAACCAATGTAAATTCTAAAAAAACCGAAATTGATATATGGCAGTACCAATTATAAACTGCTTTTTTATACAGATGGAAGGTTGGTAAAAAGGTTGCGTGAAAATTTCATTTTTTTATGTCAAAATAAAAAAGCCGAATGATTTTTTAGAATCATTCGGCTTTTAAGGCGTCTTTGTTGACTTATTTTTAGGCGTTTGCCAATTCTTTCATATGATCTTTAATTTTAACTTCCAGTTCGTCAGCTAGTTCTGGGTTGTCTTTAATTAAAGCTTTAACGGCGTCACGTCCTTGTCCTAATTTGGTGTCACCATAACTGAACCAAGATCCTGCTTTTTTAACGATATCAAATTCTACAGCTAGATCTAAGATTTCACCAGTTTTAGAAACTCCTTCTCCGTACATAATGTCAAATTCGGCAGTTTTAAAAGGTGGTGCCACTTTGTTTTTAACAATTTTAACTTTAGTTCTGTTACCAATTACATTTTCACCGTCTTTGATCTGAGCAGAACGACGAATATCTAAACGTACAGAAGCGTAAAATTTAAGTGCGTTACCTCCGGTTGTCGTTTCAGGATTTCCAAACATAACACCAATTTTTTCACGAAGCTGGTTGATGAAGAAAACTGTACAGTTTGTTTTACTGATAGTTCCAGTAAGTTTTCTCAAAGCTTGAGACATCAAACGTGCGTGAAGACCCATTTTAGAATCTCCCATTTCACCTTCAATCTCACTTTTTGGAGTTAAAGCTGCAACCGAGTCAATTACAACAATGTCTATAGCGCCAGAACGAATAAGATTTTCAGCAATTTCTAAAGCTTGCTCTCCGTTGTCTGGCTGAGAAATAATTAAGTTCTCGATATCAACATTTAATTTCTCTGCATAGTTTCTGTCAAAAGCGTGTTCCGCATCGATAAAAGCAGCAATACCACCAGCTTTTTGAGCTTCTGCAATTGCGTGAAGCGTCAAAGTAGTTTTTCCAGAAGATTCTGGACCATATATTTCGATAATTCTTCCTTTTGGATATCCGTTTACTCCAAGAGCTAAGTCAACACCTAGTGAGCCAGAAGAAATCGTTTCTACTTCTACAATGGCTTTATCGCCCATTTTCATTACGGTTCCTTTTCCGTAGGTTTTGTCAAGTTTGTCAAGCGTTAATTGTAGTGCTTTTAATTTGGCTTCTTTCTCTGAACTCATTTTTTTCTAAATATCTTAAATTATTATTTTGTCTTTCTGGATAAAAATAAGAAAATTCCTTAATAATCTTATTAGTCAGTTTTATAATTTGTAAAATTACTTCTTTTTTTGAAGTTTGATTGTTCCAAATTGTCACAAAATCGTTCTACAAAAACAAAGCCTTTAATTCTGTTGCATCTGTTGGTTTTATTTTACCAGCTAGCAATAAACTCAATTGTTTACGACGTAGTGCAGCCTCAAAGCGCTGAATTTCCAATTCAGTTTCTGGTACAATTGCTGGAACTTCAACAGGTCTTCCTGTATCGTCTACCGCTACGAATGTATAAATTGCCTCGTTGGCTTTTGTTCTGTTTCCAGATTCGCGGTCTTCTACCCATACGTCTATAAAAACTTCCATAGAACTTTTAAAAGATCTGGAAACTTTTGCTTCTACAGTTACAACACTTCCAAGCGAAATAGCTCTGTTAAAAGCAACGTGATTTACAGAGGCCGTTACAACAATTCGACGCGAATGTCTGCGGGCCGCAATACTTGCCGCTCGGTCCATTCTGGCTAATAACTCACCGCCGAAAAGATTGTTTAAAGGATTTGTTTCGCTCGGTAAAACCAAATCAGTTAAAATAGTTAGGGATTCTGAAGGATGTTTTGGATTCATTTTTTTAATAAAATTTGTTTTAACGCCCCAAAAAGGGCTTTTTTGTCACAGATTTCACAGATTAAAATGATTAAATAAATCTGTGAATCCCGATAGCTATCGGGAGTGGCATATTTTAATTCAACCAATAAACAGCCATTACAGCTGGTATAAAATATATAACAATGGTTCTTGCACCATCGTAATCTTTCGCAAGTCTTTGTCCGAAAAGCATCATTAGCAAACAGATGCAAGAAAATATAGCTCCATAAAAGCCAAATTCTCTGCCATTGTTTGTAAATAATTGAATTCCGCCCACAACGCATAAAATTCCTGAAATCAATTCTAAAATCAATAAATGCAATAGAGCCAGAGGAACTTGATTTTTTAAAGGTGTTTTGGCAAAGTGTTCTTTAAGCCAAGCAACATTATCTTTCCAGTAAAAAATTTTTTCGTAACCCGATTGTAAAAAAGTTAAAGCTAGAAAAGCTAAAAGTAAAATTGAGGCAACATTGTTCATTATGAATTATTTTTTATGAATTAAACGAGTCAATTTGATCGATAAATCGGTAAGGATTATTTTTGCATTTCCGTTTCTTTCAATGTGATACATCGCATCTGAAAGTTCTTTGAATATTTCGTGGATGTTGTTTCCGTTTACGAAAGGAGCAAAATTCTCCAATTTAAATTTATCCACTTTCGGTTCAATGTATACTAGACTTTGTGCTTGATAATTTAGCATAAGAGCTTGTCTAAACATTTCAATGCAGTATTGAATAAATTTTTTCTGGCTCTCACGTCCAAGCGCGGCAATCTGCTCGCTCCATGAAATTAAATCCTGAATAGCGGCGGCATTTCCTTTTGCTCTAAAAGCAGCTCGAACCCAATTGACAAACCATTGCTCAAAAGGAAGATCGTCATCGTCTTCTTTTAACAAGTGCAATGCTTTATTAAAATTTCCTTGCGCTTGATGTGCAATTTTTTTAGCTAAGTTTGGATCTATATTTTCTTTGGCAACCAAAGCTTCGGCTATTACTTTTTCAGGAAGTCCGTTAAAGTGAATAACCTGGCATCTTGAACGTATGGTTTGGATTATATCTTCTTCGTTTTCAGAAATCAGAATAAACATGGTTTTGTCTGACGGTTCTTCGAGAAGTTTTAGCAGTTTATTAGATGCGGCGATATTCATTTTATCGGCCATCCAGATAATCATGATTTTGTAACCGCCTTCATAAGATTTCAGCGAAAGCGATTTTAAAACTTCCTGTGCATCTTCTACACGAATTTCTCCCTGCTTGTTTTGAACGCCAAGAATTTTATACCAATCGAACAAACCTCCATAAGGCATTTCTTGAATGAAACTGCGCCAATCCTGAATAAAGTCTAAACTTTTAGGTTTTGTCTTTACGTCTTCGGTTGTAACGGTTGGATAAATAAAATGCAAATCGGGATGAGAGATGTTATCAAACTTTAGATTACAAGAATCATTTCCATTTGAATTTTCATCACCGGTATTATTGCATAAAATATATTGGGCATAGGCAATGGCCGTTATTAATGTGCCACTTCCTTCTGGACCAACGAATAATTGTGCATGAGGAATTCTACCAGAAGCAGCACTTTTTATCAAGTGGCTTTTGATGTAATCTTGACCTAAAATTTGAGAAAATTGCATTGCGCAAAGATAGAAGAAAATGTGTAGTCAAAAATTTTCAAGATAAGATTATTTCGAAGTTGGAATTTTCAAATTTGAGATTAAAGTCTTGGACTTGATTTTTTGATTTTTTTCATGCAGTTTCGACAGAAATTTGTTAATAAATATCTTCAAGTTAATAAACACCAAGATGTTTTTGTTAATATTTTTTTTCAAAATTCGACAAACGGAGCTGTTTTTTGATTATTTAAAGAGTTAATTTTTTATTTTTTATAGTTAATATCTTACGGTTTTTATATAAACATTTTAACAAAATGCCCGTTAAAACGCACATTTTCTCGACATAACGCTGGTTTTTAAGGTTTTTTTAAGGAAATTTTTTGAAAAAAAAATCCATTACAGTTGTAATTTAAGTTAATTTCTATATTTTTGTTTTTATCAACAACCAATTATAAAATAAGAATCTATGAAAGGGAAAATTATTCTATTTAGTGCTTTTTTTATCTTAACTACTGCGGCTGCTTCAGCACAAGCTAAAAACGCACCGAGAAGTATTATCAGTACAACTGCTCTTATCAGAAAATACCATGATCAAAAAGAATTAAGTGGTATGCAAAAAGGAGAACTTTTGGAATTATACATCGAGCGTATTAAAGTATTAGTTAAAACTCTCCCTTACATTGCTTTGGTTACTAAACCAGGTGTTACTATGGCAGACTTAGGTATTCCAGACGATAACGAACACAAAAAAGTATTAGATGCTCAGGCAGTTGGTACAACAACTTTCTTGGATACGACGGTAGATTTTCAAAGAAAAATGATGCCTTACTCTGATAAAGGAAATCTAATCGCTGCAATCTTATTCTACGAAAGTACATTGAAATCATTACACGAGTTCAACGATTTGAACGAAATGTAATAAAGCATTTTTTAAAATCTTTTTTGAGAAAGTCTGGTGAATACCAGCTAGACATTCTTAAAAAACAAAATAAAAAAAAACAACTCATTCTCGAGGGTCCTGAAAATTTCAGAAAACTCGAGAAGAGTTTTTGCATTTACGCATACCCAAATTTATTATTAACCGTAATACCCCCCTTATCATGAAAAAAATTACTCAATTGATCTGCGTTCTTTTGACAGTTGCGAGTATGAATGCTCAACAAGAGAAAGGAATTATGGGCTACACCAATTGGTTAAACAACTGGACTGAGTTTAAGCCTAACAAAGTTGATTATGGAGAAGCAAACCAAATTTTGGCAGGAAATATTTCTGTTAATACCAAATTGCTGAAAAGAAATATCTACGTTTTGCAAGGAAACGTTTATGTTACAAACAATGCTGTTTTAACTATCGAACCAGGAACAGTAATTATTGGTGATTTCGAAACAAAAGGAACATTGGTGATCACAAAAGGTGCACAATTAGTAGCTGATGGTTTAGAAACAGATCCAATCGTATTTACTTCAAACCGCAGCATGAAAAAAGCTGGAGACTGGGGTGGTATTGTAATTCTTGGTGATGCTCCAATTAATAAATTTGGAAATGTAGGTTCTTATAACCTAGATCTAGATCCAACAATGACTACTTACGGTGGAGACAACGTAGCTTCAAACTCAGGAATTTTAAGATTCGTAAGAATCGAATTTGCTGGTAAAAAAGTAAAAGGAGCTGATACTTTCAACGCTTTAACTTTAGCAGCTGTTGGTAACAAAACAATTTTAGAAAACATCATGGTAAGTTACGCTGGTGGAGATTCTTTCGGAATCTTAGGTGGTGACTTAAATGCTACAAAATTCGTTTCTTATAAATCAGTTAACGATGACTTTAAATTCTCTCAAGGAGTTCAATGTCGTTTCTTCAACTCTTTAGCAGTTAGATCTTCTTACTTCTCAAGTACTAAAGACGGATCTCGTTGTATGGAGGTTAAATCTTATGAAAAGAAAAGTGAAACAGATTTCACTAAAAAACAAACTTTAGTTGTTGCAAGTAATATTACAATGGTTAATGACAGTGAAAACATTAATGCTGACATTCAAGCAGGATTAGTAAAAGAGGCTGTTTATGTAGCCGAAAATGCTTCTCTTGAAATGAAAAGAAGTGTAATCTCTGGATTCAACCCTGCAGTATTATTAGACAGCAAAACTGAAATCAATGATGCCAACCTTAAAAAAATCAAATTTGAGGAAATGTATTTCAATTTATGTAAAGGAAACATCTTTACTGAATACAATTCTAACAATGAAGATTTAGAGAGCTGGTATGGAAACCCTGTGTTTTTCAATGTTATGTCACAAAGTGACAACAAAGAAACATTCATTGATATCTTCAATCCTAAAAAACCAGATTTCAGATTACAATTAGGAAAAATCACAGCTTCTAGCGGTAACAAATAAATAGTTTCGATTTTTATTTCCCTCGCGTAAATTTTATTAATTAAGTCCCCAGACACAATTTATGTATCGTCTTACGGGCCCAAATAAAGATCAAGACATAATGGTATCTACGAAAAAATATTTTTTATATATAATATTTTTGGTTTCGCCTATTTCGTTAACTCTATATGCACAGAACACAGCAGAAAATCCTACTAAGGCTGCTGTTTCTGAGTGTGGTTTAACTTTGGCTTGCAATGACCAAATCAACAATAATAATGCTGTTATTGAAAACGGCAAATCAAGTAATTTAAATCAGTCTATAGTAGGGATGTCCACCCCCAAGGATAGCCTTACTATAGCGGCTGAGTCAAATACTGTATCTAATGATTGTAATGAGAATTCATCATTTGCAGCAACTTCAATTCTTGCAAAAGAAGTAATTGAAAACTACAAGTATGATTTCTCTGAAACATTCATAGATATCCTGTTTTTTGAGCGTATAGATCTAGCAAGAACACGCACTATATGATTCAAAAAATTACTTTATCTTTTTTTAAAGTTATAATATTATTTAGCATTTTACTTTTTGCTAGATCGAATTCCTATGCCCAAACGATAGTTCCTCAACAGTTAGATGGTTTAGAGAAACTTTGTGCTGGTAGTTCTTTCAATGAGTTTTTTGCAACTTTTAGTTATATAGATTTTCCTGTAGGAACTACCTTTCAGGTAGAACTTTCAGATAATACAGGTAGTTTTACAACTCCAACCGCTACTACAACTCTTCAAGTAATAAATACATCAGCAACGCAGCAGACTATCAAGTTTGCTGTGCCTACTGATTTAGCTGGTTCTGATATTTATGGTTTAAGAATCAAAAGCTCTACAGGTACGGTTAGCCAGAGATTTAGAAACTCTTTAGGAAATACTTCTATAGGAGCTTATTATAAACCTTATGAAGCGGCTTATTTCATTAATAACAAAAATACATCTGCAGCAATTTGTTCATCTGGAAGTATTACATTATCTGTTTATAATGAAACACCTTCAGATGTAAATTCCTCACCTGCAAATTATCCATCACTTAAATATAAATGGTATAAGGATGGTGCTATTATTTCTGGGCAATCAGGAAGCTCCTTAGTAGTTAATAGTCCAGGGCAATATTATTCTGAAATTGATTACGGAGTTTGTACTGCAAGCAATATTAGTTCTAATAGAGTTGATGTTGTTTCTTCTAGTTCAGGTTCGGCTGTTACTATCAATTCTAGTCTTGGAAACCCATTTTGTGCTAGTGGTACGGGGACAGTTTTAACCGCGACATCAGGAAATAAATATCAATGGAAAAAAGATGGTAATCTAATTAATGGCGCTACTAATAGAACCTATTCAACAAACGAATCTGGAGTTTATTCTGTCGATGTAGATTTTGGAGGATGTTCAGCTACTGGAAGTATTAATCTTCAAAGCAACGGTTTCGAAGCAAAAATAGATGTTCAAGATGGTTACAAATTAAGTGAAGGTGAAACATTAAATGTATCTGTAACTACAGATGCTACTAATCCTACTTATGAGTGGTATTTAAATGACAATTTAATTCCTAATGAAACATCTAGTTCTTATGTGGTAGCTGTTAAAGGTAATTATAAAGTAAAAATTTCTCAAGCATCTGGCTGTATCGCAAATAGAGAATTTTCATTTAGAATAAATGGAGAGTCTGGCCCAGCTAGTGTTATTCCAAACATTATTAAACTAAGCGGAATGAATCCGTACTGGAATATTCCAGATGAATATAAAAATGCAAATACAAAGGTAATCATCATTAGTTCAAACGGTGATAAAGTTCTGGATGTAGTGAATTACCAAGGCGATTGGCCTCAAAACAATATAGATTTTAAAAATGTAAATCCCGTTTATTACTATGTCATTCAAGGCGATGCAGGTGAAAAAAAAGGATCAATAACGGTTATAAAATAATATGAAGAAAATTTTACTATTCATCACGTTATTTTACGGTTTATCAAATGTACTCTATTCTCAAGAAGCTTCTGAGGATGGAGTTGTTTCGTTTTCATTACCCATAAGAAATTCTTTAAAGTTTAATAGATATTTAATTAACCCAACTTTCAGTTTTGTTAGAGAATCGAACCCATACGCAAGTTTCTATAATAAGAGGCAATGGGTGCAGTTTGATAATGCTCCGCAGACTTATTTGGCCAACTATTCTGGCCGATTTAGAGAAAATGAAGCATTTGCTGTAGGCTTATTTCAACAGAATTATGGTTTGATGACTGTCTTTGGCGGAGTTGCCAATTTCGCTCACAATATTGTTCTGGAAGAAGCTAGTAATTTGACTTTTGGTTTAAATGTAGGAATTTATCAAAGCGGTATAAATACAGGAAAAATTATATCAGATGATTCTACTATTCTATCAGGGGATTTTCCAAAAAGCACATTACTGACTGTAAATCCAGGGATTAATTATGGTACAGAATTTTTAGATTTCGGATTAGCAATTAACAATTTAGTTCTTTACAATTTTGGATCTGGAATGGTAAAGGAAGATCCAGAAAGAGCAATTCAATTGCATGCCATGTATACAGGATATATTGATAGTTATGGCTTTTTTGACAGAAGTAAATTTTCTGGAATTGTAAGAACAGAAATTAAAAAGGATAAAACAGTTATTTCTGGACTTGGGATGCTTTCACTTCAGCAGGGAGTTTGGGTCCAGTTAGGTTATAACACATTATATGGAGTTTCTGCAGGACTTGGAGTTAACATTACGCCGAGTATTGCTATTGAGTACAATTACGAAAGAGGAATGGGTAATTTCTCAAACTTAGGTGGTTCTCATGAATTTGCTATTGCGTATAAATTCAAAAATAGAAATTACTACTATGGAGATGATGATGAAGGTTCTTTAGTTGATCCTGCGAAACCAAAACCAGTACCAGCAAAACCGCAATCGGAAGCGACTCAAGTTAACAGAGCAGAAATCGCCGAAAAGAATAGATTGGCTGCAGAATCAAAAGCTAAAGCAGATGCTGAAGCAAAACAAGCAAGACTTGCGGCAGCTGAAAAAGTGAGAGCAGATGCTGAAGCTGCAGCAAAAGCAAAATTAGAAGCAGATAATAAGGCCAAAGCAGATGCAGAGGCTGTTAAAATAAGATTAGCTGCCGAGGCAAAAGCTAAAGCAGATGCCGCAGCGGCAGCAAGAGCACAAACTGCTGCAGCAAATAAAGCCGTAGCAGAAACACAAAAAACACAAGCACAACTTGCTGCTGATAAAGCTAGAGCAGATGCAGAAGAACGCAGAATAAAACTAGCCGCTGATAACAAAGCAAGAGTAGATGCGGCAGCCGCAGCAAGAGCTCAAGCCGCAGCAAACAAATCTGGTGCAGTTGTACAGAAAACTCCAGAACAGCTCGCTGCAGATAAAGCACAAGCAGATGCTGAAGCATTAAAAATAAAATTAGCTGCAGATGCTAAAGCCAAAGCAGATGCGGAAGCTTTACAAGTAAAAGTAGCAGCAGCCGATAAAGCCAAAGCAGATGCTGAAGCTGCAAAAGCTAAAGCAGCCGCTGCAAATGCAGCTGCACCAACAGAGCAAAAAACAGCAGCACAGCTTGCAATTGAAAGAGCAAGAGCAAATTCAGAAGCTGCTGCAAAAATGAGATTAGCTGCAGCAGAAAAAGTTAAAGCAGATGCTGAAGCCGCAAGACAGGCAAGATTGGCAGCAGCAGAAAAAACAAAAGCAGATGCTGAAGCAGCAAGATTAAAATTAATTGCAGATACTAAAGCAAAAGCCGATGCTGCCGAAGCAAAACGTAAAGCAGATGCAAAAGCAAAAGCAGAGGCTGCAGATATGCAATCAATATTAGCAGCAGATGCTAAAGCGAAAGCAGATTCAGATGCATTGCAAGCAAGATTAGCTGCTGAAGCAAAAGCAAAAGCGGCTGCAGAAACTAAAACAAAATCTTCTATCGATGCTGCAAACAAAGCTAAATTGGCGGCAGATGCGAAAGCAAAAGCGGCAGAAGAAGCTGCACTTAGAGAAAAATTAGCTGCTGAAGCGAAAGTTAAGGCAGATGAAGAAGCAAGACAAGCGCTTATCGCTGCTGAAGCGAAAGCAAAAGCAGATGCCGAAGCACTAAGAATAAAACAAGCTGAAGATGCTCGTCAGGCACAATTAAATGCTGAAGCAAAAGCAAAAGCAGATGCAGAAGCACTTCAAGCTAAACTTGTAGCCGACGCAAAAGCGAAAGCAGATGCAGAAGCAGCAGCTAAAGCAAAATTAGCAGCTGATGCTAAAGCAAAAGCAGACGCCGAAGCAGAGAAAGTTAGATTGGCCGCCGACGCAAAAGCGAAAGCAGATGCAGAAGCAGAGCAAGCTAGATTGGCAGCCGACGCAAAAGCGAAAGTAGATATGGAAGCCTTACAGGCTAAATTAATTGCAGATGCTAGAGTAAAAGCCGATGCAGAAGCTACAGCAAAAGCTAAGGCAGAAGCAGAAGCGAAAAAATTACAAGAAGAGGAAGATGCTCGCCAGGCTAAGTTAGCAGCCGATGCAAAAGCGAAAGCAGATGCGGAAGCAGAGAAAGCAAGATTAGCAGCAGAAGCGAAAGCAAAAGCTGACGCCGAAGCAGAGAAAGTAAGATTAGCGGCAGAAGCCAAAGCTAAAGCAGATGCAGAAGCTTTACGCGTTAAACAAGCTGCCGAAGAAAAAGCGAGAGTAGAAGAAGAAGCTCGTCAGGCAAAATTAGCTGCAGAAGCAAAAGCCAAAGCTGATGCTGAGGCAGAAAAAGCAAGATTAGCAGCAGAAGCGAAAGCTAAAGCCGATGCAGAAGCATTGCAAGCTAAACAAGTTGCTGAAGAAAAAGCTAGAGTTGAAGAAGAAGCGCGCCAAGCCAAATTGGCGGCAGATGCAAAAGCGAAAGCAGATGCAGAAGCATTACAAGCTAAACTGGCAGCCGATGCAAAAGCAAAAGCGGATATGGAGGCTTTACAGGCAAAATTATTAGCTGATGCAAAAGTAAAAGCCGATGCAGAAGCTACAGCAAAAGCAAAAGCAGACGCTGAAGTATTAAAAGCGAAACAAGCAGCGGAAGAAAAAGCTAGATTAGATGAAGAAGCTCGTCAGGCGAAATTGGCTGCCGATGCAAAAGCAAAAGCAGATGCTGAAGCGCTTCAAGCTAAACTTGCTGCTGATGCAAAAGCTAAGGCAGACGCTGAGGCATTAAAAGCTAAACAAGTTGCTGAAGAAAAAGCTAGATTAGATGAAGAGGCTCGTCAAGCTAAGTTAGCAGCAGACGCAAAAGCAAAAGCTGATGCAGAAGCACTTCAAGCTAAGATTGCTGCAGACGCAAAAGCAAAAGCCGATATGGCAGCTGAACAAGCAAGACTTTTGGCAGAAGCAAAAGCAAAAGCGGATGCTGAAGCTACAGAAAAGTTGAAAGCTGAAGAAGAAACAAGACGCCTACGTGAAGAAGAAGAGCGCCAAGCAAGATTAGCAGCAGAACAGGCTAAAGCAGATGCAGCAGCAGCGGCACTTGCAGCAAAAGCGAAAGATGATACTGGAAAAGCGATCGAAAACTTGACTAAATCTGTTGAAGGTACAAGTAACATTCAAACGGATTTATTAAATCAGTTTAAAGCTACCGTTGCGAATAAGCAGAAAGACTTAAACGATTTGAAAGAGGAGAATGATTTAAGTGAAAAGGGTATTTATAGAGAGCCAAAACCATTTAAGAGTGTAGCGGCAGAAAACAGCCAGATTGAGGCATTGAAAATTCAGATTGCTGATGCCAATACCAGCATGAAAAATGAGATTGCGAAACTGACTAATCTTTATAACGAAAGGCTTAAAAAGTTCCCTAAAGATGATCCTTTGAATAAAGCTTATCTTGAAAAGATAAACGAATTGAAAGCGGCTCAATTAAAAATGGAGCGTGAAGGCGCAGCATTAATTGCCGATTTAGAGCGTATTAAAACAGAGACTGAGATTGAGCGTAAACGTAGAATTAAACGTGCAGCTTATGAGAATGATGAAGGAAGATATGCGCAGGACGTTGCAGCTCTTAAGAGAATTAAAGAAACAACTAAGCTGAGCAGTACACCATTAAAAGCAAATGATTTTGATTTTGGTGAAGAGCAGTCAAATATGCAGATTATTAAGAATATTAAAAATTCTGATAGCGGGTATTATATGATTATCGCGGTTCATAATAGTGTAGAGAAACGAGATGAGTTCTTAGCAAAAGCAGTTGCTGCAGGAAGATCAGATATTAATTTCTTTTACAATGTAACAACAAGTAAATATTATATCTATTACGAGAAGTTTGATGGTTTACAAGAGGCAACTAAAGCTTTAGAAGCAAAAGGAAATAAACCATACAACGGAAGAATGGCCATTGTAAAAGTGGAGAATTAGTAAAAACAGTAGTCTCTCTTAAAAGTTAAGAGAGACATTGAAATAAATGTTATCAAATACAAATTTTTTTATTCACTAATGCCCCTTAGAGGATAAACAGAAGTAACAAAAAATGATTATGAAAAAACCTACTACTTTAAGAACGCTGATTTTTGTTTTAGCTCTGCTATTCAATTTTGCCTCCTACGCGCAAAATTGGGTTGCTTTCAATTCAAAACTTAAGTCAAGCTCGAATGAGAACTTATTCTTAAAAGCAAATAATCAGTTTAACAATCAGATTAGTTTTGATGCTAGTTCGGACACGCTTACAGGCAAAATGACTACGCCTCCAACTATTCCGAATCCGATTAAAAAATATGCTCAGTATCCTTATGCAGGTACTGTGTCAATCTGTCCTAATGATGGTGCAGAGCTTCCAAAACTTTTCTTGTGCGGAGGCAACGAAACAAGAGAAATTGATACGGAAATAAAAAATGCAACTTCTATTGTATGGATGAAACGTACAGGAGGATGTACGCCAAATACAAACGGAAATTGTGCCAATACAGCAGACAATTGTACTTGGGCTGATGTTGTTGGTGGACAAAAATTTATTGCCAGTTCTGCGGGTGAGTATAAAGTTGTCATAAAATATCCAGATGCCTCTGTTTTTACTTTTTACTTTAATGTTTATAAATCGGAAGTAGATCCTACAGGAATTACAAAAACAAATATTGTAAGAAGCAGTGATGGTTCATGTGTTATCCCTGGAAGAATCGTTTCTGGAGGATTTAGTGATTTGTATGAATATAGCTTTACAACAAATCCTGCTCCTAATACTTGGCAGGACAGTAATACTTTTATTACTCCAGATGCTGATACTTATAATGTTTTCATTAGATTAAAAGCAGCTCCAGCGGGATGTGTTTTTAGTGTAAAAAATATTGTTGTTAGTACGACGACTTTTAGCACTTCTTTAACTGCAACACAGCCAGCGTGTGTTAGCAATAATAGTCAAGGTAAAATAAAAGTAACTGCCAATACAGCAAACAACGAATACGTTTACCAGCTTTTTAGAAGTTCAAATTTAACCACTCCAATAGATTTTTCGCAACAAAAATCTATTGCTGAACATGAATTTATAGGATTAAGCGCGGGTAATTATACAGTGGTAACTACTGTAAAAAATACTGGTAGCGGTACTTGTGAGGTAAAAAATTCTCAAAGCATAGAAATTAAGGCGGCAAATACTTTAAATAATACTTCATCTATTACTAGAACTTTTAAAGTATGTGAAACAGGAATTCTTCAAGGAAATGCGAATGGTGGGGCAGGAACTTCCTACCGTTATTTTGTAAGCTATAATGGAGGAGCCTTTACTTTGGTTCCAAATAATAGAGTCATTATAGACAAAGGAGGTCAATACATTATGCGAGTTGAAGATTTGAATGGCTGTTCTGCTGAAAAAACATTTGATGTAGCTAATGTTGATAAACCGGTTTATACGATTAGCACAACAACAGATAATATTTGTAATCCAAGTGGAACTATTAAGATTACTGTGTCTAATAAAAATGGTTATAATACAATTCAATACAGTAAAGATGCTGGATTAACTTGGCAGGATGGTAATTTTACTACTGGAACAGGAATAACTTATCCTGGTCTTGAAGGAGGTTCTTATGATGTAATGATCAGATATCGTACAGGTAGTAAAGGGTCTTATTGCGAGGATGCTCTTAATACAATTACAATTGGTACAACGACTGCATTAACAGCTTCTGCTGGTGTCGCAGCTTTACCAGGATGTGATCCTTATCCAGACTATGGAATTGTGAGAATTACTAACCCGCAAGGGGGAACTCCTCCATACGAATATTATTTTAATACTGATGCTATTAATGGTAGTGGATGGACTACAAGCAATGTAGGTTATTTAAAAGAAGGAGGGCCTTATACGGTAAGCATTAGAGATAAAAATGGCTGTAAATTTGATATGACAGGCATTCGTATTGATGGTAAACCAACTGAACCTAGTATTACCAAAGGGCCGATTACTTATAATTGTGATGGTACTGCAACACAAACGGTGCTTGTTAATAATGGAGCAGGTGATCCTAGATATACTTTCCAATATTACTTAGATGGAAATCCTAACCCGAATACAGCGCAGCCAAACGTGTTTTTGAATGTTCCGCAAGGGCAACATTTTATTACGGTTGATTATAATGTTAAATCGGCTTCTACATATAGTAACTTATTAGATGAAAGTTTCGGTAGTGGACCAAATACAACTTCACCAGGTATTAATACTTTTTACTATTGTTTTGAGAGACAAATACCAGACCGACCAGATACCTATTGTAATGGTTCTTATGCTATTAATGATGGTGATTATTCGGTAACAAGTTCTATTAATCAAGATGCTACTTCAGGTTGGAGCTGGAGATATCCGGTTGACCATACATCGATTGTAAAGGGAGTTAAAGATCCTAAAGGAAGATTCCTTGCTGTTAATATTGGAAGTTTAATTCCAACAAGTACGATTTTATATGAAAAGGAGATTAATGATGTAATTCCGAATCAGCCTATCATGTTTGAGTTTTATGCGATGAACTTGATGAAGCCAGGAGCAGGTAAAAAAGACCCTAATTTGACAATTGCCTTGGTAGACGGAGCAGGGAATGAAATTTCATCATTTGCAACAGGTAGTATTGATAGATCGGCAACAGATAGAGACTGGATAAAATATCCAAAAACACCAATCACGCTTGATCCTGGAAATTATACTAAATTACGACTTATTGTCCGTTCAAGTGTCCAGGAGGACTCTGGTAATGACGTTGCGATAGATGACATTAAAGTATTCCAAGTTCCAAGAGTATGTGGAGCACAGTTTAAGTGGGATTTTACGATTACTCCTCCACCTCCATTTATTGCCCATGTTGAAAATTTAAAAGGAGAATCGTGTTTTGGAGCAAAAGATGGATCTTTTGATATTTTTGGTGAAAACTTTACGGGAGAATTCTATTATTCGATTAATAACCAAGAACCTTGGATAAAATCTACAAAAGACCGCGTTACAATTGGTCCGTTGTCAGCAGCTACTTATAGCGTTAGGGTAAGAAAAGACCCAACGTCACAGGGTTGTGATTTTGATATTCCTACTACTGTACCATCACCAGCTCAGCTTAAATTTACAGTAGATGCAACTACGGCTACTTGTGATAAAAAAGCAGTAGTTACGGCTACTTCTATTATAGGAGGTACCGCTCCTTTTAATCTTGTATTGACAGATAAAGCAACTGGTGCTACTCAACCATTTAATCTTGATCCTACAGATTTATTATATAAGGTTTTTGATGTTAAGCCAGGAAACTATACTGTTTCAGCTACAGATAAAAACAGTTGTCAGGCAGACAAAAGCACTGATATTACTGTAAATGGTTCTACAGAACCAAAAGCAGAAATTCAATCAACTTCTAATTTATGTTTTACAGAAAATAATGGTGCATCAATTGTTATTTTAATTAAAGATGGTGTAGGGCCATTTAAATATAGAGTGAAACGTAACGGAGGAAATTATAGCGACTATAGTGATCAATTTACTACACGTACGTTTACACATAATGTAACAGCTACTGGAAATTATGAATTTGAGATTCTAGATATGAATAGCAAATGTAGTGCAGAAGTTGTTAGTCAGCAGATTGAACCACAATTAGGCGCAAAAACAGCAGTTATTAGTGCATTAAGCTGTAAACAAACAGGTTCTGAAGCAACAATAGAAGTAACTATTGAAGGCGGTGTTGCGCCATACAACTATGTTGTTAAAAATACTTTAGATAAAGTTGTGGCTTCAGGAACTACGACAAATCCTGTATTCCAATATTCAACAACAATAGATGACACTTATACTTTTGAGATAACAGATAAGAATAGTTGTCCAACATCAATTGCTAGAAAAGTAGATGCTTTAGTAAAACCAACCGCAACGGCTCACCCTCATGATCCATTATGTTTTGGTGGAAAAGGTTCTGTTGATCTGGAAGGATTAACAGGTTTAGCTCCTTTTAAATTTGATTTTAATGGTTCAGGTACTTTTACAGATCAAACCAATTATACTGGATTAACTCCTGGAACAACTTATACGTATATTGTTAAAGATGCTAATGATTGTACAAGATCTTACGATTTCAAGATTAATGAACCAGCAGAAATTAAAGGTACAGCTACTATTGATCCAGTATATAACTGTGACCATCCAGCAACTATTACAGTTTCAGGTGTAGTTGGAGGAACAGGTACATATAAATATACTTTGTTAAGAAATAATGTTGCAGTTGTAGGACCTCAAGATAGCAATGTATTTACAGGAATAAATGTAGCTGGTGATTATACAGTAAGAATTACTGATGCTAATTCTTGTTCTGTTGTTGTAAACGCAGGAACAATAAATAAATTGAACCCTCCTGCAGCAATGACAATCACTACTACAACAGCAGCAACTTGTCCTAATAATAAAGGAAGTGTTACAATTACAAATGTAAAAGATGCTGCTGGAGTAGCTATAACAGGCACATTAGAATATAGAATTATCGCTCCAATAACAGCTGGACCAAATTCTACAGGTATATTCAATGGTTTGGATGCAAATGTTGAATATACTTTTGAAGTAAGAGATGCAAACCAATGTAAATTTACAGATAAACATACAATAGCACCTCCTGCAAGTTTTACAGTTGAAGGAACTCCAGGAACTGTAACTTGTTTTAACGCAACAGACGGAACAGCAAGTTATACAGTTACAGGAATTGCTATAGGAACTAATTATAGCTACGTAGTAGATTCGAGAGCTCCAGTTACAGGAACAGCAGCATCAAATCCTTTTGTTCTTAATGTTACTGGATTAACTGCAGGAAGTCACCGTATTACAGTTACAAATTCAACTACAAATTGTCCAATTATTGAAGATGTAACTGTTGGAGGACCAACTGCAGCATTAAAATTAAATGATCCAGACTTAACTCATGTTACTTGTAAAGTAAAAGGAACGGCTACAATTCATGCTGTAGATGGTTCAGGATCTTATACTTATACAGTAACACCAACTTCACCAGGAGGAACAGCAAAAGTACAGGTAAATAACAATGTATTTACAAATCTTAATGCTGGAGATTATAGCGTTTCGGTTACAGATTTAACAGGTTGTAAAGTTGATGGACAGAATTTCACAATTAATGGATCAGTAAATCCTGAGGCAGAAATAAGTGTAACATCATCTTATTGTGCTGGTGGAACTGGAGCGATATTAATTGCAACTCCAAAAAATGCACCTAAACCAAACCCTAATTATGAATATAAACTTAATAGCGGTAATTATCAGCCATCAGGTACATTCGCAGGATTAACTCCAGGGAAATATACTATTACAGTTAGAGATATTGTAACAGGCTGTACAGCTGATTTAGCAGAGGAAATCATTTCTGCTCCTTTAAGTGCTAAAGCAGCAATTGATACCGATTTAACTTGTGATCCAACTAATCCCGAAGCGGTCATTGGAGTTACAATTCAAGATGGATATCCAGATTATACCTACTTAGTAAATACAACTGGGGCACCTTTCACAGGTACGCCTATTCCTGTAGGTCCAGGTTTAAATAAATTTACTTATAAAGCTCTAGCAGGAACTTATTATTTTCAAATAACAGATAGTAAAGGCTGTAGCATTGTAGTTTCTCAAACAGTAAATTCAACTGTGAAACCAACTTTCACAGCTAAACCAAATGAGATTCTATGTAAATCAGCTACAACAGGTACTATTACGATTACTGCAAGTCCTGCAGGATCATTTACTTATGAAGTAACGCCAGTTACTCCATCAGGCACAAAAATTACTCAAACAACAAATTTATTTGAGAATTTAGGAGCAGGTACTTATAGTGTTGTTGTTATCGATGCTAAAAAATGTGCTTCAGATCCTCAAACGATTACAATTAAAGAACCAGTAAATCCGCTAATAGCAGATGCAAATGTTGATGTTAAATTAACTTGCGATGCTTCAAATAATGCACAGAAAGCAACAATTAAAGTAACGGCTTCAGGAGGTACTCCATACCCAGCACCAAATCTTTATAGATATAGTTATAATGGTCAAACGCCAGTTATTTCAGATACTTATTCTACAAATATTGCAGGTAATGTAAGTGTAACAGTATACGATGCCAATGGATGTCATGTTGATGTAACAGGTGGTGTAGAAATTGAAAAATTAGACCCTCCAACAGGACTTACAATTACTGCATCAAATGTTATTACATGTGATGTCAATAGTGCTGATTTAAAATTAGAATTTACAAAAGGTGTTGGACCATTTACATATGAAATAACTAGTCCAAGCGCAGTTTCGGTGAGTGACGCTAATAGAGATCATACATTTACAGGTTTAACACCAGCACATTATTACTTTAAAGTTACAGATGCAAACAAATGTACTGTAGTTGGTGATTTTGAAATTTTAGATGTTGTAAAAATCCAAGCGACAGGATCAATTGTAAGCAATGTAACTTGTAACGGATTGAGCAATGGTTCTATTAATTTCACAATTTCTGGAAATTTAACAGGAGGTTACACTACTAAATTAGTTGGAAGTATTTCAGGGGATATTTTATTAACTCCTAGTATAACACCTAGTCCATCAAATCCAGCAAATGATGTAGTTACGTATACAGGATTAAAAGGTGGTGAGAAATATACTTTTACGGTTACAAATAAAGTAACAAAATGTATTGCGACAAGCGAAGTAACCCTTGCAGATCCAGTTCTTGTAGAAATTACTAAGGTTACAGGAACAAAAGTTTTCTGTACGCCTCATGTTAGTACAACGATTGTAGTGACTGCACAAGGAGGAAAAGCTCCTCTAAAATATGCAGTAGTAAAAGCTGGAGATACTCCAATAGCTACTGATTATGTATCTAATAATACTTTTATTAAAGACACAAGCGTAGATGGTTTAGATTATGATGTATATGTTCAAGACGGTAATAGCTGTCCTGCTCAAACATCAATTTCTATTACAAAAGACGATTCGCCAAAAATTGACCCAGTAACAGATCCACTTTGTTATGCTGGTGCCGCATTTGATGTGAAAATTACAGGATCAGTTTATTCAGGATCAACAACAAAACTTTACGGATTAAATGGCGTTTATAACACAAATGATACCAAATCAATTACAGCGCCAGGAAAATATACATTGGGTATTAAAGATGATAATGGTTGTGAGGATACTACTATTATTACTGTTAACGATCAATTAAAAATTACGGTAACTCCAGTAAAAGATTTAACATGTGCTGTTTTACCTCCGTATACAACTACAGATGCTCAATTTACGTTATCTGCAGAAGGTGGAGTAGGACCTTACACCTATAAAGTTTCTCGTAATGGAGGAGGTTTTACAACAACGGGAATTACAGGAAGTACTTTTTCAACAAGCTTAGATGGAGATTATAAATTTGAAGCTACAGATTCTAATACTCCAGCATGTTCTATTATTTCTGAAGTTGTAAAAGTATCACCTATTGAACCACCAGTTATTTTAACAGCGGTTCAATCGCAAAAGATTTTATGTCCAACAGAATCAACAGGAGCTATTAAAGTTACACTTGATACAAGTAAAGGTGCTTCACCTTTTACATATAAAGTAGAGCTTTTAGATGCGCCATTTACAGATTTTGGTTCTCAAATGACAGGTTTACCAGCAGGTCATTATAAAGTTACGGTTACTGATAGCAAAGGATGTTTTGATGATGAATTAGTAGAAATCATTAAACCAAAACCCATTGTAGTAGATTATGAAATTATTGGTATAAAGTGTGATCCTGCCGGTGGAATGGCAAAAGGGTCTATTATCATTCATAGTGTAACAGGTGGAACGGTTACTTCTCCGGGAGTTCCTGGATCTACGGGTTATAGCTACTATGTTACAGGGACAAATTATAATAAGAGTGAATTAAATACTGACGGTACAACTTCTGTTACTTTTAGTATTGTAGATTTTGGTTTATATAAGATTGTAGTTAAGGATGAAAATGGTTGTTCAGTAGAATTCCCAGATGAGCTAGTTACATCTCCACCTAATAAACTTGCTATTACAGTAACTTATCCTCCTACAAATTGTGACACAACAGCTCCGGGTGGAGGCGGTGGTTCTGCAGTTGTAAAGGTTGGATCTGCATTTTCAGGTACAGGACCATTTTTCTTTAGAATTTATGACGGAACAAATGCAACTTACCCTGGACCAGGATGGCAGGCAGAAGAAGTTGATATTGTTACAGGCGATAGACTTAAGCAAACTACTTTTACTAATTTAACACCAGGTGTTACTTATACTTATGTAGTATACGACGATCAGTCAAAATGTTACTATTATGAAACTGGCGCACCTGCTATTCCAAGTAACTCTACTTTAACGGCTAGCAATATAGTGCCACAAAACGTTACTTGTAGTGATGTAACAGACGGTAACGTAACATTTACGGTTAATAGTATCTATACAACCGCAACTAATTTGACCTATACAATTTTTAATGGCTTAACATTGACATCAACTGGTGTTACAGGTTCTGGTACAGTACCTGCAGCTGTGGGTGGTGTTCCTGGAACAGTAACTATTACTAGTCCATCAGCGTTAGATTTAGGATATTACTATGTTTTAATAAAAGAAGTTGGTGCTACACCAAATCAAGGCTGTAGTATTGCTACAACAAACTTTAAAATTGATAAATCGACTAAATTGTTAAGAATTGGCGCTTCAGTTGATTTAAATGCAACATGTAGTAAATTAGGAACAATTAGTGCATCTGCGCAAGATGGAACATCGCCTTATACATATCAGGCTGTTGCTTCAGGAACGGCTTATGATCCTACAAAATGGGATAATAAAAACAGCTTTAATTTAGCAGGAAGTGTAGGAGCAGGAACGAGCTATGATGTCTATGTTAAAGATGCAAACGGATGTATTAAATATACTACTATTGCTTTACCGCAGGATCCTATTCCAGCATTTACATTAGATATCGTAGATAATTGTGCTGCTGAAGGTTCTTTTGAGGTTGAAGTAACAGAAACAACAAAAGGAAAAGAACCATATTATATAAGCGTAAACGGAAAAACTTTTGTACCAATTGGTACTTTACCGTATACAATAAAAAACCTTAGCTCTGGACCAGTAGATGTAATTATTAAAGATTTTAACGGTTGTGAAACACCAGTTGTTAAATCTCCAATTACACCAACTCCAAAAGCAAATGCAGAAGTTACAACAGATTTAGTTTGTGATGCTACTGGAGCAGCAGGTCCAAATGCTATCATTACAGTGACTATTACAAATGGTACTGGTACTCCTAATTTTGCATATGCTGTTAAAAAAGGAACTGGAACATTTAGTGGTGATACCCCAATTTTACCAGCAGGTTCAAGAACTTTCACTTATCCAGTTTCAGCTACAGATGCAGACACTTATGTATTCTTAATTAAAGATGCAAATGGCTGTTCAGTAGAAACGACTCCAGTAAGTGTTGATCCGCTTGTACCAATCGTAGCAGATGCAACACCAACTCAACCGTTATGTTTTGGAGGAGAAGGAACCATGTTACTATCTGCAAAAGGAGGTAAAGGCAAGTATGAATATACGTTGCTAAGAACTTCACCAGCAGGAGGAACTTTAATGACGCAATCAACTCCATTGTTTACTAATTTAATTGCAGGTGATTATACTTATACTGTTAAAGATGAATTGGGTTGTATTGTAACTGGTACTCAAACTTTAGGCCAGCCAACAGAATTGATATTAGATACGCCAACAATTGATCAACCTTTATGTGGTGCAAATAATGCTCCACAACAAGCAAAAGTTGTTTTAGCGGCACATGGCGGTACTGGTGCTTATGAATATAGTTTTAACAATAGTGACTTCAGTGCAGATACAAACATTTTCTATGTAGATCAAAACGGAGCAAGTCAAACTATTCAGTATGCAATTAGAGATGAGAATGGCTGTCCTAAAACAAGTACTGTAACAATTCTTTGGTTAGATCCTCCAACAAAGTTTGATCTAGATCAACCAGATCCAATTACTTGTATTGATGGAAATACTGATGTAGAAATTAAAAATGTTACAGGTGGTATTACACCATTGACATACCAAATTGTTTCAGCAACTGGTACAATTATTACACAGAATAATACTAATCCAGTATTTACAGATCTATTACCAGGAGATTATATCTTCCAAGTAACAGACGCAAATAAATGTATCAAACAAATTAAGTATACTGTTAAAGATGTTATCAAAATCGATATCGAGTTGAAACAAGCTCCAACAGATATTACTTGTTTAGGTGCAGGCGATGGTAAAGCTAGTTTCGTAGTAACTGGCTTCGAAAGTGGTACAAGTGCTAGTTACGATTATGTACTAGATACAGATGCAGCAGTTACAATGACAACTGGAACAATTGATTTAATAGGATTAGCTCCAGGACCTCATAGTATTACAGTAACAGATAATGAGACAGGATGTCCAGATACTGTTAATTTCGATATTAAAACCGTAACCACTAAGTTAGATTTAAAAGTTACTGTTACACCACTTGGTTGTAAAAGTGCAGGTGCAGTAAAACTTGAAGCAGCTGATGGATGGGGAGGTTTTGTTTACACAGTTACAGAGCCAGCTCCAGGAAATAAAGTGCTGCCTTCAAATACAGACGGAATTTTCGAGGGACTTACTCAAGTTGGAGTTTACACTGCGTCAGTAAGAGATGCCAATGGCTGCGTTGAAACGACAACATTCGAATTAAAAACACCAATTGAGCCAGTTGCTTCAATCGATGCGACATCAGTATATTGTTATACTGGTTCAGGTGTAGGACAAGGTGCAACAATTGTTGTTAACGCAACTACACCAGGTACACCAGAATATACGCCAGTTTATGAATACAGTATTGATAATGGTAAAACATGGCACGGTAATACATTTACCGACGTAGCGCCAGGTAACTATCAAGTTACAGTAAAAGATCAATACGGATGTGAGGCAGTGGCTGCTGTTCCAGTTGAAATTAAAGGTCAAATCTTCGCTTCAGCGAAAATAGATACCGAAATTTTCTGTGGACCAGTTGATGGAATAATTAAACTTGACGTTGTTGGTGGTTATGCACCATTTAAATATACGGTTACTAAAGATGGAATTGCAGATCCTACAATATATACTTTTGTAGGTAATGCAACGACAGCAGATCATGTTGTAGATGGAGCAACAGGTGCTGGTGATTATGTATTTACAATTACAGATTCTAAGACATGTGCTGTTACAACAAAGTTAGTTCACGTGGGTGACCCAACGATTATTACTTACACACCAAAACCAACTTCTCCAAGTTGTGATGCTACACAAGGAAACGGATCAAACGGACAAATTTTAGTAGAGCTTACAGGAGCAGCACTTGCAGATAATCAGCAGTACACTTACACGTTGACTCCACCTGTTGGATTGCCAGTTACACAAACAAATGGCTTATTTACAGGTTTAACGGCGGGAACTTATAGTGTAACAGTTTCATCAGCAAGATCATGTCCAGTTACTCAAAATAATATTATTATTGATGTTCCGGCGGCGGTAATTGCAAAAGCAAAAGCAGCAGACTTTGCTTGTACTCCTGCAAATGTTATTAAACAAACAATTGTTACAGTTACTGGTGAACACGGTGCAGGTGTAGAGATAAAGAAAAATTTCACGTACAGTAACAATGGAACGAATTGGTATGACGAAAACGAATTCAAAGTTGATAATAAGCCAGGAGTTGTTCAACATTTAACTTATTATGTTAAAGACTTAAAAGGTTGTGTGGCTTCTGTTGATATCGACATTAACCCATTCCCTGAATTAATTTCAGCAACTCCTAGAACAGGAATTTTAGCTGATTGTAAAAACGGAGGACAAGAAACAATTACAGTTGATATTGTTGGAGGACAAACTCCTTACAGTTTTGAATATCAAGTTTCTGTAGATGGAGCTTCTTATAGCACTCCTGGAATTCCAGTGATAGGAACAAACACATTTGATTATGTTGCACCAACTGCAGGCCATAAATATCAATTCAAAATAACAGATAAGAATACAGATTGTACTGTTATTTCAAGCGCTTACGATGTGAAATTGTATAACATCATGACGGTTACTGCAACTGCTTCAAAAATGGCAAGCTGTAATACATTTAGTGATGGTCAGATTACAATCAATATTGATAAATACACTGGATTATATGATTATAAAGTGTTCTTGCCAGGAAATCCAGTTGCTGTTGCAACAGGAACAAATATCAATGCGGGAACAAGTAATCCTTATGTTATAACAGGATTGCCAGCAGGAAAAGATTACACAGTAGAGGTAACTCAAAATGCTTACCCAGAATGTACTGTGACTTCAAACCCTGTTACAATTACAGAACCATCGCCAGTAGATATTAGCGGAATTGTTATTAATGTTAAAAATCAAAACTGTAATACTACTGTAGCTACAATTACTGTTGATCCAGCAAGTATTTCTGGCGGAACGGGTAGTTATACTTATGCGTTTGTACCAGCAGGAAACACTCCAGCTGATAGCGATTATAGCGGATCTAACATTAAAACATTTGCGACAACTCAAATAGCACCATTATATGATTCTTATGATGTTTATGTGAGAGATGCCAATAAATGTGAAAGATTCAAGAATGTACATATTTCTGTAGATCCGTTACCAGTAATCAATAAAGTTACTGTAGCTGATCAATGTCCTAGCGCAACTGGATATAGAATCGATGTAGATGCAACAGGATTGGCAAAACTGCAATATAGTTTAGACGGAATAGTATACCAAGATGATAATTACTTTATGGTAAAAGATCCAGGTAATTACACCGTTTGGGTATGGGATAAAAACCAATGTCCAGTAAAAGCTAGTACGGCAGTAACAGTTCTTAAACCTTTAACATTAGATGCAGAAGTAACAGTATGGCCAACATGTAATACTGCTACAGGAACTGTGAAGTTAACTGCAGGAGGAGGAACAGTAACTACGCCAAGCAGCTATATTTACTCAATTGACAACTGGAAAACAGACCAGACTTTTGATGAGTTCACTAATTTAGCTCCTGGAAATTATACTTTCAGTGTGAAGGATATCGTAACGAAATGTACAAAAGACTTTAAAGTTAAAATTTCTGATGCAGTTGATGTTTTAGGAATAACTTTAAAACCTAGACCTGTTACTTGTTTTGGATATTCTAACGGAGGAGTTTCAGTTACATTAGCAGCGACAAATGTAGACTTGCCATATACTTACAGTATATCTGGTCCAACTGGTGCTCCGGTTGTAAGTATTACAGATAGCATTTCTCCAGACTTTAATGATTTACCTGCAGGAGAATATACTGTAGTTGTAAAATCTGGAAGAGGTTGTATATCATTACCTGAAAAAATTACAGTAGGACAGCCAAATGCTATTGCTGTAAATGCAAGTTTTACAGAATACGGTTGTACAACAGGTAATGAAACTAATAATGCTATAATTACTATTAACTCAGTAACTGGAGGTTCTGGTAAATATTTATACTATGAATATAGAAGAGATGGAACGTTGCTTTACAGCGGAACAGAAACTTCATATGAAGAGAAAGACCATAAAGGGGGTACATATGTAATTACTGCTTATGATGAAAATTATTGCAGTGGAACTAATACAAGCCCAATTGAGGTTAGAGCTTTCGCTACTTTATTGGGTATGGATTTCAATGTAATGCCAATTACATGTGTTGATGGTGAAACTATTCAAACCGTGGTTGATGTGAACGGAACTTTAACAGGTGCGCTAGAGTACACATTAACAGGAACAGGCGATACAGTTATTACTCCAGAGAAGAACAATACCGGATTATTCCAAAATCTAGCAATTGGAACTTATTTAGTAACTGTTCTTAACCCAGCAACGGGTTGTACAATATCTCAAAACCATTTGGTTCAAGATCCAAACTCGTTTGCTTTCAATGTAGATGCAATAAGAACAGATATCTGTTTTGGTCAAGCTGACGGAAGTGTTGTAGTGACTCTTGTAGATAATCGTCCTTATCCAAAGGATAAAGCGGGTGATTTTAAATATACAGTTACTGGTCCAGATTCAAGTATTGTTCTTACTTCAGGACAAACAACAGGTGTTACTCTTCCATTAAACGGATTAAAACCGGGTAGATATGACGTAGTTGGTAAATTAGTTAATTCGCCAGAATGTGATGTTCGTACAAGTTTTGACATTGCTGCACCATCAGTAGCATTAACAATGACTAAATCTGTGGCACCAATTACGTGTGCTCCAGGAAGTAATGATGGTAGTATCGATGTTATTGCAGATGGTGGTTGGCCAGGAACATACCAATATAAATTGGATGGTCCAGTTAGCTATGATTACTCAGCAGAAGGTCATTTTGCGAACTTAACACCAGGACACTATACTATATATGTTAAGGATAGTAATGAGTGTGAGATTACGGATGTTGTTGATTTAGATGTTCCAAAACCAATCTTGTTTACAGCTTCAGCAACAAGTACAATTCTGTCTTGCTACGGTGATGACAGCGGAGTAATTACAGTTGGAACTCCAACAGGTGGAGAAGGTGCAAACTATGTTTACAGCTTAACTTATACAACTCCAGAAGGCGATGTTATTGTATTAGGACCTCAAGATTCTAATGTATTTACAAAATTAAGTGCAGGATCGTATGTAGTTACAGTAGCTGACGGATTTAGCTGTGAAGCTACTTCACCAACAGTTATTACATTAACGAACCCTTCAGTAATAGAACCAATTTTATCTCTAACAACTGGAGTTACTTGTAAAAATGATGCTACTGTTACTTTATCTGTAACAGGAGGAACAGGTCCTTATACATATAGTGAAGATGGAACTAATTACAGTACAACAAGTTTCAATAGTTCAACAACTTTCTCTGTTAGTCTTGGATTACATAAATACTATGTAAAAGATAGCTTTGGATGTCCAGTTATTTCTAACGAATTGAATATTGAACCGCTTACTCCTTTGGATATCGAATTAGATCCAAAAAATGCAGTTGTTAATTGTAAAGGAGACGACAGTGCAATTATTAATGCTGTTGCAAAAGGTGGATTAGGAAATTACCAATATTCATTATTGGATAGTACAGGTGTAGAAATTAGACCAGCACAAGCTGATGGAATGTTCTTTAACTTGTTTGCAGGTTCATATATTGTTCGTGTAGTAAGTGTAGATTGCGAAAAAGAAGTTCCTGTAACAATAACAGAGGCATTAGAAAAACTAACTTCTTCTTACACTGTAGAACCAATTAAATGTTTTGCAGAAAAGACAGGTAAAATTGTTATGACAGCTTCTGGAGGAACAGGCGCAATTAAATTTGCAATATCTCCTTTCTTAGCACAATTTGTAGACAGCGGAACATTCGAAAGATTAGAAGCAGGTACTTACACAGTAATTGTTCAAGATATTTTAGGATGTACTGAAATTCATACTATTGAAATTACACAGCCAGAACCTTTAATTGCTAATGAAATAGCAGGATCTATGATTCCTGAAATTTGTAAAGGAGACAATGACGGTGCGTTTAGTGTTAAAGTAAGAGGTGGAACGGCTCCATACTATGAAAGTCTTGACAAATCTGCTGGTCCATTCAATTTAATTACAGGAACAGAGAAAGATTATACAGGTCTTGCAGGAGGAAAACACTCTGTATTTATTAAAGATAGTAACGGTTGTATTAGCGAAGTTGAGATTAACATGCCAGAACCGGTAGTTCTTAACCCAACTGCAGAAGTTCAGTACGACTGTGTGGACAACAAACAGGCAAATATGGTAATCGTTTCTATTGATAAATTTAATAATCCTACAGATGTAGATTATTCATTAGATAATAGTGGTGTTTATCAACCAAGTGAAATCTTTACTAATGTTGCTGCTGGTGATCACTTCATCGTAGCAAGACATACTAACGGATGTGAAGTGCGTACTCCAGTGTTTACTGTAGAGGCAGTTGCAGAATTAGGCGTAATAGATGTTACAAACCAAAGCAAAGACATCAACACTATTGTTGTAAAAGCTTCTGGTGGAGTTGCTCCTTATGAATACAGTTTCAATGGGGAACCATTTACATCATCTAATAGCTATAGAATCTATAAAACAGGTATCTATAAAGTAATTGTTAGAGACAAAAATGGTTGTGAAGCTACGATAGATGTAGAAGGAATTTTCTATGACTTCTGTATGCCTAACTACTTTACACCTAATGGTGACGGTGATGGAGACAATATTGGACCTGGTTGTGGTGCATTAGCTTACAAAGAATTGACATTCGATATTTATGATAGATATGGTAGAGTAGTAGCGAAATACCGTGTAAATGGAAAATGGGATGGAAGATATCATGGAAGCGAATTGCCTACAGGAGATTACTGGTATGTTCTTAAATTAAATGATCCGAAAGATCCAAGAGAGTTTGTTGGGCATTTCACATTATACAGATAACAAAATTATAGCCCCAATGATGTTATCTAAAAAAATTAATACAATGAAAAAGTTTATTTTATCCTTAGTACTCATGGCTGTAACAACAAGTTACAGCCAAGAGTTAAACCTACCAGTGTTTACCCAGTATTTAGCTGATAACCCTTTTATTCTTTCTCCTGCGTATGCTGGTATTGGAGATAATCTCCGTATTAGAGCCAACGGTTTGACACAGTGGGTTGGAATTAAAGATGCACCAGACAACCAATCATTGTATGCAGATTTTCGTCTTTTAGATCGTTCGGGAGTTGGTATTTCATTGTATAATGATAGCAACGGTAATACAAGACAAACAGGAGCAAAAGTTTCTTTTGCACACCACCTAATTTTAGATTATCGTACAGAACAGTATTTATCTTTTGGTATCTCTTACAACTTTAATAGTTTCCGTATCGAAACTGGAAATTTTAATGACGGTAGTAACGGAAATCCGCCAGTTGGTGGACAACAGCCAACAGACAATCGCTATAGTGCTAACAATAACTTTGATATTAGTGCTTTGTATCGTAACAGAGGGTTTTATTTAAGTTTCAATGCCAATAACGTATTAAAAAAGAATATTAGTCTTGAGAGAGTAAATGAACCCGATCTTTTATCAAATTTTCAAGTATACACAGGATTTACTTTTAAAGATGCGGAAAACAGACGTATCGAATACGAACCATCAGTTTTCTTACAATATTTTGCAAGTGACCAGCGTTCTACAACCGATTTTAACTTCAAGTACAGACGTTACAATCGTTACGAAGATTATTATTGGATTGGAGTTTCATACCGTTTCTTAAACGACCAGTTCCCAAAACCTTTGGCAATGGGACCAATGGCTGGTTTTATGAAATCTAAATTCTATTTTGCATACTCTTATCAATTGATGTTTAATGGTCTTGGAAGCTACAATTCAGGAACGCATTCTATCACAATCGGATTCGATTTCTTGCAATCTATCAGTAACTGTCCTTGTACACAAAGTCCCGTTCGAGATTAAACAAGTAATTTTATCATTTTTGAGAATAAATTTGTTTATTTTCATAAATTACAACGTTTTCGTTTTTATTGTTCGATTATTTTTGCTTTTTTGAAATTTAGACTACTGTAAAAGTTCTATATTTGTTATTCTTTCAAAAAATTAAAAAAATTAGCAGATGAAAACTTTAAACGATTTCGATTTTAAAAATAAAAAAGCAATTATCCGTGTTGACTTCAACGTGCCATTGGATGAAAATTTTAATGTAACAGATACGACACGTATTGAGGCTGCAAAACCAACAATCGATACTATTTTAGCACAAGGCGGAAGCGTGATTTTAATGTCACACCTTGGAAGACCAAAAGGAGCAGAAGAGAAATACTCTCTAAAACATATTCTAAAAACAGCTTCTGATATTTTAGGAGTTCAAGTAAAATTTGCTGAAAACTGCGTTGGAGAACCAGCTCAGACTGCCGCAAAAGATTTAAAACCAGGCGAAGTTCTTTTATTAGAAAATTTACGTTTTCATGCTGAAGAAGAAGCAGGAGATGTAGCTTTCGCTAAAGAATTAGCTTCTCTTGGAGATATTTATGTAAACGATGCATTTGGTACAGCTCACAGAGCTCACGCATCGACTACAATTATTGCACAGTTTTTTCCAAACGATAAATGTTTCGGAACATTATTGGCAAAAGAAATTGACAGTTTAAATAAAGTTCTTAAAAACAGTGAAAAACCTGTAACTGCTGTTCTTGGAGGTTCTAAAGTTTCTTCTAAAATCACCGTTATCGAAAATATCTTAGATAAAGTAGATCACATGATTATTGGAGGAGGAATGACTTTTACTTTCATTAAAGCTCAAGGAGGAAAAATTGGAGAGTCTATCTGCGAAGATGACAAACTAGATTTAGCTCTTGAAATTTTGAGATTAGCAAAAGAAAAAAATGTTCAGGTTCATATTCCTGTTGATGTTATTGCTGCAGACGATTTCTCAAACAATGCAAACACGAAGGTTGTAGATGTAACTGCAATTCCTGACGGATGGCAAGGTTTAGATGCAGGCCCAAAATCTTTAGAGAACTTCAAAAAAGTAATTTTAGAGTCAAAAACAATTCTTTGGAATGGTCCATTGGGAGTTTTTGAGATGGAAACGTTCTCTAAAGGAACAATCGCATTAGGAGATTATATCGCAGAAGCTACAGCAAATGGAGCATTTTCATTAGTTGGTGGTGGAGATTCTGTTGCAGCAGTAAAACAGTTCGGATTTGAAGATAAAATGAGCTACGTTTCCACTGGTGGCGGGGCTATGCTAGAAATGTTAGAAGGAAGAATTTTACCTGGAATCGCTGCGATTTTAGACTAAAAAATCACAATTAACATTTTTTTAAACACTTTTCTTCGATAAAGGGCTTAGATTTGCAAAAATACAACTCTTGTAATTATTTGAATTACAGAATTTTAAAAAAATGTTATATGATTGTAAAGAAATTATCGTTAGTGGTTTCGGCTTTCTTTTCGCTTGCTGTCTGTGCACAGGAAACGGCAAAGGCAGATGTAGAACTGAAGCCAGAGGTTAAACTTTCATATTTAGATTCTATTAAAAGCACATTCAAAAAGAACGATCTTGCTACAAAAGTAGATAGTCTTTGGATGAACGAATTAGTAAGTCTCGATATTTATGATGATCTGACCAAGGACATTCAAACCATCAATAAGGATGTTACTGTCGATGAAGAACTCCCAACCGAACTGCTAAAGCAGCGTTTGGCGGCGATGAATGAGAAATCACCTTTTGAGATACAATACAATCAAGGTTTAGAAAATATAATAAAGTCATTTCTTAAGAATCGTAAAAAATCGTTTTCTCGATTAATGGCTTTATCAGAATATTATTTCCCAATCTTCGAGGACGCTTTTGCCAAACAAAACGTTCCTTTGGAAATAAAATATTTAGCCGTTGTAGAATCTGCTTTAAATCCTAAAGCAGTTTCTAAAATGGGCGCTACGGGACTTTGGCAGTTTATGTACGGAACCGGAAAACAATACGCTTTAAAAATCGATTCTTACATCGACGAAAGAAGTGATCCTCTTAAAGCTACAGCTGCAGCATCAGAATACATGACTAAAATGTTCAATATTTTTGGTGACTGGGAACTGGTTTTAGCTTCTTACAATTCAGGTCCAGGAAATGTTACCAAAGCAATTCGTCGTTCAGGCGGAAAAACAAAATACTGGGACATTCGTAATTATCTTCCAAAAGAAACTCAAGGTTACGTGCCAGCTTTCTTAGCAACAATGTACCTTTTTGAATACCACAAAGAACACGGAATTAATCCAGAAAGAGCTGTAGTTAAAAACTTTGAAACCGATACAGTAGCAGTCAAAAATCAAATGTCTTTCAAACAGATTGCCGATTTATTAGACATGCCACAATCTCAGATTCAGCTTTTAAATCCGTCCTATAAAATGGGAGTTGTTCCTTTTTACCAAGGAGAACAGCATTTTATACGTCTTCCAAAAGATAAAGTAGCAACATTTGTTTCAAACGAAGAACAAATTTATGCTTACGTAAAATACGACAAAGAGTTTAGAGCAACATCATCTAGATTAGCTGTAAAGTATGCTCCTAAAGCAAAACCTGCTGTTGCAAAACCTGCAGCGGTTGAAAGCGGTGATTTCGAATTTTATAAAGTTAGAAAAGGAGATAATTTAGCCGCAATTGCATCTAAATATAATGTTAGCATCAGCGAGTTGAAAAAATGGAATAATCTGAAAACAAATGCTGTTGCTATTGGAAGAAGTTTAAAGATTAAATCTGAAGAAGAAGTTCCAGTTAAAGCTTCTCCTATCATAGACAGAAAAGAAGAAGCAATCGCTTCTGCTGATGAAAAAAATAAGCCAACAGCGGTAGATATGGACTATGTTGTGGTAGCTGGAGATAATTTAGGCAGTATTGCAAAGAAATTCGGTACGACTATTGCGGAGTTAAAAGAACTTAATAATTTAACTTCAAATAATATTGGTTTAGGAAAAACACTGATTATTTCTAAAGCAGCAATAGTTATAGAAGAGCCTGTTTCAACAGCAATTGCATCAAACTCGGTTGATTCATTCAAGAAAAAAGCACCTTCTAAAAATGTAAGTGAAGATTATTACGTTAAAAAAGGAGATTCTTTATACAGCATTTCTAAAAAATATCCTGGAGTAACAATTTCAGATATTAAAAAATGGAATGGCATTAAAGATGAAGATATTAAACCGGGAATGAAACTTAAAATAAACGGATAAATAGAATAATCTTATTAAATTTGGGTTTTATTTTATAAATTAAAAAAATGAATAAAACCCATTTTTTATTGCTATTAGTTCCATTTTTCCTGACTTCTTGTTTTAAAAGTGAAAAACAAAGTGAACCAGTTTCAGGAAAAACCAACACCATCTCTGTCATTATTGACGATCAGTTATGGTATGGAGAAGTAGGTGATAGCATCAGAAATAAATTTGCCTCTCCGGTTCTTGGACTCACCCAAGAAGAGCCACTTTTTACCATAAATCAATATCCCGCCAGATTGCTAGAAGGCTTTGTTACAGACAGCCGAAGCATTATTGTGGTAAAAAAAGCCGCAGCTGATAAATTCGAAATCATTCGGAGCAAAACATTGCCTCACAATACTTTTCGCATTTACGGAAAATCGGTAGACGATATTATCTGTAGTATCGAATTGAATTCAGCGCAGATTATAAAAATAATTCACGACGCCGAAATTGAAAAAATTCAGGAAGATAACAGCACTTCGTTATTAAATAAGGCAATTATTAAAAACAAATTCCATATTAATATTCAGATTCCATCAGGATATGAGTATATGCTGCATAAAAAGAAATTCATCTGGCTTAAAAAAGAAATCATAAGCGGTAACACCAGTTTACTAATTTATCAGATTCCACTAACTAATTTCAAGAAGAAAAAAGACGTTGTAAACGCCATTGTCAAAATGCGTGATTCAATCGGTAAATATATTCAAGGACGTGAACCCAATACGCAAATGATTACCAGTGAAGCTTACGCTCCTTATTTCTCAAAAATAACTTTAGATAATAAAACGGCTTTCGAAACAAAAGGAACGTGGGAATTGAAAAACGATTTTATGTCGGGACCCTTTATCAATTATGCCATATTAGACGAAACATTCAATCGTGTTTTGGTTATAGAAGGTTTCTGTTATTCGCCTTCACATCAAGAACGTGATCTAATGTTAGAACTTGAAGCCATTATAAAAACGGTTAAAATCGACAAAAGATAGAGTTTCAGGTTTCAGGTTTCAAGCTTTTTTGTGGTTCAATTCGTTCAGTATGTCAACTTGAAACATGAAACATGAAACATGAAACAAAAAAATTCGTACTTTTATTCATAACAAACATAAAAACAAATAGTTATGAAAAAGTTAACCGCAACCTTAGCAATAATAACCTTGTGTTTTATTTCTTGTAAAAAAGAAGTGAAAGAAGAAACTACAACCTCAGTAGCAACAGATTCTGTTAAAACTGAAGAACCTGTTACTGAAGCGCCATTAGATTCTGCCGCACAAATGAAGGCTTGGCAAGAATATGCAACTCCTAGTAATCCGCATAAAATGCTGGCTGATGAAGTTGGAACTTGGAATTGCGATATGACATTTTGGTCTGATGCAAATGCAAAACCTGAAAAAGAAACTTCTGTGGCGGAAATTAAAATGATTTTAGGCGGACGCTTTCAAGAAGCAACTTATAAAGGAACTATGATGGGGCAGCCATTTGAAGGCAAAGGCACAGTTGGTTATAATAATGCGAGTAAAGAATACATCTCCACATTTATTGATAACATGGGAACAGGAATGATGGTTGGTAGAGGAAAGTATAACGAAAGTACTAAGAGTATAGAATTTGACGGAGAAATGGCCGATCCAGTAACAGCAAAAAACACAAAGTACAGAGAAGTTTACACCGTTGTGGATGCTAAAACACGAAAAATGGAAATGTTCGACACAAAAAACGGAACAGAATATAAAAGCATGGAAATTATAATGACCAAAAAATAAATTTTCTATTTAGATACAAAGAAACAAAGGCGCAAAGGCACAAAGTTTTATTTCTATGAGATATAACTTTGTGTCTTTTGCGATTTCTGTAAGAAACTTTAGTGCTACTAAAAAATAATATAACTTAGCGCCTTCGTGCCTTCGCGGCAAAAAACAAGCAAGAATGGAATTAAAATGGAAAATAAAGCCTTTTGAGGCATTAACTGTTCATGAGTTATATGATTTACTCAAACTAAGAAGTGAAATCTTTGTCGTAGAGCAAAACTGCGTTTATTTAGACCTTGATGGCAAAGACAAGAAAGCTTTACACTTAATAGGAGAGTTTGAAGATAAAATCGTGGCCTATTCACGCTTATTTGATGCTGGAATTAGTTTTGACAATGCTTCTATCGGAAGAGTAGTTGTAGACGCCAATTACAGAGATAGAAAATGGGGACATGAACTAATGCAGGAAGCTATAGCTGGAATTAAATCTAATTTTGGAAAAGATAAAATTACCATTGGAGCGCAATTATATTTGAAGAAATTCTACGAAAGTCACGGTTTTGTTCAAACCAGCGAAATGTATTTAGAAGATGATATTCCGCATATAGAAATGATTCGCGAATGATTAAAAAATGAAATAAATCCGAAAGGATTTTTAGCATATTCCAAGAAACAAAAAACTTAGAACCTTAGCAACTTAGTATCTTAGAAGCTTAGAAAAAACTAAATTTTAGTAATCACAAACTCCACCCGCCGATCAAAATTATCACCTTTTCCTAACGGATATCGATTGCCACATCCGATATAGGTCATACGGCTTTTGGAGATTTTTTTAGACATCAAATAGTGAAAAACCGTTTTGGCACGATTCCATGAAAGTCTCCTTTCTTTAGTGTCTCTGTCAATTCCGTCACTGTAAATTTCAGGCGTGCAGCAGACATGTCCTCTGATTTCAAAATTCAGAGTTCTATGATTTTGAAGAATGATTGCAATTTTATCCAATTCTTTTTTAGAAGTGCTGGTTAGTTTGGCGCTTCCAATATCAAATAAAATAGATTCGAGATAAACCTTGTCACCAACTTTTAGATTGTCTTTGAAAGAAGTATAAACACCTTTTCCGAAACTATTTTTCTTAACAACGATTAAATCAACCCGCCGATTTCGGAGGCGTGTCTCATACAGATTTTCTACTGTATCTGCTTTTACGACAACACGCCCTTTTCCTTCAAGAATGACAATTTTACTCTGTTTGAATCCTTTTTCGACCAATAGATTCTGAATCGTATTAGCCCGATTGTTAGACAATCTAAAGTTATACTCATCGTTTCCGCGGTCATCACAATAGCCATAAATCTGTATAGACTCAACTTTTGCTGTGTCTATGTTTTTTATAAAGTTTGAAACAACAGTAATTTGTTTATCTGTCAGATCATACCTGTCAAATTCAAAATAAATAGTTTCAACAGGTTTTTGCTGTGCCGTTACTGTATAAAATGAAAAAAGAGTCAGGGCTAAAGTTATCTTCATTCACTACATTTTTAAAATCGTTTTATATTCTGTTTGGTTATTTAATACACTAACTGCTCTTTTAATTTCTGAATTGTTTTTTAAATAATACTGATACAAACCTTCCTGATATTGGTATCTTTTAATCAACTCTTCCAAAATCATGTTTTTAATTTCTTTTTGATTTTTGTCCAGTAAAGTAGTTTCGCTTTTTTCTAAAGCATTTAACAATTGCTGATATTCGGCAGTAATGGTCTCGTCTATTTTTTCTTTTTTAGCTGCTGCTAAAGTGTTTTTTAAAGCCACTTCGGTTTCTGTATCGAAAGTGATTTTGTTGGTTTTCAGATATTGTTTAAAAGCAGTATAATCTGCATCTGTAATGGTCGGAATCTTATCTCCCAAAGCTGGATTTTTGTAATAATACGTTGTTGCATAATCAAAAACGCCATCATTTTTAATTAAAGCAGTTGCAATGGCACTCGTTTTGGTTTCTTCCAATTCAATATCTGGTAAAACTCCTCCGCCATCATAAACCGTTCTTCCTTTTCTGGTTTTAAAAGCATTGAAATTTTTCGCATCAGTTTTCTGAGCCACACCATTTTTATCTTTATGCGCATAATCCAAAGCCTGAATACATCTTCCAGAAGGCGTATAATATCTAGAAATAGTAACTTTCAATTGTGTTCCATAAGTTAAATCAACAGAACGCTGAACCAAGCCTTTTCCAAAACTTCTGCTTCCTAAAATAACGGCACGATCCAAATCTTGCAAAGCGCCCGAAACAATTTCAGAAGCCGAAGCACTTCTTCCGTTTACTAAAATTGCCAACGGAATTTCGGTGTCAACAGGTTCTTTCTGTGTTTTATAAGTATTGTTGTGTTTTTCAATTCGCGATTTAGTTGTCACGATTACTTCGTTTTTTGGAACGAATAAATTACAGATATCAATTGCTTCATTCAATAATCCTCCAGGATTTCCTCTTAAATCCAAAACGATTTGTTTAGCTCCATCGGCTTTTAATTTCTCAAGAGCATCTTTAACTTCAGCTGAAGCTTTTCTGCTAAAATGCGCCAAAACAATATATCCTGTTTTATCATCAATTTTTCCGTAAAAAGGAACCGATTTAATATCAACTTCATCCAAAACCAAAACCGTGGTGCTTGGTTTTCCTTGACGTAGATATTTGATGTTGATTTTAGTGTTTTTTGTTCCTTTTAATAATTGAGAAGCGTCGTCTTTAAAATCAGCAATCAAGACATCTCCAATCTGAATGATTTCGTCACCGGCTTTTAATCCTGCCTTGTCTGCAGGATAATTTTTATACGGTTCGCGTACAACTAAGCGGTCATTTTTTCTAGAAATCAAAGCGCCAATTCCAGTATATTCTCCAGTATTATTGATTTTAAAATTAACAACATCTTGTTCGTTAAAATAAACCGTGTAAGGATCTAAACTTCCCAACATGCTTTTAATGGCTTTATCCATCAAATCACCAGGATTGGTTTCGTCGACATAATTGGTATTTACGGCTTTAAACAAAGTCGTAAAAATTTCGATCTGTTTGGCAATTTCAAAAAAATCTTCTCTAAAACTGGTTCCAACAAACAACATTCCCGCCGCAGCGACTGGTATAATAAATTTCTTTTTGAAATACGGATACATGATTATTCTTTTTTTCTTCTTTTTAATTTTCTTCTTATAAAATAGGCAAATACAACAAACAAAATTACAAACGGCCAAGCGCTTAATAATGAAATTAATAAATCGGATAAAGTATAGAATCCCGATTTGACTGCGTTCCAAAGTTTGGAACCGTAAGATATTTTAACACCTTCTTTCTCAGGTATTGTTTTATAAAACTCAATGGTAATCGTGCTGTCAGAAACGCGACTTTCGAGATATTTCAACTGACCTTCTTTAGCCTCAATTTCTTCTCGAATAGTTGAAATCTGTTGTTCAATTTCTAAAATCTCACTGACTTTGTTCGCTTTCTTTAAAATTTCAAGATAACGTTCTTCTAGTTTTTTCTTGGTTTTTAATCTCGAAGTAAGATCAATATATTGCTCTGTAACATCTTGCGCGGAGATATTTTTAACTTCAAAATATGAAACGCCTTTAGAAACATCACTTATAAAACGATCGAAATTTTGGCTCGGAACTTTTACAATTAGATTTCTAAAAACGGTTTCATAATCTTTTCCCTCAGAATCGTTAATGATTCTTGCTTTACTATTTGCAACTGCTTTTTGAATTTGCTTGAAAGTGTTTTCAAGATTATCAGTTTCAAATCGTAATGTCGCTTCCTTTATAATCTTCTGTTCAATTTCTTGTTTGACTTTTACAGGAGGCGCTGCTACTGGATCAAAATCTTTATCACCAGAACTAGCTCCTGCTTTTGGAGGTAATTTTACTGCTTCAATAGAAATATTTTCTTCATTTGAAGTAGAAGATTTACTACACCCAGAAATAATTAAAATAAAAATAGATAAAAAGAAAAGTTGACGCATAAAATTTCAATTTAGAGCTAAAACTACGATTTTTTTGTCTAACTTGATTAATAATCTTACGTTTTGAAATTTACGCCTCAGTTTTCTTATCAGAATCTTGCGGTTTGTTGATTTGAGCTGAAAATTTCTCAAATAACTGAATCATTTTGGTGTTGATTTCTTCGTAAGATAAACGTTCTTTGGTCTGATAAAAAAGCATTATCGAATAGGGCTGATCCATGTTATCCAAAAGCAAATGTTTGTTCAAACGATACGTTTCTCTTAAAACTCTTTTGAAGTAATTGCGGTCAACAGCTTTCTTGAAGTATTTCTTAGATACCGAAACACCAATCTTGGTTTGTTCTTCTGAATTTTCTTCCGCTTGACGGTAAACCAAACGAAGCGGATATTTGGAAACCGATTTTCCTGCGGAAAACAGTAATCCAATGGTAGTTTTGCTTTTTAAACGCTCGTTTTTAGGATATGTAAAGTTCATTTATTTCAGAAAAAATTTGCAAATTCTGTTGCAAAGGTACAATTAAACCATAAAAACAGTTATTGTTTTCAATTTTAATAAGGCTAAAAATATATTTACTACTTTTGCGCATTAATTTTTGAAGCATGGAAAAAATTATTTCTTATCCAATATCGGTAATTTATTATTTATTATTTGGTTTATGTTTGGCTGTTTTTCACCCAATTCAGTGGATTTGTTTAAATGTTTTTGGTTACCAGGCTCACAAAAAAAGTGTTGATTATTTAAATTTCTGCCTTTTAAAATGTACCAATCTTGTCGGGACAAGATATACAATTGAAGGCGTGGATACGGTTCCGAAGGGTGTGCCAATTATTTTTGTGGCAAATCACCAAAGTATGTACGATATCGTGGCAATGATTTGGTACTTTAGACGTTTTCATTGTAAATTTGTAAGTAAGAAGGAGTTAGGAAGCGGAATTCCAAGTGTTTCTTTCAATTTGAAATACGGAGGATCTGTCTTAATTGACCGAAAAGACCCTAAACAAGCAATACCCGTTATTAAAGGCTTGTCTGAATATATCGAAAAAAACACAAGATCTGCCGTTATTTTCCCAGAAGGGACAAGAAGTAAAACGGGAGTACCAAAAGAATTTGCGCAAAGCGGTTTAAAAATTTTATGCAAATATGCACCATCTGCGTATGTTGTACCGGTAAGCATCAATAATTCTTGGAAAATGGTAAAATTTGGTTTTTTTCCTGTTGGTTTAGGAAATCACCTCAAATTTACAGCTCATAAAGCTTTGGCTGTTAAAGATTACAAGTTCGAAGAACTGATGGAGATAACTGAAAAAGCAGTTAAAGAAGGAATAAATGAATATAAACAGGTTTAAGTTTTAGTCCGAGCTAAAACGTACAACCCAAATCTATAATAAGTAATGTCTATAAAAAACATTAGATTAGAAGTAATGCAGTTTTTGGAGAAAAACGTGGATAGCTTCGTGGAACAGTATTTAATTCCAGTGGAAAAAATTTGGCAGCCGTCGGATTTCTTACCAGATTCTCAAGGAGAAAACTTCTTTGAAGAGGTAAAAGAATTACGTGAGATTGCTAAAGAACTTCCGTACGATTTCTGGGTTACGCTTGTTGGTGATACCATCACAGAGGAAGCATTGCCTACATATGAGTCATGGTTAATGGATGTTGAAGGAATAGATCAGCAGGAAGAAGGCCAAGGAAACGGTTGGGCCAAATGGGTGAGACAATGGACTGGAGAAGAAAACCGTCACGGAGATCTTTTAAATAAATACTTGTATTTGTCTGGTCGTGTAAACATGCGTGAAATCGAAATGACTACACAGCATTTAATCAACGATGGTTTTGATATTGGAACTGGAACTGACCCGTACAAGAACTTTGTATACACTAGTTTTCAGGAATTAGCAACTTATGTTTCGCACAATAGAGTAGCGCAGATAGCTAAGAAATTTGGCGATAACAAGTTGTCTAAAATGTGTAAAATGATTGCTGGAGACGAAATGCGTCACCACCATGCATACAGCGAATTTGTTACTAGAATTTTCCAAGTAGATCCTAGCGAAATGATGTTGGCTTTTCAATACATGATGAAGCAGAAAATCGTTATGCCGGCTCATTTCTTGAGAGAATCTGGTCAAAAAATAAGCACAGCTTTCGAACAGTTTTCTGATTCTGCACAACGTATTGGAGTTTACACTGCAAATGATTACGTTGAAATTATGCAGAAGTTAATCAACAAGTGGGAGATAGATAAAATCTCTAATTTGACTGATGAAGCAGAAAAAGCACGTGACTATTTAATGAAATTGCCTGCGAGAATGGCTAAAATTTCTGAAAGAATTGTTATTCCACAAGAATCGCATATCTTTAAATGGGTTGAACCAGCTAGACTTTAGAATTTTAGATTTTAGAATGTAGATTTCAGATTAGAGATTGGAATTTTAGATTTTTGAATAAATTATATTTGTTGATTGTTGAAGATTAAGAATCTTTGGCAATCAACTTTTTTTATAAACCGTAAAAACTTCACTATGAGCGACGCAGCATTAATTATTAAAACCATTGCTTTTGTAAAAGAAAAACTAAACGATGCCGAAGGAGGCCACGACTGGTTTCATATTGAACGTGTTTATAAAAATGCGCTATTGATTGCAAAAGAAACAGAGTGCGATCTTACAATTGTGCAATTGGGTGCTTTACTGCATGATATTGCAGATAGTAAGTTTCATAATGGAGATGAAACTATTGGGCCAAAAACAGCAAGAGCGTTTTTAGAAGCCGAAAATGTTTCTGAAGATATAATTGCTCATGTAGTCAATATCATTGAAAATATCTCTTATAAAGGCGGAAATTTCGAAAAGAAATTCTCTTCTGTCGAATTGGATATTGTGCAAGATGCAGATCGTCTAGATGCCATTGGCGCTATTGGTGTTGCTAGAGCATTTAATTATGGCGGATTTAAGAATAGAGCTTTATACAATCCAGAAATTGCTCCTGTAACGAATATGACAAAGGAGGAGTACAAAAAGAACAGCGCTCCAACTATTAATCATTTCTACGAAAAGCTTTTACTTTTAAAAGACAAGATGAATACTGAAAAGGGAAAAGAAATCGCTGCCGAGAGACATCGTTTTATGGAAACTTTCCTTGCCCAATTTTATGCAGAATGGGAAGGGTTGAAGTAGAATTCATTTAGATTATAAAATAAAAACGGCTCTAAATTTAGAGCCGTTTTTTTTATCATGTGATATTAAGCATTAAGATTTTTTTCTTCTAATTCTTAAAAAAAGCCTTTATTCTTGCCTCTGCTATATTCCTTATCTAACTTTCTGAGCAAATGACTGAATGGTGTTTTTAAACTCTTTATTTTGTTCGTAATACAAAATATGTCCGCCGTTGATAATCTTAATTTCTTGGCTTGGGAATTTAAACAGGCGATAATGTTCTGGACCAATATTGTTGTCTTTTGTTCCTGAAATTATAAGTGTTGGAACTTTAATCGAAGCTGTTTCTTTTGTAAAATCACTAAAATATAACGGACCACTTAATGCATGCTGCGCAAATGAAGAGTTTCTTTTTTCACTGTTATCAATGCTGTCCAGTTTTTCAACGGTTGCTCTATTATCAGAAAGCATTTTATAATCGAGATCTGCTTTTTTAATTTGCTGTTTAGCTTCAAAAAAAGTACTTAGAATTGAATCCTTACTTTTTACTGTAAAATCTTTTCCTAGAGTTTTACCCATAAAAGCAATTTGATTAAGAAGAGAATCATTTATATCCAATGTAGCATTCAATAGAATTAAGCCTTTTACATGCTGTGGATATTTTTCGGCATATTTAGTAGCTAAAATTCCTCCGAAAGAATGCCCGATTACAAATACTTTATCCGTTTTAAGATGAACTCGAATTTCTTCAATATCATCAATCATTCTATCCATGCTGTAATTGTTGTCTACAGGAGATCCGGATCGACCGCAACCTCTTTGGTCGAAATAACACATTGTTAGTTTATCTTCTAACACATTTCCGCCAAATTCTTCAAAAGACTTGCTCCATGCGCCTGGACCGCCATGCACAAAAATACAAGCATCACCTTTTCCTGAAACTTTCAGAAATAGAGAAACTCCATCAGATGTTAGAAAAGTATTATTTGAATCTTGTTTTGCATCTGTTTTTGTTTGGGAAATTCCGCTTTGAGTAAAACATAAAAATAGAAAGAAAAGAAAAGGAGTTTTTGGATTCATTTTAAAGTTTTTTCTGCTGTTTTAATGGGATAAAATTATAATTAAATCAGCAGAGAAAAAACTAATGATTGTTTTTCATTGAAAAATAGGTAATAATCATTGCGCAGAAAAAACCGATTGTAAACCACAGTAATCGAGCAACTCTATTGTCTCGAATTACTTCCATTCTATCTTCTGGTGTCATCTTTAATAAATTTAGAAATCAAAAATAATCTTAGAAAATATACCGATAAGCTATTTTAAGTTTTTAAAACAACAGAATAAGACATTTTACTGTTTGCAAAAAAGCTTCAAATAGAAATTAAAATCTATCTGAAGCTTTTAGCATTTAATCTTAGTATCTTAGAATCTCAGCGTCTTAGAACCTTAAAATTATGAACATCCACAATCAGTTCCGCCACCGCAGTCTTTTTTCTTTTTCGATTTAAAGAAAAACTTCTTAATCAAAAAAGCAACTGCAAATCCTAATATGGCAAAGGCTATTATTTCCTGAAACATAACTTCTTATTTTAAAAGTTGATACGCAATTAATGCGGTAATATAAGCGAGACCACTCATTAAGACCAACTGCATTGCAGGCCATTTCCATGAGTTGGTTTCTTTTTTGGTAATTGCCAATGTACTGGCGCATTGCATCGCAAAAGCATAAAACAGCAATAAAGAGATTCCGGTTGCAAAGTCAAATACTTTCTCTCCGGTATCTGGACGAATTTCTGCTTGCATTTTGCTTTTTATGGTCGATTCGTTATCTGTATCTCCAACACTATAAATGGTTGCCAATGTTCCTACGAAAACCTCACGTGCAGCAAATGAACTAATTAAGGCAATTCCGATTTTCCAATCGTAACCTAAAGGCTGAATAGCTGGTTCGATCGCTCTTCCCATTAATCCAATATAAGAATTCTCTAGCTTTTGAGAATTAACTTCGTTTTCAAATTGAGTTTCATCCAAAGTAGTATTGGCAAATCTTTCTTTAACAATTGTTTCGGCTTCATTAAATTCTTTTCCAGGACCGTAAGAAGCCAAAAACCATAAAATAACCGATATTGCCAAGATAATTTTTCCTGCACCAACAACAAATGCTTTTGTTTTTTCTACAACATTGATTCCCACATTCTTTAAAAGAGGCATTTTATAACTTGGCATTTCAACAACAAAATATGTTTTTGATTCTAGTTTTAAAACCTTATTCAAAATATAAGCAGATAAAATGGCCATAAAAAAACCTAAAACATAAAGAGACATAAGCGTTAAGCCTTGAAGATTTAATACTCCAAAAACTCTTTTGCTCGGAATAACCAACGAGATAATAATCGCATAGACAGGCAATCTTGCTGAACAAGTTGTGAATGGCGTTACCAAAATAGTGATTAAACGTTCTTTCCAGTTTTCGATATTTCGAGTTGCCATAATTGCAGGAATCGCACAAGCAGTTCCTGAAATTAAAGGCACGACGCTTTTTCCTGAAAGTCCAAATCGACGCATGATTTTATCCATCAAGAATACGACACGGCTCATATAACCGCTTTCTTCTAAAATCGAAATAAATAAAAACAAAAAGGCAATCTGCGGGATAAAAATAATAACTCCGCCAATTCCCGGAATAATTCCCTGCGAAAGCAAATCGGTCAAAATACCGCTTGGAAGTTCTTCGGCGACCCAGCTGCTTAAAGAAGCAAAAGTGCTGTCAATGAAATCCATCGGAATAGTGGACCAGCTGAAAATTGATTGGAAAATCAAAAATAAAATGGCAAAGAAAATAACGTAGCCAAAAACTTTATGCGTTAAAACACGATCTAATTTGGCACGAATATCTTTCGCCATTGAGGCATCAATTTTTAAACCATCTTTTAAAACATCATTGATAAACTGATATCTTTTGATGGTTTCCTTCTGCTGTAAACGTTTTAATTCGGAATGCGATTTGGTAAAAGTGCCTCGTATTTCGTTTCGGTCTAAGTTTAAAAAATTAACATCCTGCGTAATTACCAGCCACAATTTATACATCAATTGGTTTGGAAATGCTTTTTGTAATTTTTCAAAATATTCAGGATCAATTACAGAAGCATTCAAACAAGGTTCGTGCGGAATGGTTTTATGAGAAACAATGAGTTCTTTTAATTCTTCAATTCCTAAACCTTTTCTTGAACTTACTAAAGCAATTTTCGTTTTTAGTTTTTCTTCTAAATACGGAATATCCAAAGAAATTCCTTTGCGTTCCATACGATCAGACATATTAATGACCAAAATCGTCGGAATTTCAAGATCTTTTATCTGCGTGTAAATCAGTAAATTTCGTTTCAGATTTTCGACATCTGTTACAACTACTGCTACATCTGGATATAATTTGTCGTTTTTATTTAATAAAAGTTCGATTACCACGCTTTCGTCCATAGAACTGGCGTTCAAACTGTACGTTCCTGGTAAATCTAGAATATTGGCTTTAACATTATTGGGAAGCTTGCAGAAACCCATTTTTTTCTCAACCGTAATTCCAGGGTAATTTCCAACTTGCTGGTTAAGACCTGTTAATTGATTGAAGACAGAGGTTTTTCCGGTATTTGGATTTCCGATAAGGGCAACATTGATATTCTGAACACTCATTACAAATTGGTTTTGATAATTTCTACTTCAATTTCACGAGCTGTTTCAATTCGGATTGCAACATGAGAACCATTAATGTCTAAATATAAAGGATCACCAAAAGGAGCAACCTGCAATAATTCAACTAAGCTGCCAGGAAGACAACCCATTTCTAATAATTTAAGTGGAATAAGATCGATATCAAAATCTTTGATAATGGCTTTTTCGCCTTTCTTCAGAGTATGTATTGTATTTTGCAAGCTTATTTAGATTGAATTTAGATTGCAAAAGTAGGCAATTATTCTTTATTTCAAGGCATTTAACACTTCGACAAATGCTAAATGTTTCTAAAAATAAGGGATTTTACTCCTGCGAAAGGAATTCGATGTCTTCTAAAAGACGTTTTATGTCTTCTTTATTTGTTCCGTCATAAAAACCTCTAACGCGACGTTTTTGATCAACTAAAACAAAATTTTCTGTATGCACCATATCATAAAGTTGATCTGGTCTTCCCATTTTTACAGCCAAGTACGATTTTCTGGCCATTTTGTAGATTTCTTTTTTGTCGCCAGTAACCAAATTCCATTTACTGTCTACAACACCATATTTTATAGCATAAGCTTTTAAAACAGAAACACTGTCCACTTCAGGAAAAACGGTATGCGAAAGTAGCATCACTTTTGGATTGTTTAAAACCGCTTTTTGAACATCAACTAAATTAGTTGACATTTTTGGACAGATCGATCCGCAGGTTGTAAAGAAGAAATCGGCAACATAGATTTTTCCTTCGTAATCTTTTTGTGTTATTGTATCACCATTTTGATTGATAAAGGAAAAATCGGCAATAGTGTGGTATTTGCTTTTATATTGAACTGTACTGTCTACCAATTCTGGATTTACATCGGCTGGATTGTAAATCGGTAGCGTTTTTTTAGGTTTTAATGCAGAATAAAACAAAGATATCGTAACAACCGAAAACACTATTAATACAATGAAGAATTTGCGGTATTTATATAAAAGCGATTTCATAAAAATAATTTGGCGCAAAAATACAAAAAGCAGATTCTAAAAACTTTACTGGATTATTTTTTTTAACAGCCTTTTGTAACTTTTACTAGTATCTGGAGACATATACCTCAATGTTTAAGTTCTATTTGTGAAATTTATCCGTCTTTTTGACTGTACAGTTAGAATTTTAACACAATTTTTGAAATAATAACAATATGTTTGTATTTTCCCTTAAACTATAATTTTTTATGAAAAAACAATTTGCTAAACCTGTGTTTGGTGTGATATCTGCAATGTTTGCAATAACTGCAGCTCAAGCTCAAACAGCGCCAAAAGAGCCAGGTATTAATGTATCTTATATGGATACGAAAATCAGCCCAAGTCAGGATTTTTTCAAATATGTAAACGGAGCTTGGCTGGATAAAACAGAAATTCCGAGTGACCGAACTACTTGGGGAAGTTTTAATGAATTAATTAAAAGAACTGACAAGGATGTGATGGAAGTTTTAAAAGAAGCTTCAAAAAATCCAAAGTACAAGTCTAATACAGATCAGGGAAAAGCGGTTAATTTATTTAATACTTATTTGGATTCTATCGGAAGAAACAAGAAAGGAATCGAACCTTTGAAGCCATATCTGAAAAAAATCGACGCAATTAAAAGCGTTGCTGATGTTCAGAAATATTTGGTTGAAATGGAAAAAGAAGGAAACGCAGGCTTTTTCGGAATTTACATTGGAGCTGATGATAAAGACAGTTCTAAAAATTCTGTAAATCTGAGCCCAAGCCAATTAGGACTTTCGGATAAAGATTATTACACTTCTGATGACAAAGATTCTAAAGAGAAACGTGCGAAATATGAATTGCACGTTGCAAGAATGCTTCAGTTTATTGGAGAATCTCCAGAAAAAGCAAAACAAAGTGCAGCTGAGGTTTTGGCTCTTGAAACAGAATTATCAAAGCCAAGATTAAACAGAGTTGAAAGAAGAGACAGCCGTTTGCAATACAACCCAATGACGATTGCTGAACTTCAAAAATTAACTCCAGCTATCAAATGGAACGAATATTTTGCTGGTTTAGGAATTACTAATTTACAGTCTGTAATTGTTTCTGAGCCTAAATATATGACTGCTTTAGAAACTGTTTTCAAGGAAAATAAAGTGGCACAATGGAAAGAATACCTAAAATGGGATTTGATTAACAGCGCTGCAAGTAAGCTGACAACCGAAATTGATAATGCTAATTTTGACTTTTACAGCAAAACATTAAGAGGTGCAATAAAACAGCTTCCTGCTGAAGAAAGAGCGCTTAATGTGGTTAACGGAAATGTTGGTGAAGCTCTTGGAAAACTTTATGTAGAAAAAGTTTTTCCAGCTGAGGCTAAAGCAAAAGCTGTAGATATGATTCATAATGTTATTACGGCTTATCAAAATCGTATTAACAATTTAACTTGGATGTCTAAAGACACTAAGGCAAAAGCAATCGAAAAGCTAAACAAAATAACTATTAAAGTAGGATATCCTGATAAATGGAAAGATTACTCGGCTTTAGAAATTAAAAGCATTGCAGAAGGCGGAAGCTATTTTGAAAATACTAAAAGTCTAGCATTATGGAGATTCAAGAAAAGCGTAGACAAATTGTCTAAACCTGTTGACAAAACAGAATGGCACATGTCTCCGCAAACAGTAAATGCTTATTATAACCCATCTTATAACGAAATTGTATTCCCAGCTGCAATCCTTCAACCACCTTTCTATAATTATCAAGCTGATGAAGCAGTTAATTATGGTGGAATTGGTGCCGTAATCGGACACGAGATTTCTCACGGTTTTGATGATTCTGGAGCACGTTACAATGCTGAAGGGAATTTAGTGGATTGGTGGACAGAAGATGATTTGAAACAATTTACAACTCTAGGAAATGATTTAGCAAATCAATACAGCGCTCTTGAGCCATTGCCAGGAGTTCATGTTGATGGTCATTTTACACTGGGTGAAAATATTGGAGATTTAGGCGGAATTAATGCTGCATTTGACGGTCTGCAATTGTATTTAAAGCAACACGGAAATCCAGGTTTAATCGACGGATTTACTCCTGAACAAAGATTCTTTATTTCTTGGGCTACTGTTTGGAGAACAAAATCTAGAGATGAAGCAATCAAAAATCAAGTAAAAACAGATCCGCACTCTCCTGGAATGTACAGAGCTTATGTGCCAATTCAAAACGTTGATGCTTTCTACAAAGCATTTGATATTAAGAAAGGTGATAAGATGTATGTTGAACCAGAAAAACGAGTTAAAATCTGGTAATCGAATGATATTATATCAAAAAGGGCTGTCTCAAAAGGACAGCTTTTTTTATTGTAATGAATTTTTATAAAAACTACAGCAAATACCCCAGCGGGGTAAAATATCTATAGAATTTCAATAAGAAAATGAGAAAAGCTCCAGCGGAGCGACATATTTTTTTATAATCTAGTACATGTCGCTCCGCTGGAGCTTTATATTGAGAATATTTTTTTGCTATACATATTTCGCTTCTTCGAAGCTCGCAACAAAAGGAGCTTTCAGAAGAGAATTCCTTTTGCTTTATTTCAAATTACTGTAGATGTAAGCTTCAATTGCTTTTAATTCTTCATCAGACATTGACTGCGTAATTGCAAAATTGGTTTTCATAACCTCAAACTGACTTGGATCAACAATGGGTTCTGCATTTCCTTTTAAGAAAGTAACGATATTGCCATTTTTATCTTTATAGATTTTAGCAATTTCTTTGATGCTTGGTCCAACCACTTTTTGATCGGGCTGATGGCAAGCAAAACAATTTCCAGTTCCTTCAAAAAGCTGTTTTCCTAGTTCTTCTGGACTTTTGGCTTTCGCCGATTCTCCTTCAGAAACAGATTCGGTTGCTGTGTTTGTTGGTTCAGAAGTTTCTTTTTTGCAAGAAGCAAATGCTAAAACTGCAGAAAGAAATAATATCTTTTTCATGTTTTTAGATTTTATTCAATTGTAATTCGGTCGTTATTTGTTGATGGCTGTGATATCACTAAAAAATCCAATTGTTCTTGGCTTTCATTGGCAATATAATGCTGCGTTTTTGCCTCAATCAATAAACCTTGATTTGAATTTACAATTTCAGTTTTTTCGTCATGATAAAAAGTTGCAGTGCCTTTTAGAATAAAAAAGAATTGCTGTGCATGATTATGAAAATGCAATTTTTCTTTGGTTCCGCTTGGCATGCTTTCTTGTTTAATAGATAAACCTTCAGTATCTGCCAAAATCCAGCTGTCGCAATTATCTCCCCATAAATAATGAGAAGCATTTTGTTTATCGACAATCATTTTATTTGTTTAATAAAATTGCAGCTTCTTTTGCGAAGTATGTCGAAATAAGATTGGCACCCGAACGTTTGATGCACATTAACTGTTCCATCATAATTTTATCGTGATCCAGCCAACCTCTTTCAGATGCCGCTTTAATCATAGCATATTCTCCAGAAACCTGATAAACGGTTACAGGAACATGTACTGTGTTTTTTATTTCGCGAACAATATCCAAATAAGCAATTCCTGGTTTTACCATAACCATATCTGCACCTTCTTCTACATCTGATAAAGCTTCTTTGATCGCTTCGATACGATTGGCATAATCCATTTGATATGTTTTTTTGTCTTTTGGAACCACAACATCAGCTTCTCTAGGAGCCGAATCTAAAGCATCTCTAAACGGGCCATAAAAAGCTGAAGCATATTTAGCAGAATAACTCATGATTCCAACATTCTGAAACCCTGCCGCATCCAAGCCTTCGCGAAGGCGTAAAACGCGTCCATCCATCATATCACTTGGCGCAACAAAATCGGCACCAGCTTCTGCGTGCGAAACGGCCATTTTTACCAAAGCATCAACCGTACTGTCATTTTCTACATCACCATTTGTTATGATTCCGTCATGACCATAAATAGAATACGGGTCCAAAGCCACATCTGGCATAACGATCATTTCTGGACAAGCTGTTTTTATGGCACGAATTGCTTGTTGCATTAATCCGTTAGCATTCCAAGCTTCTTTTCCAGTATTGTCTTTTAGGTTTTCGCTAACTTTTACATAAATGTTAACGGCGCGAATCCCTAAATCATAAAGTTCTTTTACTTCTTCAACTGTTAAATCTATTGATCTTCTGTAAATTCCTGGCATTGACGGAATTTCGACTTTTACATTTTCTCCTTCAGCAATAAACATTGGAAACATAAAATCCGATGGACTTAAACTGGTTTCACGAACTAAAGAACGAATTGATTCATTTACTCTTAATCTTCTGCCTCTTTGTAATGGGAACATATAAATTTAGATTTTAGATTTTAGATTTCAGATTTTAACCTGAATTATGAAAACAGATTGATAAATCCTTATTCTAAAACTGCAGTTGTTTTTATTTTTTTTGAAGTTTATCTCACTTTTAATGAGTGGCGCAAAGTTAAAGAAAAAGGAACAGAATAAGGCGTTTAGCTTACCTCAGAATCCGTTAATATTATCTAAAAATTTAGATTTTTTTATTGTTTGAACCAAAGCATGGTTTTTCAGAATATTCCATCTAAATTTGTAAAATGAAGAAAATTCTCGCTTTATTTTGCTGTCTGCTCTTAACGAGCTGTTTTGAGATTACTGAAAGAATCAAACATCACGACGATCAAAGTGGTGAATACACGCTAATGATTGATTTTTCGAAATCTTGGTTTAAGGCCAAGTCCGCTATTTGGCTAGAAGAAGTTGATGGTGTGAAAATTCCGAACGAACAGGAAATCACCGCTAAACTCAATAACTTTAAAGAAAAAGCGTTGAAGATTGATGGAATTTCAAATGTTATTACAAAAACAGATTTTCAAAATTACGTTTTCATTATCAAACTTAATTATGCCAATTTAAAAGCGTTAAACGCGGTTGTGAATACGATAAACAATCAGCGCGATCAGATTCATTTTAGCGGAAGAGGCAAAACTTTTGAAAGAATTGCTTCTTATCCAATTCCAGAAAAAGTGGTAAATGACCCGAAGAAAAAGAAAGATCTGGAAGAAGCCAGCATTATTTCTATTTATACTTTCGATAAAGATATTGTGGCTGTAGATAATGCAAACAGTCAAATTTCAAAAAATAAAAAAACGGTTTTTTTAAAACAAAGTATGTACAGTGTATTTAAGAAAACGACCTTGATGAATAATATAATCCAATTAACGCCTTGATTTTATGAAGTACTTTTACACTCTTGTTTTTCTATTTGCCGCCTATTTTACTTTTGGACAAACGAGTCCAGACAAATACGATTATTTTGTTCAGTTTAACGGAAATCAGCTTTCGAAGAAAGTAAACATAAACGAAGTGCTGAACCACTCAATTATTACAAGATACACTAGTAAAAAACCTGATTTTGATCTTCGCCAATATACTTCGATTATTCAATTGGACCAAAAGATTACGGTTCATGGGAATTTCTTAGATAGCGTTCCGTTTTATCAAGTTACCATTCCGATAAAAAACAAAGAAGCGGTTAGACAATATCTGATTGAAAAACAAGGTGCAAACGGAAATAATAGTGCAATTGAAGAATTGGGAAAATATGCTGTTTTTACACCAAGCGGTTTAAAAAGATCATTTGTATGGAATGATCATTATTTGGTCATATTTGAATTGACAAAAAGACTTCCTAATAAATTTTATGCTTCTCCAGATGGACCTCCTGTTTTAAACGATTCAATAGGAATTTCAGAGCCGTACGAAGAAACGGTAATTGTAGATACATCGAAAGTATACGGAGTAGAAGAAGCGCCGAATCCGCCAAAAATTGGAGAACCTTCTGTAATGCAAGATGAACCGATGATCGCTAATGTGCCAGCAGGATCAGTAGAAACAACAGACCAAGACTATTTGTACGATGGAAATCCGTATGAAGAATATACGGCAGAGCAAGCAGAGTTTGATAAAAAACTAGCCGAGCAGCAAAGCCAAATTATAAAAGGTTTATTTGAGAATGATTTTACTGCACCAAGTTTTTCAAAAATAAATGCTTCGGCAGATATTTCGACTTGGGTAAATTACAGCGGATTGATGTCTAGTTTTTATTCATTATACAATTATCCCTTAGCACTATTTGGAGGTTATGATAAATACTTGCCGATGCAGAAGAACTTTGGGAATTTTGTAAAAGGCATCAATCTGGATTTTTATTTTGATAATGATAATTCTCGAATTGAAGAAGTAGTTGAATATGCTCCAGAGATTGCTGCTATTGTAAGCAAAATTAGCGATAGAAAAATCAACAGAAATATCTTTAATTATTTTCCTGCGGAAAAACCTTTAGGATATATTTCATATCACGCTAATACAAAAGCGGCACTTGAAAACTTTCCGTCATTGATGTCGGAAATATTTCAAAATCCAAAATTTGCTAAAGAAGATATTACGCTAATTACAGATCTGATTTCTACAATTGTTGACGAAGAGGCCACAGCAAAGCTTTTTGATGGCGATTTAAGTGCTTTTTTATACGATACGAAAGAAGTTGAGGTTATGACTAAAAAGTACGAGTATGATGAGAATTATGAAGAAAAAATAACAGAAGAAAAAGTGAAAAAAGAAATTCCGTTGTTTTCTGTGATTTTTACTTCTACGCATCCAACATTTGGAGATAAATTATTGCAATTGGGTGTTCGCAAAAAAGTATTGGTCCCAAACGGAAATTCATATATTATTGCGGGTACACAAGATTATGGTGATATTTTTATTGCAAAAGACAAAGATGTAGTTATTGTTGCTAACACAAAAGATTATTTTAGTTCTGGAAAAGGATCTTTTGCAAAAGACACGAAGAAAGATTTGAGTAAAAACTATATTTCTGGAAAATTAGATCTTTCAAAAACCGTGAGAACATTTGGTAAGAAAGCAAAAGATTCAGAGTTGGATCGAATGACTAAAATTTCATCTCAGTTTTCAGATATTTCTATAGAATCTCCTAAAAAGCTAATCGACAATAAATTGAAATTCGTTTTTAAACTAAACTCTTTTAAGTCTGATAAAAACATTATTTTGCAGACATTAGATTTAGCCGAAGAAATGACTTCTAAATAATCGAAAAAAGAAAAACCCCTGAAGCAATATTGTTTCAGGGATTTTTTTATGTTTTCTAAGTAATTGAAGCCTGATAAATACCTTTGATGGTTTCTTTTAATTCAGCATTAAAATCTTGATCAGACTGATCTGCAGTTAATCCTTCAGACAATGCTCTAGAAAAACTGGCAATCAATCCATGATTTTGAGAGAGTTTTTGATTTGCTTCTTCGCGTGAATAGCCACCAGAAAGCGCTACAACACGAACCACATGTGCGTCTGAAATAAGATCTTTGTAAAAATCGTTTACGGTCGGAATTGAAAGTTTCAGCATTACTTTTATCTCTTTATCCAATGCATTAAGCTGTTTTTGGATTTCTTGTTTTAGAATCTCTTCCGATTTTTCTTTATCAGGACTGTAAATATCAACTTCAGGTTCTATAATTGGAATTAAACCTTTACTAAAAATTTGTTTTCCTATTTCAAATTGCTGGGCAACAACATCTCGTATTCCTTCGGGATTGGCTTCTTTTATTACAGAACGCATTTTAGTTCCAAAGATATTGCGTTCTACAGCCCGATCTAGCAATTCGTTTAAGCCAGAAATGGGTTTCATTAGTTGTACGCCATTTGCAGTTTCTGCCAGACCTTTATCTACTTTTAAAAAAGGAATAATATGTTTTTTCTCCCATAAATAATCTGCTGTCCACTGTCCGTCGATTTTACGATCCATTGTGTTTTCAAACAAAATTGCACCGAGAATATATTGACTGTCAAACGCTGGACTTTTAATAATTCTAGTTCTCATTTCATGTACAAGAGTGTACATTTCTTCATCGTTTGTATATTGGTTTTCTGCCACTCCATATTGTAAAAGTGCTTTAGGAGTACTTCCACCGCTTTGATCTAATGCCGCAATAAATCCTTTTCCAGAATGCATGAGATTTAATTGTTCTGTGTTTTTATTTCCCATAATAATGAATTTTAATTTTTCATAAATCTCTGTAATTTAAGCATTTTTATCCTTTTGGCTGTTTATTTGAGATTAAGATTTATCAAAGACCTATTTTTTCATTGACCTTATCGTAGACTTCTTTTACTTTTTTAGGAGGATCAAATCGATACCCAACAGAGAGTTTTAGAGTAGAAATATTGTCATTCAATCGCGGATCGACTTTGTCATCTTGCGCAAAACCAATTGTGTTAAGACTGGCAAAACCAAAAAAACGGTCTTTGTTATAAGCCAATTTCAAATTGAAATCTACTTGATACAAAGCTGAGGTGTCTCCATCAATAATATTAATTCCGGCACCCAAAGCGAGTCCAGCGCCAATTAAGACGCGATCACTAATTACGAAATTGTAAAAATAGGAGGGCGCAAGCGTTAAAACATAAATATCGCCAGGTGACGAATCGGGAGTATTTAAATCTAAATTGGTGTAATAAAAAGAGAAAGTCGGAATAAAACTTCCAGAACTTTTGGTCTGCCATTCGTTTTGGCTTACCAATGTTTTAAAAGAGAATTTATCATTAAAAACATAAGCTGTCGAACCGCCAATTTTTGTTGTTCGCATATTGGGCAGTTGAGCTGTAATGTTGTCATCACTAATATAAAATCCTTTTTGATTGATAAAAGTGAACGACTGCATCCATTTTTTTAAATAAAAACGGGTGTTAAAATTAAAATTTTTGGAATGAGAATCTCCCTTATTTTGACTTAGAAATTTGGGAGCAAAACCAATTGTGATATCAATGATTTTATAGTTTAATGTAAAACCGATTTGTTCTCTTCGATTCGGAATTAGATTTACATATGTTTTGGAATCCTGACCAGAAGCAATCTGAAAACTATTAGAAGTATCTAAATAATAAACACTAGCAGTAATTTTATCATTATATGATTTAAAATACGGATTTTGCAGGGAATCGTTTTGGGCAAAACACCCAAAAATGCTGATAAAGAATGTGGCGTAAATCAGTTTCAAGATCATGTGGTATTTAAAAATGCTTCGGAGAAGCAAAATATTTATAGCAATTATAATAATCGAATAGCATTTGAAGCTCCAGCAGAGCGACATAAATTAAACATCATTAAACAGATATTCATTTTTAAAATCAATATTGAATAATTTTAGAAATGCGATATATTCTTCTTTGAACGTTTTGGTTTTATGATGTTGTTCTTGGTTTTCAATATACTTTATTACAGATGTTAATTGTGAATGACCGTACGAAAAAGCACCAAAACCTGTTTGCCATTCAAATTTTCCATTAATCCATTTCTGTTCATTTATGAATTTGGATGAACTTGATTTAATGTCTCGTACCAAATCTGATATTGAAACATTTGGTTTTATCCCAACTAAGATATGAATATGATCTGGCATTCCGTATATTGCAATCAATTTTTGTTTCTGATTGACAATAATTCCTATAATGTATTTATAGATTTCATCTTTCCAATTTTTAGAAATCAGGTTCTGTCTTCCTTTTACGGCAAAAACGATTTGAATGTATAATTGAGAATAGGTATTAGCCATGTTTTTAAGTAAAATTTATAATCAGTAAAGCTAATTAATAATTTTAATTTGTAGGATAAGTATTCTTTTTTTTTCGGTATTAAATAAATATGTCGCTCCTCTGGAGCTTGATACTGGGGATGCAAATTGTTCTATAAATATTTTGCTTCTCCGAAGCTTGTTCGTTGAGCTATTATTTGGGTTCTATAAATATTCCGTCCCTCTGGGAATAGTTGAACAAAAAAATGCTCCAGCGGAGCAAAATATTTATAGAAATTGAATCGACAACAAAAAAAGAAGCCCCAGAGGGGCGACATATAATTATCAAATTAAATAAATTTTTAGACTACGAAATCCACTCACGCGGATTTGCCAATACATGAATCAATTTTTCTTCTTCACTACCTGCTTCTGGATGATGATCGTAAACCCATTGCACATGCGGAGGCAAACTCATTAAAATACTTTCGATTCTTCCGTTGGTTTTTAGACCGAACAAAGTGCCTTTGTCATGAACCAAATTAAATTCAACATAACGGCCACGACGGATTTCTTGCCAGGTTCTTTGCTCTGGAGTATAAGAAAGGTTTTTTCTTCTTTCTACAATTGGAACATAAGCTTCAAGGAAACTATTTCCCACTTCGGTTACGAAATTGTACCAGTTTTCCATTGACATTTGCTCATTTGCTTTGCAATAATCAAAGAACAAACCGCCAAGTCCTCGAGCTTCATTTCGGTGTGCGTTCCAGAAATACGAATCGCATTGTTTTTTATATTTTGGATAAAACTCTGGATTGTGTTTGTCGCAAGCAGTTTTGCATGTTTGATGAAAGTGAATTGCATCTTCCTCAAACAAATAATAAGGCGTTAAATCCTGTCCGCCGCCAAACCATTGCTCAATTACTTTTCCAGATTCGTCATACATTTCGAAGTATCGCCAATTAGCGTGCACGGTAGGAACCATAGGGTTTTTTGGATGCAGTACTAAACTTAATCCGCAAGCAAAGAAATCTGCTTCGCCAACACCAAACATTTTCTGCATTGTTTCAGGAAGTTTTCCGTGAACGGCCGAAATGTTTACACCACCTTTTTCGAAAACTGCTCCGTTTTCAATGACGCGAGTTCTTCCGCCACCGCCTTCTGGACGTTTCCATAAGTCCTCACGAAATTTTGCAGTTCCGTCAACAGTTTCTAATCCAGCGCAAATCTGGTCTTGTAAGTTTTGTATATATGCGTAAAATTTGTCTTTCATGATTTTATATATTCTGATTTAAGAAGTCCGAAATAAACGGTGTTTTGCAAAGTGCCGTCACCATTTCTAAACTCATCTCTTAAAATTCCTTCTTGTTTAAAATTATGTTTTAGAGCGATTCGCTGACTTGCTAAATTTACTTCTGATGTACAAATGAAAACTTTATTCATTTTTAATTCATCAAAACAAAATTCAAGCACGTCTGAAACCATTTTGGATGTAATTCCTTTTCCTTGAAAATCCTCATCAATAAAATAACCTAACTCACATTTAGAAATCCGATAATCGATAGTTTTTACACATAAATAACCAATTAGGTTATTTGTTTTGATGTCTCGGGCAAAGAAATAATATCCTTCGCTATTTCTTTCCTTGTTTTTATTAACTGAGATAAAATTTTCTGCTTTTTCTGGTGAGTCAGAATTAGCTAGTGTTACAGGAAATGTTTTTCCAATATGATTTTTATTCTTGTCGATTAGTTTGTAAAACTCCTCAGGAAGAACGTTTTCAATTCGATCTGTTTTCCAATCTATAAAACTCATATGTGATTGTTTTTTAAAGATGCGATTTTGGTATTTATTCCAAAAGAAAAAACCTTGCTTTCTTGTTGGATATATTGATATATTGCGAGGGCTTTTCCTAGAAAGTCAAATTGTTTCTCTGCAGAAAGGCCCATTAAAATATCAGCAAATTGTTCTTGCTGATTCCAGTCTAAATGGCATCGTTGTAAAAGCAGAATTAATTCCTCTTCTGGAATTTCAATTGTTCTTTGTAGGCTTAAGCCAAAACTTTTCAATTGTTCATCAATAAGAGTTGTATCTTCAGCATTCCAAAACTTTGGAACAAAAATTAATGCATGCAAAGTTCGTAGAGTATTCTCTATTCTAATAGATTCTTCGTCTCGTAAACCTTTATTCAACATAATTTAGAATTTATTCGATTTGACAGTTGTTCGGCTAAAAACTAGTTTTTCATTTTGAAAAGAATCTTTTTTACCAAAGTTTTTTAGTATTCGATAAATAAAATATAAAACAGGCAAAGCATAATAAATAAATCCCATACAGATAGGCACATAAGGCTTTTCTATAAATAACCCGCTTGATTTAACGGTTTGGAAATAATGTGATTTTTCTAAAAACTCATTTGTCAATCCGAATGGAGGTACTATAGAATTTCCAATGCAAACCGCTAGGATTAGGAAAAAGTAGAAAACCGCTTTTGCTGCAGATTTTCCCATTTGATATACTCTGACTTCTGGCGCTACATTTGAAAAGGCAAATCTCATTCTGTTTAAAACCGTAAGCAGATAAATATAAAGAATGTTAGTATTAACTACTGATTCATTAAAAGAGTAGGCAAATAATCCGTAGAGCGGGAAAAACACAAAAAGCGACCATTTTTTTGGCATGACCGCCATAAAAACTCCTGAATGAACCATTATAAACTCAAAAGCCATCAAAACAGCCAAATCATTTATAACGCTAACTGGATGTAATTCTGGATGCATCCAAACCATCAAAAACACATAGGCGTAGTACGCCTGAAATCCGTATTCGATAAATGAAAACGGTGAGTTTCTGTTGAGGTTTAGGTTTGCAAGCATATTTTTGAGTTGATGGTTGTTGGTTTATGGTTGATAGTATTTATATCCAACAACTATCAACCATAAACTATCAACTTATTAATTCCCGTATTCCTTAACCGCGTCAATAAACGCTTTTGCATGGTCTACAGGTATATTTGGTAAAATTCCGTGACCTAAATTTACAATATATTTATCTTTTCCGAATTCGTCGATCATTTCGTGAACCATTTTTTTGATTGTCGGAATTGGAGAAAGCAATCTTGACGGATCAAAATTCCCTTGTAAAGTAATGTTTCCACCAGACAAATAACGCGCATTTCTAGCCGAACAAGTCCAGTCAACTCCTAATGCAGAAGCTTTACTTTTACCCATTTCGCCAAGAGCAAACCAACATCCTTTTCCGAAAACAATAACTGGAGTAATATCTGCTAAAGCGTCAACAATTTGGTTGATGTATTTCCAAGAAAATTCCTGATAGTCAACAGGAGAAAGCATTCCTCCCCAAGAATCAAAAATCTGAACAGCATTTACTCCAGATTTTACTTTTTCTTTTAAATATAAAATAGTCGTATCGGTAATTTTTTGCAATAAAGTGTGTGCTGCAGCTGGATTTGAAAAACAGAATCCTTTTGCAGTATCAAAACTTTTAGAACCTTTTCCTTCAACAGCATAACAGAAAATTGTCCAAGGAGAACCCGCGAAACCAATTAATGGCACTTCGTCGTTCAGCATTTCCTTAGTCAATTTCACAGCATCAAAAACGTAACCTAAAGTTTCATTTACATCTGGGACATAAACTTTATGAACATCTGCCAAAGAACGAATCGGATTTGGAATTATTGGTCCCAAATTGTCTTTCAATTCTACGTGAATTCCCATTGCACGCGGCACTACCAAAATATCCGAAAATAAAATCGCAGCATCTGGAGCAATTCGGCGAATTGGCTGAACTGTAATTTCAGCAGCTAATTCTGGAGTTTCGCAACGCGTAAAAAAATCATATTTATCACGAAGTTCTCTAAATTCAGGTAAATATCTTCCAGCCTGACGCATCATCCATACTGGCGGACGTTGAACTGTTTCTCCTTTTAATGCTCTTAAAAATAGGTCGTTTTTTAACATTGTTTTTTTATTTTAGGTGCAAAGTCGCAAAGTGACAAAGTTGCAAAGTTTTTTATTTGTATTCGTGAATTACATCTTCGATCACATCCTCGATTGTTGGCTGATCTGCAATAATAATGTTTTTCGTGATTTTACTTAAAGCTTCTGCGGTCGTATCACCGATGCAAAAGCAGATTTGTTTATTAATGGTATTATCCTTCAAATAACTTTTAACTCCAGATGGACTAAAAAACAAAATCGCTTCTGGATTTGCTTTTATTTTCTGAGGTTGCAGCGTAGTTTCGTAAACCTGAATTTCATTGAATTTAATTCCAGCTTCTTTTAAAGCTTCCGGTAAAGTATCTCTTCTCAAGTTTCCGCTGAAAAAAGTATAGCTTTCATTGCCATAAATCAAAGTGATAATTTCAGCTAAATCAGAAGCATAACCAGTGTAAGCAATAACATTGAATCCGTTATCTGTCAATAAAGTTTTGGTTTTAAGACCAACACAGTACACGTTTTTCTTTTTTAGTTCCTCTGATTTTGGGTCAGATAAAACGCTATGAACAGCATTTTGACTTGTAAAAATCAGACTCTCGTTAAGGTCTTTTAATTCGAAAGCCTTGTTTTCGGTTTTAATAAAATCGGCTTCGATTAATTCGACGCCATATTTCATCAACTCTTGTTTATGAAGTGGAGATAATATTTTAGTAGATAGTATTTGAACTGATTTTGCCATTATTTCTTCAGAGATTCTTTGATTTTCTGCATTAATTCCGTTCCTCCATTATTCAAAATCTCTTGCGCAGAGTTGAAACCTAGTTTTTTCCATTCTGAAATGTCAACCGTTTTGTCAATTTCCAGCTTTTGTTTTCCATCAATAGAAAGCAAAACGCCTTGAAAATGCAACGTATCTTGATCTTCGTTATACGTTACCAAAGCTCCAATCGGGGCAGTACACCCTCCTTCGAGTGTTCTTAAAAACTGACGTTCGATATGCGTACAAATTTCAGTTTCAATATCATTTAACTGAGAAAGCGCATCCAAAGTATAGTTGTCATTTTCCATTGCCACAACAAGCATTGCTCCTTGAGCCGGCGCCGGAATCATCCAATCCAAATTGATGAAGTTTTCAGGTTTTAAGTTGATTCGCTCTAAACCTGCAGCTGCAAAAACAGCTCCGTCCCAATCATTGTCCTGCAATTTCTGCATACGCGTATTTACGTTTCCACGTAAATCAACTACTGTATGATTTGGGTATTTGTTAAACCATTGTGCCTGACGTCTAAGACTTCCGGTTGCAATGGTACTTGGATTTGTAAAATCAGGATTTCCTTTATGAACTAAAATATCCAAAACATTAGCTCTTGGCAAAACAGCTGCCTGAACAATTCCTTTCGGTAAAGCCGTTGGAACATCTTTCATAGAATGCACCGCAATATCAATATCGCCATTGATCATAGCAATGTCCAGCGTTTTGGTAAAAATTCCTGTGATACCTAACTCATAAAGAGGTTTGTCCAGAATAATATCACCTTGAGATTTAACCGCAACAATTGAAGTTTTATAACCTAAATCATTTAGTTTTTTCTCGACAGTATGTGCTTGCCAAAGTGCTAATTCGCTATCGCGCGTTCCAATTCTGATTGTTTTTTCAGCCATGTTTTGTTTTTTGAACCATATAAGTTATATAAGGAAATTTAAGTGGTTTGAGTAAAACACAGTTTTTAAATGAACTTATATAACTTATATGGTTTAAATTTTATTTAAGATGCTTTTATTTTGAAAACTTTCTCGATCCATTCGATGCTTTCATCAACCATGGTATCGTCGTCTTTTAAATGATTGGCAAAATGAGTAGTGATTTTCTGGATGATTCGGTTACTGATGATTTCAGCTTGCTCTTCATTAAAATCGGCGATTTTTTTACTTTGAAAATCTAGTTCCGAAGCTTTTATAGCGTTTAATTTCTCTTTTAAAGCATTAATTGTCGGAGCAAATTTTCTTCCTTTCATCCAAGTAACAAATTCTTCTTTGATTTCTTCGATGATCGCTTCAGCAGCTGGAATGTGTAATTTTCTGTTTTCCAAAGTTTCATCTGTCAATTGAGACAGATAATCCATGTGAATTAAAGTTACGCCTTCTAATTCCTCAACGTTTTCATGAACGTTTTTCGGAATCGATAAATCCAGAATCAACAAAGGTTTTTTAAGATTTAAGATGGCTTTGTCAACTGTTGGGTTTTGCGCCCCTGTTGCAACAACTACAACATCGGCTTTTTGAAGTTCTAAATGTAATTCAGAATAATCTTTAACAATCAGATTTAACTTTCCTGCTAATTTCTCTGCTTTATCTTTAGTTCTGTTGATCAAAGTGATATGCTCGTTTTTAGTATGTTTTACTAAATTCTCGCACGTATTTCTTCCAATTTTCCCAGTTCCAAAAAGTAAAATGTTTTTGTTGCTGATATCTTCAACATTCTTCAAAATATATTGTACAGATGCAAAAGAAACCGAAGTAGCACCAGAACTGATTTCTGTTTCCGTTTTAATTCTTTTGCTCGCCTGAATTACCGCATTTACCAATCTTTCCATAAAAGCATTGGCTAATCCCATTGATTTTGAATGTGTAAAACTGGTTTTTATTTGAGATATAATTTCAAAATCGCCTAAGATCTGACTGTCTAAACCAGTTCCTACGCGAAACATATGATTAATTGCTTCTTGATTTTTGTAAACGAAACCTACTTTTTGGAAAGCATCTACAGATCCGTTACTATTATCGCAAATAAGTTTTATTAATTGAAATGGATGTTCAGCAAAACCGTAGATTTCAGTTCTGTTGCAAGTTGAAGTAACTAGTAAACTTTCTATTCCATCGTTTTTAGCTTGTTCTAGCAGGCGAGTTTTCGCAACGGCGTCCAAACTAAATTGACCTCTAACCTCAGCATCAGCTTTTTTATAACTCAGACCAACTGAGTAAAAATAAAGGTGTTTCGGTACGTTATTGTTTTCCATAAATTCACTTTCATAAAAGTGCAACAAAATTATTACTATAGCATCGATAAAAATAACGCTAAAAGTACTTTTTATGTCGCTGTATGTTTTTTTGAACCTAAATAGGTGTTTTTGAGTAAAAAGGACTACTTTTGTAGCAAAATCAACTCGTTTGAAGTGATTAGTTTAGAGTCGTTCTAAATAACATTTTGAGTTTGTTTTGATTTTCGTTTCAAAAAAATATCGCTATGAGTTCTCAAGAAGTTATAAAAATTGAAGACGACTTTACGCTGATCCGTTTTCAAAATGATGGTCCAGAACCTTTTTATGCACAGCACGAAATAATAGGTACTGGCCTGATACAGTTTCACTTCGGGATAAAAGGAAATGCAAAATTTTTATTCAATCAAGGCAATTACGCTTTAGAATTGAAAGAGGAAAAATCGTTGCTTTTATACAATCCACAGAAAGAATTGCCGCTAAATCTAGAGCTGGCTCCAAACTCGTGGGCGATTTCAGTAATTGTCTCCATCAAGAAATTTCACGCCTTATTTTCTGCCGAAGCCGATTATATTACTTTTCTAAGTCCTGATAATAAGGATAAAAAGTATTATAACGAAGGGAATATCAGTCCGTCAATGGCGATTGTTCTGAGTCAGTTGTTTCATTACAATCTTCATCCATCCATAAAAAATCTATATTATAAAGGAAAGGGATATGAATTGCTGAGTTTATATTTCAATAGAACAGAAGATCCAAATGCAGAACAATGTCCATTTTTGATTGATGAAGATAATGTTCTAAAAATCAGAAAAGCAAAAGAAATTGTAATCGCTAATATGTCCGAACCGCCAGGATTGCAAGAATTGGCAGATGAAATTGGTTTGAATTTGAAAAAACTCAAAATGGGTTTCAAACAGATTTATGGCGATACGGTTTATGGTTTCTTATTCGATTATAAAATGGATTTCGCCAGAAAACTTTTAGACAGCGGTTCTTATAATGTAAACGAAGTAGGACTGAAGATTGGCTATAGCACGGGAAGTCATTTTATAGCTGCATTTAAAAAGAAATTCGGAACAACACCAAAAAAATATTTGATGTCGATTAATGCGAATGTTTAATTTGTTAGCCACGAATGCACGAATTAATCTGCAAAAATCTGTGTGAAAAAATTTCACGAACTAGCTAATCAATTTTGAATATTCAATAATAAAGAAAAAGTAATAAATATCATATTTCAAATAAAGTACAGCGTTTACTTTTGCCGAAATTTTTAAAAACAAATAAAAAGCTTAAAGCCTAGTGCTTAAAGCATAAAGCAAAAAATACATAATGAAAGGCGCACTTTTAATAAACTTAGGATCACCAGACAGTCCAACACCAAAAGATGTAAAACCCTATTTAGACGAATTTTTAATGGATAAATACGTAATCGACGTTCCGTATTTATTGAGAGCATTATTAGTTCGCGGTATTATTTTAAGAAAAAGACCAGAAGAATCGGCTCATGCTTACGCTAAAATCTGGTGGAAAGAAGGTTCGCCGTTAATTGTTCTTTCTGAAAGAATGCACAAAAAAGTACAGCCTTTATCAAATATTCCAGTTTCGCTTGCAATGCGTTACGGATCTATGACAATCGAAAAAGGCTTGCAGGAATTAAGCGATCAGGGCGTAACAGAGGTATTACTTTTTCCTTTATATCCACAATATGCAATGGCTTCTACTTTGACCATTTTGGTTTTGGCAGAAGAAATCCGCAAGAAGAAATTCCCTCACATGAAGTTTTCAGATGTTCCAGCGTTTTTCAATAAACCAGATTACATCAAAAATGTTGCAGATTCAATCAAAAAACATTTACGTGATTTTGATTATGATCAGTTGGTGTTTTCGTATCATGGAATTCCAGAGCGTCACGTTCGTAAAACAGATAAAACAAAATCACATAAAAAATTCGTAACCAACGAAATGTGTTGTGAAGTTGGAACTCCAGAAGCCGAATTCTGCTATAGAACACATTGTTACGAAACAACGCGTTTGGTGGTTGAGCAATTGGGAATTCCAAAAGACAAATATTGCGTGACTTTCCAATCGAGATTAGCAGGAGACAAATGGCTTGAGCCTTATACTGATGTTGAAATTGACAATATGCCAGCAAGAGGAATTAAGAAAATTGCGGTTGTAACTCCAGCTTTCGTTACCGATTGTTTAGAGACTTTAGAGGAAATCGCAATGCGTGCCAAAGAAGATTTTGAAGCAAATGGAGGAGAAGAGTTTTTAGCAATTCCTTGCTTGAATGATGATGATGAATGGTGCGAAACAGTTGCTGGTTGGATTAACGATTGGGCTAAATAATTTCAATTTTTATAAATGAATAAATTAAAATATTTTTCGATTTTACTTTTTGCTTTAGTAACAATTATTGGATGCAAAAAGAAAAACACTTTTGAAAATAATCGTTTTTTTGATAAAACATTCAATTGGGAAATTACAATTCCTGATGATTATGAAAAGGTAATCCAAAAAGAAAAAGGAGAAGTAAAAGGAGATACAGCTTTGGTTAAAAAAGAAAACTCCATTGTAGCTTTTAAAAGAGATGAAGCAAATTACTTTTCTGCAAATTACGAAAACTATCCTACCGGAGATGCTCGTGGAGCCGATCTAAAGATGAGATTAAAAGATTTTCTTCTTTTAAAAGATATTGGAAAAGTCTATCCAAAAGGTAAAATGGGAGATTACGTGGTAAGCAGTGAAAAAATTTCAGGTTTGGAATTTAGAAAATCTAAAATCGAAGTTACTGAAGATGGAAAAACAGTTGCTACAGCAGTAATTTTTTCGAAAGGATTTGGAGACAAAATCTTTATCGCTTCAATAGTGTATGAAGATGAAAATTATGGTAAAGATATGATTGATCTTTTTAAAAAATCGACTTTTAAAAAATGATGGAATACTATAACTATCTAAAATCACTGCATCTTATCTTCGTGATTACTTGGTTTGCGGGTCTATTTTATATTGTGCGTTTGTTTGTGTATCAGATTGAAGCCAACGAAAAACCTTCGCCAGAAAAAGAAATTCTACAAGCACAATACAAAATAATGGCCTACCGTTTGTGGTATATCATTACATGGCCATCGGCGATTTTGGCAAGCATCTTTGCTTTTTGGATGCTGTTTTTTACAGAGGCAGGAAGCGTTTGGATCAAAATGCCGTGGATGCACGTAAAATTATGTTTCGTTTTCCTATTATATTTATATCACGGAAAATGTCATCAGATTTTTAAGCAATTACAAAGAGATGAGGTAAAATATTCCAATAATTTTATGCGTTTGTGGAATGAAGGCGCAACCATTATTCTATTTGCTGTTGTCTTTTTAGTAGTTTTAAAAAGTGCCATCAACTGGATTTTCGGCGTAATCGGGATTATTTTATTCTCGGTTTTAATTATGCTGGGATTCCGTTTTTATAAAAGAATTAGAGAGAGAAAATAGTTTTTTTAGTTTCAGGTTTCAAGTTTCAAGTTGCCAAACGCAACATAACCTGGAACTTGAAACCTGAAACAAACAAAACAAAAACAAGATGCTAAACTTCAAAATGTCAATGCTTTCCCTTCGTACCAGGATTTTCCTGTCGATGATTGTATTGATTGTTGTGGCATCTTTTTTATTGGCTTCGATTTCGATTATTCAGTTTAAAACTGAGGCCAAAGAATATCATCAGGAACGTTTAGAACGAAAAGAAAATGCGGTAAAAGAACATATCAATTACGTTCTGGCGACCACGACTTATCCTTTAAAAACTCAGAATTTAGATTTAATTTTTAAAGATAAAATTCATGAGCTGGCGCAGATTCATAAAATCGAAATCAATATTTACAGTTTGGATGGAAAACTTTTAAAATCATCCAAAGAATCTTTTGCGGTTGATAAAATTGCACCTCCCATTCCGGAATATATTCTTAAACTGGTTCGTTCTTCTATCGAAAAGCGTTTTGTTGATATTAAAACGATTGATGGAGTCAAAAACCGATCTTCATACAGTTTAATTAAAGACGAAAAATTCAAACCGCTCGGAATCTTGAATCTTCCATATTTAGAAGATGATGGTTATTATGATAATGAGTTGAATACTTTCTTAATTCGTCTGAGTCAGGTGTATTCTTTTATGCTGATTGTTGCTTTTGCTTTGGCATATTTCCTTTCGACTTATATCACAAAATCGTTGAAAACCATTTCAGATCGTTTAGAAGAAACCAATTTGGATCAGAAAAACGAAAAAATTGTGTTAGAAGCTAACAGTAAAGAAGTCAACTTCCTGATCAAAGCTTATAACGGAATGGTGGATAAACTCGAAACGAGTGCAATTAAGCTAGCACAAAGCGAACGTGAAGAAGCTTGGCGCGAAATGGCGAAACAAGTTGCGCACGAAATTAAAAATCCGCTTACGCCGATGCGTTTGACGGTTCAGAGTTTCCAGAGAAAATTTGATCCTGCGGCTCCAGATGTAAAACAAAAAATGAATGATTACTCCGAAACTTTAATTCAGCAAATAGATACCATGACGGCTGTGGCTTCGGCATTTTCCAACTTTGCTTCGATGCCTGCACAGCAAAATGAAACTTTAAATGTTGTTGAGGTTGTCGAACTGGCTTTAGATATTTTCAACGAAGATTATATTTCTTTCGAAAAAGAAGAAGAAGAAATCATTTCTAAAATGGATCGTACACAATTGATCCGTGTCATTACCAATTTGGTTAAAAACGCGACTCAGGCAATCCCAGAAAGTCAGTTTCATAAATCAATTGTAGTTACTGTAAAAAGACAGGATAATAATGTTGAAATTGCGGTAAAAGACAACGGAATCGGTATTCAGAAACAAGACATCGGAAGAATTTTCGAGCCAAAATTTACTACCAAAACCAGTGGTATGGGACTTGGACTCGGAATTATCAAAAACATTATCGAAAATTACAAAGGAACAATTACCTTTGAGTCAACTTACGGAAAAGGAACCACATTTACGGTTTCTCTCCCTATCACCAACTCATAAAATAAAGCATCATGAACTACGAAAATCTTTTAATTTCTATTGAAGGGAATATCGCAACCGTTACTATAAACAGACCAGCAAAATTAAACGCTTTAAACAAAGAAACTATTAGCGATCTGAGTAAAGCGATTAAATTATTGGGTAAAAATGATGATATCCGCGTTATTATCTTAACAGGAAGTGGCGAAAAAGCATTTGTTGCCGGAGCTGATATTTCAGAATTTGCTAATTACACTATTGTCGAAGGCGCACAATTGGCCGCTGAAGGTCAGGAATTGCTATTTGACATGATTGAAGGTTTGAAAAAACCAGTTATTGCAGCAATAAACGGATTTGCATTAGGAGGCGGATTAGAATTGGCAATGGCTTGTCATTTCAGAATCGCTTCGGATAATGCAAAAATGGGACTTCCAGAAGTTACTTTAGGATTAATTCCTGGTTATGGAGGGACGCAGCGTTTACCGCAATTAATTGGAAAAGGCCGCGCAATGGAAATGATCATGACAGCAGCGATGATTACTGCCGAACAAGGAAAAGAGTATGGTTTAGTAAACCATGTTGTGCCTCAGGAAGAATTACTGTCATTTACAAACGTGATTGCGCAGAAAATTATCAAAAATGCACCTTTCGCTATCGGAAAAGCTATAAAAGCAATCAATGCTAATTTTGCAGATGGTAAAAACGGTTTTGATGTAGAAATAAAATCTTTCGGAAAATGTTTCGGAACACAAGATTTTAAAGAAGGAACTACAGCATTTTTAGAAAAACGTAAAGCTGAATTTACAGGAAAATAGTTTTTTTTTAACCGCAAAGTTCGCAAGAAAATTTAAAAACTTAGCTCCCGATAGCTATCGGGATTACGTAAATCTTAGCGACCTTTGCGGTTAAAATAATAGACAACGATTTTAAAACCTTAGTCCCGATAACTATCGGGATAGCATCTTTGAACCTTAGCACCTTTAAAAAAAATGTACGAACCAATATTTGCCCTTTTTTGTGAACGAGTTAAAGAAAGCATCCAAAGCGGCACTTTCGCAAAACTGACTTTGGCCAAAACTATGGGCGATACAGAGCTTAAAAATGTTTATTTCCGATTGGTTCTCAATGAAGATAATACATTCTCAATTTCGCTTACTTTTAGATATAAAACAGAAGAAATAGAGAGCATTCACACTTTAGATGAAGCCTTATTAATTTTAGGCACACACATCAAAAATCCTTTTTTAACTGCGCTTTTGTTTACAACTGACGATGATGTTACGTTTAAAGTAAATAAAAAGAACGCGGGAAGTATTATTGAGCAAGCGCCAACTTTTAAAAATGCTTCGCCAGTTATGCTGGAAATGATTGAAAAGGGGATTGTTTAATAATAACTAATTTGTCAGGCTGAGCGAAGTCGAAGCCCTAGTTTGGTGAATCCTCTTTACGAAACTTCGAATTCGCTCAGCCTAACAAAAGATATCTTATTAAAACTCTTAGAGTATCTATGTGAAACTTCTTTGTGAATCTCTGTGTAATAAAACACTAAACCAACTTCACAAACAAATTAGAAGCAATTTTATTAGAAATCGATAATTCTCTATCATTCACTTTAATTTTTACCGATAGATCGAAAGATTCTTTAGAAAGCAATTCAATTTTTGATCCCAAAGCGATTCCCTGTTTGTCCAGATATTTCAAAAACTCTGAAGAAGTGTCTTTTACGCCAACACAAACTCCTGCTTGATTCTCTTCAAGCTCAGATAAAAGGTATTTCTCAATTTTAATGATTCGCCCATTTGCATCTGGAATTGGATCGCCGTGAGGATCTTCGGTCGGATTGCCGAGAAAATCATCTAGACGATTAATCAATTGTTCCGATTTAATGTGCTCTAACTGTTCTGCAATATCGTGAACCTCATCCCAGCTAAAGTTTAGTTTTTCAACCAAAAAAACCTCCCAAAGACGATGTTTTCTAACAATCATTTTGGCAGCCAGTTTTCCGTTTTCGGTTAAAGAAACCCCTTGGTATTTTTTATAATTAACCAAATCTTTCTCTGCCAGTTTTTTTAGCATATCGGTTACAGAGGAAGCTTTCGTTTCCATAATTTCTGCAATAGCATTGGTGCTGACTTCAGTTTCCAAAGCGGCTGTCAGGTGATAGATCGATTTTAAGTAGTTTTCTTCTGAAAAGGTCATTTTTTTTAAGCTTCTAAGGTTCTAAGGGGCTGAGGTCCTAAGGTTTTGTTTTGAAGTTTTCGAGAGAAACCTTAGAACCTTAGCGACTCAGTACCTCAGCACCTTTTATTTAACAATCAACAAAGGTATCGAAATTTTATGTCTCAATTTATCTACTGTTGTGCCGAAAAGAATATCTTTCAATCCAGTGTGGCCGTGGGTTCCCATAACGAGAATATCAAAACTTCCTTCGTTTATAATTTTCGGAATTACGCTGTTTGGTTTTCCAAATCCGAGTTCGGTTTTAATTTTGAACCCTTTTTCGGAAAGCATTTCTTTATATTTTAATAATAATTTTTCGTCGATTGTAGTTTCATGATCGTGAATATTAACGCCATACATTAAAGCACCAACGGTTTCTACAATGTGAATGAGCGTATATTCGGTGTCAATGCCACCCAATTCGAAGGCTTTGTTTAATGCAGCTTCGTCAGCATGTGAGAAATCTACAGAAATAGCGATGTTTTGAATGCTCTGACTTTTTCTTGGCGAAAACTTCAATTTAAGATGGTGTGGTGAATGATTTATTGTTTTTGATTTGAATTTGGCGATAAATGGTTTGAAGACGATATACAGCAATAAAGCTGCGAATCCGAAAGCTAGTGGAACTACCGTAAACCAAAGTACCATTGGATGATTTGAACTTGCTAACCAAGAAGTGATTTCGTCATAAACCAATTTCGCATTCAGAGAAACAATGATCGTCGCAATAATCCAAGAAACGACCTGAGTGGTTCTGGAAATATGAAAACCATTCATTTTTGATTTATCGCTCACAAAGTGTATAAGGGGAATAATGGCAAATCCGAGCTGTAAGCTTAAAATAACCTGACTTAGAATTAAAAGTTTTCCTGTTACGCTTTCGCCATAAATTAAAATTACGATTACGGCAGGAATAATAGCAATTAAACGAGTTATGATTCTTCGAACCCAAGGCTGAATTCTGAAATGCAGATAACCTTCCATTACAATTTGTCCTGCAAGAGTCCCTGTTACGGTCGAACTTTGTCCAGCAGCGATCAAGGCAACAGCAAATAAAACTGGTGCCCATTTGGTTCCTAACAACGGTTCAAGAAATTGATGCGCGTCTTGAATTTCGGCCACTTCATACATTCCGTTTTTATGGAAAGTCGCGGCTGCAAGAATCAGAATAGCAGCATTTACAAAGAAAGCTAGGTTTAAGGCAATTGTAGAATCGATTAAATTGTATTTTAAAGCCTGTTTGATTCCTGCTGGCGTTCTATCGAATTTTCTGGTTTGAACTAAAGACGAATGCAAGTACAAATTGTGAGGCATTACAGTTGCTCCAATAATTCCGATGGCAATATATAAAGCAGCTGAATTTGGAATCGAAGGAATAAGTCCTGCTAAAACTTTACCCATTTCTGGCTCAGCAAAAATCATTTCAAAAATAAAAGAGAAGCCAATTATGGCAACTAAAGCAATAATAAAGGCTTCCATCTTGCGAATTCCTTTATTGATCAAGAAAAGTAGTAAAAAGGTGTCTAAAACGGTAATGAGAACTGCTTCGAGTAACGGAATTCCGAAAAGAAGGTTAATTCCGATTGCCATTCCGAGAACTTCGGCAAGATCACAAGCCGCAATTGCAATTTCAGCAAGAAAATATAAAATATAGTTGATGTATTTGGAATAGGTTTCTCGAGAGGCTTGCGCAAGGTCACGCTGTGTTACAATTCCGAGGCGAGCGCTCAAACTCTGCAATAGCAGAGCCATTAAGTTACTCATTAATAAAACCCAGACTAAAGTGTATCCGAATTGGCTTCCGCCGGCAATATCAGTCGCCCAGTTTCCCGGATCCATATAGCCGACACTTACAAGATAAGCGGGACCTAAGAAGGCTAAAATTTTTCTAAAACCCTTTTTTTTATTTTCTGTAGAAACCGATTCGTGGACTTCTTCTAAAGATTTGGTCATTGTAAAAGTATTGTTTTCACAAATATAGAGAAAAATTATATTCGCGAAACAATATTTTTAGACGAGTCTAAAAGTTAAATGTTAGAATTTAAACAATTCGGACACAATCCCGATAAAGTAAAATTAATCTCGTTTACTTTATAGTTATGAGGCATAATATAGCTTGGTTTTACATTCTCAAGACAAGTAATCTCATGACAATTCTCGCAGCTAAAGTGCGCATGGTTGTGAATATGTACGCGCTGATGTGAATGATTGCATTTGGCATACTTTACCGTTCCGTCTAAATTGGAAATTTTATGAATAATATCTTCATTCATTAATCGGTCCAAAATTCTGTAAATGGTAACGCGATCGCACAAATCATTTAATTGTTTCTGAATTTCGGTATGTGAAAGAGCCGTTTTAGATTTCTCAAACACCTCTAAAACAGCTGTCTTTGCTGCGGTATTACGTGTAGTCTTCATTTTTTACGAAATTAAAATTTAAACGCAACAATGTTGCAATTGATAAAATTGTATATATTTGCAACAAAATTGCATTAAGCAAAAGTACACATAATGAAGAAAATAAGCACATCCTTTTACGATATTTTAGGAATTTCGAGCGCAACCATTTGTCTGGTGCATTGCTTGATTTTTCCTCTTTTAACGATTCTCCCTTTAGGCTTGAGTCACAACCCAATTATAGATTTACTATTTGCTTCGATAGGTTTATTTGCAATTCTCAAAATTATAAAAAAATCAGCTCTTTTGGTATCGTCCATTTTGGTTGTTTCAATGGCGCTGATTTGGATTAGTATTTTGGCAGAACTCTTTTTAGAAATTCATCTTGATCTGATCTATTTTGGTGGAATCGGAATGATTATCGGGCATTTAATCAATTATAAATTACATAAAAAACAAAATCATTAAAGAGAGAAATATGGAACAGAAGCATTTTGAAGTGATTATTATTGGTGGCAGTTATAGCGGATTATCTGCCGCAATGAGTCTAGGACGTTCCTTGCGTCAGGTTTTGGTTATCGACAGCGGTTTGCCTTGCAACAGACAAACACCGCATTCTCATAATTTTATTACACAAGATGGTGAGAAGCCAGCAGTTATTTCGGCGAAAGCCAAATTGCAAGTAGACATTTATAAAACGGTTCAATTTTTTAACGGACTTGCTGTAAAAGCAGTTAAGACAGAAAGCGGTTTTGAAATTACAACCGAATCGGGAGCTGTTTTTACTTCGAGAAAAGTATTGTTTGCAACTGGAGTTAAAGACCTGATTCCTGAAATTGAGAGTTTTGCGGCTTGTTGGGGAATTTCGGTTTTACATTGTCCGTATTGTCATGGTTATGAAGTTAAAAACGAAAAAACAGCAATTATTGCCAATGGAGAAATGGGATTTGAATTTGCTAAATTGATTTCGAACTGGACTAAGGATTTACGATTATGTACCAACGGAAAATCGGAATTGAGTTTAGAACAAACTCAAATTCTTAAAAATCATGGTGTTCAGATTTTTGAAGAAGAAATAGATTCTTTTGAACATAGTAAAGGATATGTTTCGAATATCGTTTTCAAGAATGGAAATAAAGTTGAAGTTAAAGCCATTTATTCGCGACCAGCGTTTGAACAGCATTGTTTGCTGCCAAAAGATTTAGGCTGTGATATAAATGAACAAGGTTTATTAAAAGTTGATGCGATGCAGAAAACAAATATTGCTGGAGTTTTTGCCAGCGGAGATTGTACAACACAAATGCGATCTGTGGCCATTGCGGTTTCTACGGGTTCGTTCGCTGGCGCGGTCATTAATAAAGAGCTTATTGACGATGATTTTAGTCAATAGATAAAGAGTAGTTCAACCATATAAGTATATAAGTTCATTTCAGCACAAACTTAAATTATCTTATATAACTTATGTGGTTTAAAAAAACATAACATATTGAACTCAATCAGTTTGAAAATTTTTGTTTTAAGAATAATTATTTGTCAAATTTAATTTTTAGTTTTGTCTAAATTTAATTTTATAATAATGAAATATTTATTTTTGACAATATTAATAATTGCAACAAAAAGTGTTTTCTCTCAAAATATCACTGGAAAAGTAGAAAGTATACTTCCTATTGATCAGGAAATTACCATTCGTTTATTAAATACAAACTTTAGAACACAAGCTGATTCTTTCGGATTTTATAAATTAGAAAATATCCCAAACGGAACTTATAAAATAAACGTAACCTCAACAGGATTTAAACCCATAACCCAAAGAATTACAATTGTAGAAAATGAAAATCTGAATCTTGATTTTGAATTAGAAGAAGATCAAAATGAATTGAACGAAGTGGTGGTTTCAGGAACGTTAAAACCTGTAAAACGATTAGAAAGTGCCGTTCCTGTTGAGGTGTATTCACCAACATTCTTCAAGAAAAATCCAACACCAAGTATTTACGATGCGCTTCAAAACATAAATGGCGTTCGTCCACAGTTAAATTGTGGCGTTTGCAACACAGGAGACATTCATATCAACGGATTGGAAGGTCCATATACTTTGGTGATGATTGACGGAATGCCAATTGTGAGCAGTCTTTCTACGGTTTATGGCTTGTCTGGAATTCCGAATTCTTTGGTGGAACGAATCGAAATTGTAAAAGGTCCAGCCTCGTCTCTTTATGGAAGTGAAGCGGTTGGAGGATTAATTAATATCATCACTAAAAATCCGACTAACGCACCCGTTTTTTCAGCCGATTATTTTACGACTTCTTATTTTGAAAGTAATCTAGATTTGGGAATGAAATTTAATGTGGGAAAAAAGGCCATTTCGCTTATTGGTGTTAATTACTTCAACTATGATCAAGTAATCGATAAAGATAAAGATAATTTTACCGATGTAACGCTTTCTGAACGTATTTCGATTTTTAATAAATGGAGTTTTCAGCGAAATCAAAATCGCCTTTTTACCATTGCTGTACGTGGAATGTATGAAGATCGTTGGGGCGGAGATATTCGTTGGGAGAAAAAATACCGAGGTGGTGACGAAATTTACGGTGAAAGCATTTACACCAAAAGAGCCGAATTAATTGGAAGTTATCAATTGCCGTTTGAAGAAAAACTGATGCTTTCGTTCTCTGGAAATGTGCATTATCAGGACAGCCGTTATGGAACAACATCTTATATCGCCAATCAGAAAATTGGATTTTTACAACTGACTTGGGATAAAAAAATTGGTCGAAACGATTTATTAGCAGGAATTGCAAGCCGATACACATACTACGACGATAACACAACTGCAACAAAAGAAGCCGAAAACACTTGGCTTCCAGGAATTTTTGTTCAAGACGAAATTACCTTTTCTCCAAAAAGTCAGGTTTTGCTGGGAATGCGTTACGATTACAATTCGATTCACGGATCTATTTTCACACCAAGATTTGCTTACAGATTTAAGCCAAACGAAAACACCATTTTTAGATTAAATGCAGGAACTGGGTTTCGTGTCGTCAATTTATTTACCGAAGATCACGCGGCTTTAACGGGTTCTAGAGATGTTATTATTAGAAACGATTTGAAACCCGAACAGTCTATAAATGTGAATTTAAATTATATTCAGAAAATCAATTTTGGCAATGGAACGTTTATGGGAATTGAAACGACTGCTTTTTACACGAGATTTAGCAATAAGATTATTTCTGATTACGAAACAGATCCCAACAAAATCATTTACGACAATATTGATGGTTACGCATTAAGTCAAGGAATCAGTACGAATATCGATCTTAATTTTCCATCGGGATTAAAGTTTATTATCGGAGCCACGGTTTTAGACAATAAAAACGTTGAGAACGGGATTTCTGAAAGACCTTATTTGACGGAGAATTTCACCGGAACTTGGAGCATTTCGTATAAAATTCAGCCTTGGAACTTGTCGATGGATTATACTGGAAATGTTTATAGTCCGATGAAATTGCCTTTGTTGAGCGAAACCGATCCAAGAAGTCCAGATTCGCCTTGGTATAGTATTCAGAATATTCAGTTTACCTTTTCAGGTTGGAAGGATTTTGAAGTTTATGGAGGAATTAAGAATCTGTTGAATTTTACTCCGAAACAGAATAATCCATTTTTGATTTCGAGAACCAATGATCCTTTCGACAAAAATGTGCAATACGATTCGACAGGAAAAGTTCTGGTTACGCCTGATAATCCCTACGGTTTGACATTTGACACAACTTATGTTTATGGACAGAACCAAACAATTCGCGGATTTTTGGGATTGCGATATACTTTTAGGTAAATTTATAAGCCACAGATTACACAGATTAAAAGGATTATTCTTTTTGTCAGGCTGAGCGAAGTCGAAGCCCCGTTCCAATTGGAGCGCCCTTCTCCCGAAGCCTCGGGATCGCTCTGGGTGACAAACGAATAAAAATCCTTTCTAATCCTTTTAATCTGTGGCAAACAAAACAAAAAAATGAAAAAGCTGTTTCTCTTAATTCTCTTCGGAATAACTTCAACAGGGTTCTGCCAATTAAAAAGCAGCACTTTTGAAGAAATAGGCAGCTTACAGCAAATTCAAAAACGAAAAACCATTGTTTTCATTCATACCGATTGGTGTCAATTTTGCCAGAGAATGAAATCCACAACTTTTAAAGATCAGGAAATAATCGAAAAATTAAACTCCGATTTCTATTTTATTGATTTCAATGCAGAGGAAAAGCGAGATATTACATTCAACAACCATATTTTTAAGTACAAACCTTCAGGAAATAATGTTGGAGTACATGAATTGGCATTGCAGCTTGGAACTATCAATAATCAAATTGCCTATCCGACTTTATGTGTTTTGAATGAGAAAAACGAAATCATTTTCCAATATAATATTTATTTAAGCTCAAAAGAGTTTAAAATTCTGTTGGAGAAAGTGAAATAGTAGTTTTGGATTAGTTCTTTGAAAATGAAATAAATAACGCTGTTTGCGCGGTATTTTTTAAAATTTATTTGTAAATTGTTGTAAAGCTTTGCAAGTTAAAAAAGATATTGATAATCAGTTTAATATGTTTTTTGCTTTGTTAATTAACAGCTTTTTATAATGTTCTCATACAATATAAAAATTACGGAAAGAGTTTTAAGAATGAAATAAGATGTTGAATTTATTGAGATTCAGATCATTTCATTATTAAAAATAGAAAGAAAATTAAGCTTATATAAGGGGATAATATGGGGATATTTAAAAATATTAAGCGCTATTATAAACGAAAAGAAGAAATTAGGAACCAGCACGATCAATCAATTCCAAATTATAATACTTACAACCCATCAAATAAAACTATTGTTTTTTTCAATATTCATATGCCAGCTCCTGAACATGATTCGGGTTCTAACAGACTGAAAGAGATTATATTGTTTTTTAAAAGCAAAGATTATAATTGTATTATTTGTTCAAAAGATACCTTTCGAGATAATGGTTATGTAACTTATTTCAGTAAGTTAGGCGCCGTCGTTTTTGTAGAAAACAATCAGTATTCGAACTATTTTGATTTTATAGCATCACTTCCTAAAGTTGATTTTGTGTGGTATTATGGAGCAAAAGCTTTAGGTCGGAATGTAAAAAAAGTATCCAAAATTTTTCCGCTCGCTACGTCACTTTATGATATGGTAGATATTCATTTTCTGCGGTATAAAAGAGCAATTAAGATTAATCCCAGCCGAATTTCATTAACAAAAAACTATTTGAAGTTTTTTTGGATCGAAACAAGACTTGCCAGAAAAGTAGATTTGGTATTGACTATTTCTAATGTCGAAAATGAAATTATGGCAAAGTATATCGATGAACGCAAATTGATGATACTTTCTAATATCCATTATTTAAAAGTTGGTAAAGATCAACTTTTGCCTTTTGAAGATCGTGAAGACTTGCTTTTTATAGGCTCGCAGCATGAACCCAATGTTGACGCTGTCAATTATTTATATCACGAAATAATGCCGCTGGTTTGGAAGACAAATAACACTATAAAAGTAAATATTATAGGCAATCTTAATGAGAAACTTAAAAACATTAAAGATTCTAGATTTATTTTTAAAGGCCATGTATGTGATATAAAACCACTATTTAATACAAATAAAATGATGGTTGCTCCTTTGCGATATGGTGCTGGGGTAAAAGGAAAAATAGGCCAGGCTTTTGAGTATTATCTGCCAGTTGTTACGACATCAATTGGTGCGGAAGGCATGAAGCTGGTTCAAGAAAGAAATGCTTTGATTTACGATGCTAAAGAGGAATTTGCTTCGGCGATACTTAATTTATATGGAAACAAATCGCTTTGGCTGGAATTGCAGCAAAACTCTGCAGAAAGTCTTGAACCATTCTCAAATCATGCTTTAGAAGCATTGTTTTTAAAATTAGAATCGCTGTAATTCAAATACATTGTCTAATATGCTGTAAGTTGCATCAAGACTATGATGAGCGCTAAAATAGGCATTGGCTTCAGAGCTGATTTTAGTATAAAAATTGGCATCGGTTAGTAATGTATTGATCTGATTCGCAAATTCATTCGGATCATTCGAAACCAAACAGCCATTATTAGACTTATTTATTAATCCGTCAACGCCTCTTTCATTGCACACTACCGGAAGCCCGAGAGACAAAGCTTCGATTACTTTGATTTTGATTCCCGTACCGCTTAGCATTGGACATATTGCAATTTTAGACTGAGCATAAGCATCATCAAGATTTTCAATAAAACTAATTTTCTCCACATTTGGGTAATCATCTATGAATTTAGTGATTTTTCCAATTACAGCAATTTTTAGCGATTTTGAAAGTAAAGGATAAACATGATCAAAGAACCATTTGGCGGCTTTGGTGTTGTGTTCGTTTTCGCTGGCAACATAGATAATGTCGTATTTACTTTCTGTTTTTAAATTACTTTTTTGTGGCAAGCTATGGGTTATCAAAGCGATTTCTTTATTAATAAATTGAGAGAAAAGGTATTTTTCTTCTGGAGAAATCACTAAAATTTTATCATAAGAATTTAAAAGTTTTATTTCTGTTTCAAAAAACTTACCTAATTGGAACTTCTTTTTTTTCTGAAATTGTGAAGTAAGGAAATCGTGCGTATCAATTATTAACTTTGCCTTTTTCAGATACGGATTATTCTTGATTAGCTTTGACCAATACAGATAGGAGATCAAAATAACATCATATTCATTCTCTTTTAAGGCTTCATTAAAAGCAGGAATATGACCGGAACGGATATTATCAAACAAACCAATTTTTCCTTTGATTTTGTTTGGAAGCGAGTACTGAAAGAAATACTTCAGCTTATTTTTTTTTCTGATAAAAACAGGAAGAAAATAACCGTTAGAAATTAGTTTTTCTTCTTTGAGTTTGTTGATTTCATTTTTAGCAAATAGGTCTGTTTCAACACCAACAAAATCAACAGTAATATTTCTTGATTTAAAATATTCTAATAATGACAAGGCTCTTGCGTTATTTCCTTTTGCCTTGTGCAGCGGATTTTCGGGATAGAAATATAAAATTCTCATAAGCAATTTTTAAAATCAAAAATATTTGTATTGATAATCAGTTGGTTTAATTAGTAAACTGCTTATCCATTTGTTCAAAATAAGATTCAACGCTAAACTTTTTCATTGTCATTTCATGAATCTCCTCTGGGCTTGTTTTTTTTGAATCTTCAATGCAATGATCCAAAAATTGAAAAATATTCTCATCGATTTCTTTGGGAAGCAAATAAGCGCCAGGCTGTTTGTCTTTGACTAATTTGGGAAGAATGCCGACGGCACTTCCTGCAATTGGTTTTCCGCAAGCAAGTGTTTCAATGGTCACCATTCCAAAACTTTCTGAATACGAAGGATAGAAAACAATATCTGCCCGTGAATAAGCCAGTTCGTTGATATTGTCTATGGTTAATCCGACTAAGATTTCGGTATGATTTAAATTTTTAAAAAGTTCTGTATTTGAAGGATTGTTTGTTGCAATAAGAAGTCTCCAATCGTTTTGCTGTTCAACAAGTCTTGCTAGTTCCTGTAATTCTGAAATGCCTTTTCCGTATTCGAGTCGGCCAATATATACAACTGTTTTAAAACTGGTTGATGTTTTTTTTATGGGATAAAAATTAGTCTTATCAATACAATTTGGCACCACATTTATTTTGTTTTCATCAATTCCATAGTATTGTATTAGATCTTTTTTGACATTGTCTTCAACAGCGATTATTTTCTTGGCATTTTTGCAGGCTATCATTTGCAATTTGGCCACTCTACTCAATCTAGGATCTTTTCTTCCGTAGTCTAATTCCATTTTATGATAACAACCATGAGAAATTACGTAATCGGTTGGATAATAAGCTGTGGGTTCACCATTGCTAATGACTAATTTATTTGATCGATAATTAAGCCAAAGAAAAGCAGTTGCAAATCGTGCAATATATTTTGCTCTTCGTTTTTCGAAATGTCTTTTATTGAATAATTTCCAGTATAGCTTTCCGATAAAAGTGTTTTTTAAACGATCCTCATCTATTATTTCAGTCAGAATCTTTCGGCTTTTGAGATATTCGTCCAAATAATGAACCATCCGTTCTGCACCGCCGGCATTAGATTTTCCGTTTAGAAATACCAAATAAACTTTACTTGCCTTTATCATCTGAAATTCTTTTGTAGAATAGTATTTTCATTAAAAAAATCGATACCACTTTTTTTTCTTTCTTCGCCAATTACTTTGGTGAATAAGCCCAAGATAAATTTTGCGCAATTGCTCAAGTTTCAACTGGTTATTTTCGATTGCATATTGCTTTTTGTAATGATAAACTTTAAAAAGGCTACCAATTGGTAATAAGTCTATTAATCTGGTCTTTAGCAGATATTCTCCATAGATCACACAATCACTTGGGGAATAGCTTTTTTTGTCTATTTCGGTAAAAAATTGATCAAAAGTGAGATTTATTTCTTTTAAGAACACTTCATTAAAATGTTCCCAAACCTTGCAATTCCAGATATAGGGAGATGGACCATAATCCCATTCTTTGCCTTTATTTCCAAAAAACGGACGAGTATCTCTCAAAGCTCTTTTAAAAAACAGATTTTCAGAATCCATACCGATTCTTTCTGTCATTTCAAGTAAATCTTTAGATTCTTGCATGATAGTGTATGGCGTATTTTCGTCATACATAAAATCGGAAATGTAAAAGTCCTTTATAAAAACAGCATCAGAATCTATAGCAACATAATTTTCGCAGATATTAAGCTTGTAAACATTGCATTTTATGATTTGCTGGTATCTCCATCCTTCGGTAATTGTTGTTTTGCAGATTTCAGAATCTCGATAGACTTTATATTTCTCAAGACAGTCCTTTTTTAAGAAACCAAAATGCTCATCGTTTACAGAAATAACTACCGGAATGCTGTCTTTATTAAACTCATCTATAGAATCTAAAAGCTTATAAACGGTTTTAAAATCAGGTTCATAAGTTTTAATGAAAAGGATCAATTTATGCATAAGGCAGAAATTTTATTTTTTGTACTACTAAAGATAGAATTAAATCATATTGTAAACAAACGGCGAAACGAAATAATAAATTGCGGTCTTTTTAAGTTTTTTTTAGAAAAAAGGAAAGAATAAAATTTCTTATTTTTGAGAATGAATTCTTCGCAAATCCCACATTTCGATTACATTTTTACAGGAACAGGACTAGCATCTTTGATGACGGTTTATAAAATGATTTTGTCTGGAAAATTCGCTGATAAAACCATTTTACTGTTAGATCAGGATTTGAAGAAATCCAATGACAGAACTTGGTGTTTCTGGGAAAAAGAAGAAAGCATCTGGGATTCGGTGATTTCAAAAAAATGGGATTCGGCTCTTTTTTCTAATGAGAATTTCAGACGCGATCTGGATTTAAAACCCTATTCATACCAAAAAATCAACGGATTAGATTTTTATAATTTCGTTTTTGAAACTATTTCAAATCATTCTAATATTACGTTTTTAAACGAAAAAGTAACCGACATAAACGAATTGGAAACTCATGTTTTTGTGGGAACAGAAGAAAATAGATTTACCTGCAATTATTTATTCAATAGTATTTATACTAAGGCTTTCGCCGAAGGACAGAATAAATATCCCGTTTTGCAACAGCATTTTGTGGGTTGGTTTGTAAAGACGCAAGAAGAAGTTTTCAATCCTGAAGAAGTAACTTTCATGGATTTTTCGGTTGAACAAAAAGAAAATACAAGATTTATGTATGTGCTGCCGACTTCAAAAACGGAAGCTTTGGTAGAATATACGCTGTTTTCAGAAAAGCTTCTTCCAAAAGAGGAATATGAAAACGAGATTCAAATCTATTTGAAGAAACTCGGTGTAAGCCAATATCAAATTCTTGAAAAAGAAGAGGGAAGCATTCCCATGACATGTTATCCATTTTGGGAAAGAAACACCAAAAGAGTCTTGAATATTGGGACTGCAGGCGGCTGGACAAAAGCAAGTACAGGTTATACTTTTAAAAACTCAGATAAAAAATCCTCAGATTTGGTAGGTTTTATTCAGAATGATACCGCGACTTCGCTCAATATGAAATTGTTTCATAAAAAATCTAAATTTTGGTTTTATGATTTATTGCTTTTGGATATTCTGTATCGACATAACGAATTGGGAAGTTCTATTTTTTCTTCATTATTTAAAAAGGGAAATCCAAAATTGATTTTTAAGTTTTTAGATGAAGAGACTAATCTCATTGAAGATTTTCGAGTGATTATGAAATGCCCAAAATTGCCTTTTATAAAGGCTTTGTTACGGGCGATTTTCACATAAAAGCAGACTGAATTGAGGCTTTCCTGTTTATGACTTTCGAACTTTCGACTAAATCAATCGAACTATAACAAAACTTTATACTTCAAAGTAACTAGTTGCGAGTAAACTTTGTAACTTTGCAGTTCAAAAAGTACAATTTAAAAGACAAAAAATATGTATCCACTAGACATGGTAAAACCAATGGAAGCTGAATTAACAGCTGCAGGTTTTCAAGATTTACATAGTGCTGAAGCTGTTGAAAATGCTATCAAAGCTGAAGGTACCACTTTAGTAGTTGTAAACTCTGTTTGCGGGTGCGCTGCAAGAAATGCACGTCCGGGAGCAAAAATGAGTTTGGATAATGCTAAAAAACCAGATCATTTAATTACTGTTTTTGCAGGTGTAGACAAAGAAGCTGTTGATGCTGCAAGACAACACATGTTCCCATTTCCTCCATCTTCGCCATCTATGGCTTTGTTTAAAAACGGAGAATTGGTTCACATGTTAGAGCGTCATCACATTGAAGGACGCCCAGCTGAATTAATTGCTGAGAATTTACAGGATGCGTTTAACGAGTTCTGCTAATTTAAGGGACTAAGGTTCTGAGTTGCTGAGGTTCTAAGTTTTGGGACAAAGTAACACAAGCACAAAGCATAAATACAAAAAGCACTATGAAAATAGTGCTTTTTGTTGTTTATACAATTTTTGAAACCTTAGTACCTTAGAATCTTAGCAACTCAGAACCTTTTCTTAAAGATTCCACCCTCCACCAAGCGCTTTGTACAATTCAACCATTGAACTTAATTGTCTTTCAGATAATTGTGCTAGACTTAACTGTGCATTGAAAAGGTTGGTTTCTACATCTAAAACTTCCAAGTAAGAAACATAACCGCTGTCATATCTTTCGTGAGATAGTTTAAAGTTTATCAAAGCCGCTTGAACTTGTCTGTTGCGGGCTTTCCATTCTTCTTGATAAGTTCTAACGTTTTGTATAGATTGTTCTACTTCAGAAACAGCATCAATATATTTTTGTTGATAAAGAAATTTGAACTGTTCTGCTTGTTGTCTGTTTATTTCAACTCTTCTTTTGTTTTTTCCGAATGCAAATATTGGTCCTGCAATTCCGCCAGAAGCATTTTGCATATAAGAGCTTCCTAGAAAAAGATTACTCAAATCGGCACTGGCAAATCCGGCAATTGCAGCTAGATTGATAGACGGAAAACGCATTGCCTGTGCTACGCCAATTCTTTCGTTTGCTGCTGCATATCTTAATTCGGCCGCTTTTACATCGGGTCTGTTTTCTAATAAGGCAGACGGAATTGATAATGGAATTTTGCTGACTATCTGTAACTCGGTATTGCTTTTTCCTCTTGGAATTTCAGTAGGTAGCTGACCTGTAAGCAACGCAATCGCATTTTCTTGATAGGTTATTTGTCTTTCAATGTTAGGAATTGCTGCTTCAGCAATCGCAACCTGCTGTTCAATCTGTACTTTATCAACTTCTGAGATGTATCCTTTTTCAAATCTCTCACTTATGATTTGATAGTACTTTTCTCTTGTTTCAAGAGTATGCTTGGTTATTTCCAGCTGATCATCAAAATTTCGCATCTGAAAGTACGCTATTGCAATATTGGCAACAATATCAGACAATATTACTTTACGAGCTTCTTCTGTAGCGAGAAGTTCATCTTTGACAGCATTGTTTTCATGGCGAAATTTTCCCCAGAAATCTAGTTCCCAAGACATACTTGCACCGGCGGTCGATGGAGTAATGTATTTCTTATTGCTGTTTATAGTAGCTCCATATTGAAAAGCCGGAAATAAATCGGCTTTGGAATAACCTAATTCAGCACGAAACTGTTCAATTCTCGAAACCGCAATTTTTAAATCATAATTATTCTCAAGGCCTTTTTGAATAAGACCTTTTAAAACATCATCATTAAACAAATCAAACCATTTTAAGTTGGTTACCGAAGCGAGACTGTCTAAATTTCTTTCGTTTTTATAAGAATCTGATTTTAACTGCTCAGGTTTTTTATATTTTGGTCCGACCATACATCCCACTGGAAGTAAGGAAACAACCAATACAATAACGATTATTTTATATTTCTTACTCATGGTCTGTAGTATTTGATTCTACATTGTTTTCTCCTTCTACGATTGTTTCCTCTTTCTTATGTCCAATTCTTTCAATCATAACAAATAGACCTGGTACAATTAATACACCGAGAACTGTAGCGATTAACATTCCGCTAAATACGGCCATTCCCATTACAATACGAGCTTGAGAACCAGCACCTGTAGCGGTTAATAACGGCACAACTCCAAGAATAAAGGCAAAAGCAGTCATCAGAATCGGGCGAAAACGAAGTCTTGCTGCATACATTGCCGATTCGTAAAGCGGTTTCCCTCTTTCGTATTCTTCTTTGGCAAACTCAACAATAAGAATGGCATTTTTTGCCACTAATCCGATAAGTAAAACGAGTCCGATTTGTGCAAAAACGTTGTTGACATAAGCATCACTTCCAAATCTTGCCAAAAGAAGTCCTAAAAAGGCTCCAAATACGGCAAAAGGCGCTCCAAGAAGTACACTAAATGGCAGCTTCCAGCTTTCGTATTGTGCGGCTAGGATTAAGAATACAAAAACCAAGGCCATAATAAATACAGAAGATCCACCTGGTGAATGCTTTTCCTGATACGATAAGTTGATGTAATCGAAACTCATGTCTGCAGGTAAGGTCTCTTTGGCGACTTCTTCTAATGCAGTCAGAGCTTGTGAACTACTATAACCATCATTCGGACTTCCTCCAATTTCTGCAGATCTAAATAAGTTTAAACGATTCGTAAAATCGGGACCAGATACTTTAGTCGCCGTAACCAATGTCGAAACCGGAAGCATATCTCCTTTATTATTTTTTACATAAATCAGGTTTAGATCTTCTGGTTTTACACGATTGACAGCTTCTCCCTGTACATAAACTTTATATTGACGACCAAATCGGTTAAAATCATTCACATAACTTCCTCCCAAAAAGGCACCGAGCGCTTCGGTAACTTTAGAAACTGGTATTCCTAATTTCATGGCTTTATCATTGTCGATATCCAATTTAATTTGTGGTGTACCAGCATTAAAAGTGGTATAAATTCGTTTTATTTCAGGACGCTGCTGTGCGGCAGCAATAAATTTTTGTGTTTGTTCTGCTAAATATTGAGGTGTATTTCCTCCTCGGTCTTGGAGCATCAAACTAAATCCGGCTGATGCACCCAGACCTTGAATTGCTGGCGGTCCAAATGAAAAACAAGTCGCAGTTGTAATTTGAGTGGCCAGTTTTTTATTGAATCGGTCTACAAACTGTTTAGCCGTTTCTGCTCTGTCTTCCCAAGGTTTTAGGGAAATAAAAATAAAAGCGTTATTTGGCTGATAAGAGTTTGTAAGCATACTAAATCCGTTTATCGTGGTATAAGACAGAATAGATTTTTCTTCTTTAAGGAAACTATCTACTTTTTTCGATATTTCATCGGTACGCTGTAATGATGATGCAGGAGGCAATGCAATATTTACTAAAACATATCCTTGATCTTCTTCTGGAATGAATCCTACTGGAATCTTTTTGCCTAAAAGCACAATTGAAACAAGAATAACAGCTAGTAAAACAACAATACGCATTGCTTTTTTGGCAAAAAATGTTGCTCCACCAATATATTTTCCTGTAACATTTTCGAAAACCTTATTAAACCAAGTAAAGAATTTAGCAAGCCATCCTTTTTGCTGATCAATAGGTTTTGTAGGTTTTAATAGCATGGCACAAAGCGCGGGACTTAAAGACAAGGCGCTAAATGCAGAAAAGGCGACCGAGACGGCAATGGTGATGGCAAATTGCTGGTAAAAACGTCCCGTAATTCCAGGTGTCATAGCTACTGGAATAAAAACGGCACATAGAATTAATGCAATCGCTATTACTGGTCCCGAAACCTCTTTCATTGCTTGAACAGTTGCCTCTTTAGGAGTTTTTCCATGCTCGATATGATGTATTACGGCTTCTACAACCACAATTGCATCATCGACAACGATACCAATTGCCAGTACTAGTCCTAAAAGCGAAAGGGTATTAATCGAAAATCCTAACATTGGGAAAACGGCAATGGTACCAATAAGAGAAACAGGAACGGTAATTAACGGAATTAAAGTAGCGCGCCAGTTTTGCAGGAATATAAACACTACTATAATAACCAATATAATAGCCTCAAAAAGAGTGTGAACAATATCATCAACCCCTGCAGTAATGGCAAGTGTTGTATCTAAAGATTCTTGGTATTCGATGTCTTGTGGAAATCTTTCAGACAATTGTTTCATGGTGGCTTTTGCAATTTCTGCCACCTCGAGAGCATTACTTCCTGGCATTTGGTACATAGCAATAACGGCACTTGGAGAACTGTTTCTTCTAGCTGTTGAGCTATAATTTTCGGTTCCTAATTCGATTCGGGCAATATCGGCAAGTAAAACTTGTGCTCCATCTTCTTTGCTTCGAACTACGATGTTTCCAAATTCTTTTTCGGTTACCAAGCGGTCTTGAAGTGTTACACCATATGTAAATTCAGTATTAGGAGGTGCTGGTTCAGCTCCAAATTTTCCTCCCGGACTGATCATGTTTTGTGCGTTTAGCGCATTTTTTACATCTTCAACTGTTACGCCGAGTTTACTCATCATGTCAGCTTTTAGCCAAATACGCATTGAGTAATCACTACCTCCAAAAAGAGCAACCTCTCCAACTCCTTTGATACGAGCCAGCTGGTCAACAACATTGATACTTGCATAGTTATTTAAAAATTTAGCATCGTATTTCGGATTGGTAGATGTAATGGTAAATAACATCATCGGAAACGAAAGCGATTTTTTTACCACAACACCCTGTTGTTTTACACTTGATGGCATAAAGGGAGCAGACTGGTTTTGTCTGTTTTGCGTTAGCATATTAGCGTTGTCCAGATTGGTTCCTACGTCAAAAGTTACCTCGATAGTACAAGCACCATCAGAAGTGTTGATCGATTTCATGTACAACATGTTTTCAACACCGTTTACCTTTTGCTCAATTGGAGTTGCAACTGCTTGTTCAACATTCAGCGCATTTGCTCCAGTAAAAGAAGTGGTAATTTTTACAACTGGCGGATTAATATCCGGATATTGCGAGATAGGTGTTTTTTGTAATGCCAGTAATCCAAGTATCACAATAATAATACTAATAACAATGGCAACAATTGGTCTTCGGACGAAAAATTCTCCCATAATAGTATGTGATTTAGATTACTTTGCAACTATAGTTTCTGGATCGCCCAATTGCCATTGAACGATTTTCGGGGTAATGACACTTCCATTCTTCAATAAAGAAGTACCGCCCATGGCTATCTTGTCGCCAGGTTTTAATCCATCTTCAATAATATAACCGTTTTTAACGATAGGGCCTGGTTTTACAATTTGCATTTGCACTTTATTGTCATTACCTACAACATATACTTGATAAATTCCTTGAATTTCAATAACTGCGCGCTGCGGAATTACGATTGCTTCTTTGCGAATATCAGTAAGCAAAGCAAGTTTTACATATTGGCCAGGACGTAATAATTTATCTGGATTAGGAAAAGCGGCTTCAAAAGTGATAGCTCCTGTAGAAGGATCAATTTGTCTGTCGGCAAAACTTACTTTTCCGTTATGCGGATAAGTGGAACCGTCAGATAGTTTTATGGTAACACTTGCTCCAGAGCCTTTTAAAGGAGAATTTGGTTTGTTGAATTCTCTAAAAAGACGCAAAAATTCCTGTTCGCTTATTGTAAATCGAACTCTCACATCGCCAAGATCAGAAATTGTATTTAGAACTGATAAAGGCCCAGGCTGTACATAATCGCCTACTCTCACTTTAGACAAACCAATTAATCCTGAAATTGGTGCTAAAATTTGACAGTAACCCAATTCGATTTTAGCATTTTGAACCGAAGCGTCAGATGCTTTAATCTGTGCTAATGAAGCATTGTATGCCGCTTTTGCCGAAACCAATTCTCTTTGGCTGACAGCATTCATTTTTGCCAACGGAGTAATCATATCCAAATCTGATTTGGTTTTAGATAATCGTGCCTGCGATTCTGCGGCAACTCCCTGTGCTTCGTTAAGTTTCGCTCTATATGGTAAAGGGTCAATTGTATAAAGCACCTGTCCTTTCTTGACAAAACTTCCTTCTTTGAAGTTCATACTTTCAATTATACCATCAACTCGCGGGTTAATTTGTATATCAGATTGACCAAAAGTCTGCCCCGTGTATTCAGATTCTAATTTTACATCTTGCTGTAAAACCGTTGTGACTGAAATTTCTAGTGGTTTGGGTGCTGGAGGTGTTTCTTTTTTGCAAGAAATCATTAAAAGACATAGTAAGACTGCGGAGGAATAGATTTTGTTCATTGTTAAATTCTTTTAGGTAAAATTCATTAAATACAACTAACTAAAAACCAATAAAGTGCAATAGCTAAGTTAGCGTTTTTTTGGTTAGGTGATTAAATATTGTGCGAATTTTGTTAATTTTAGTTAAAATTTTATCTGTCTGTATTTCAATTGATAAATACAAATTAGGATGAAATGCCATTTACTGCCGATAAACTGCATTTTTGTAAGAATAAATTATTCAAAAGACTAGTAATAATAATTCAAAAACTTTTATAATCATGTCAAAAAATAACAAGAAAAAACACAAAAAAGAGGAAAGAGATGATAATGATTTAAAAAAATTAACTAAAAAGGAATTATTACATCGGGCAAAAAAATTTTCTGAGCAATATTGTGTTGGAGACGATAAGAGCTTCACATTAAAAGGTAAACCGACTTCTTATGCTATAGAAAATGACAATATCTCGGTTCGAAAAACATTAAAAATGGGAGTTAAGGCTCTAGCTGCCATGCAGGACATTTTGTATGCGCAAGATAAGTGGTCTGTTCTTATTATTTTTCAAGCTATGGATGCCGCTGGAAAAGATGGTGCTATAAAGCATGTAATGTCAGGAATAAATCCGCAGGGCTGTCAGGTTTCTTCTTTTAAAGGACCAAGCTCAGAAGAATTAGACCATGATTATTTATGGCGTTGTCAAAAACACCTTCCAGAAAGAGGAAGAATTGGAATTTTTAATCGTTCTTACTATGAAGAAGTCTTGGTGGTTCGTGTTCATGAACAAATATTGAGAGCGCAAAAACTTCCTGAGAAATTGATTACCAAAGACATTTGGGATAATCGTTTTGAAGACATTCGAAACTTTGAAAAATATCTGAACAGAAACGGAACAGTGGTCATTAAGTTTTTTCTAAATGTTTCTAAAGAAGAACAAAAGAGAAGATTTATTGAAAGAGTTGATAATCCTGATAAAAACTGGAAATTCAGTGCAGCCGATGCCAAAGAACGAGGCTATTGGGATGATTATATGCATGCGTATGAGGAATTAATTAAAAACACATCGACCAAAAAATCGCCTTGGTATGTAATTCCTGCCGATGATAAGTCTTATGCTCGAATTGCGATTGCTTCTGCAATTATTCATGCTTTAGACGAAATGGATTTGGAATATCCTAAAGTAAGTCCAGAGAAAATTGCAGAACTCAATGAGGTTAAGAAAGCATTGTTAGAAGAGAAAGAGTAACCTTTTGCAGCTATAAACATTCATTTATAATTGTGAATTAGTACTATCTTAATCTTTTTTAATATGATTTCTAAGCTTTTACCCTCAATAGATTGGATTAAAAATTATGAAAAACAGAATTTCAAAAGAGATTTCATTGCAGGAGTAACTCTTGCCGCTTACGGAATTCCTGTTTCTCTTGCCTATGCAACTCTTGCAGGTTTGCCTCCTCAATATGGAATTTACGGATACCTCATTGGTGGCATATTTTATGCTTTGTTAGGATCCAGCAAACAGCTTGCAATTGGGCCGACATCTGCAATTTCTTTATTAGTCGGTACAACTATAGCTGGTATGGCAAATGGCGATGTACACCGTTGGTCTGAAATTGCCTCGCTTACGGCATTAGTATTTGCTGGAATGGCCATTGTTGCCTATTTGCTGAGGTTAAGTGGAATTATTAATTTTATTAGTGAAACCGTTCTGGTTGGATTCAAAGCAGGCGCGGCGATCACTATCGGTTTGACACAATTGCCGAAATTATTTGGAGTTAAAGGTGGCGGGGATAATTTCATGGAACGAATTGTTATTCTCGTTCATCAAATTCCAGACATGAATACAGCTGTTTTTATTTTTGGAATAATTGCTATTCTTATATTAATTATAGGAGAAAAAATAGCACCGCAGTTTCCAGTTGCAATAGTAATTGTCATTTTATCTATTATTCTTATTTCGGCTACATCATTACAATATGCCGAATTCAATACAGTTGGAATTATTCCGACTGGTCTTCCTGAATTTCATCTGCCTTCTCTGCGGATTCGAGATGTAGAGGGAGTTTTGCCACTTGCGATGGCTTGTTTTTTATTGTCTTATATCGAAAGCGTTTCTGCTGGCCGGACATTAGCACAAAAAAATGGATATGTTATCGATCCGCGTCAGGAACTTTTGGCACTTGGAGTTGCTAATGCTGCCGTTTCATTCGGACACGGTTATCCTGTTGCAGGCGGTTTGTCTCAATCTGCTGTAAACGATGTTGCAGGCGCCAAAACACCGTTGTCACTTTTATTTGCTTCAGCCGCAATTGCATGCTGTCTTTTGTTTTTGACGGGATATCTTCAGAATCTGCCAACTGTAATTCTGGCAGCGATAGTTTTAGTTGCCATTAGAGGTCTTTTTGATTGGAAAGAAATGAGACATCTTTATAAAATAAACAAGCAAGAATTTGCTGTAGTTATGGTTGCGCTTGCCGGAGTATTAATCTGGGGAATTCTCGCGGGAGTTTTGCTTGCAACACTCGTAACCTTGTTGCTTTTATTAAAAGCTGCTTCAAAACCTCATGTAGCTTTTTTAGGAAGAATTCCAGGAACAAGAATTTATACCGATTTGAAAAGACATCCTGACAATGAGATAATGGAAAACATATTGATTGTTAGGGTCGAATCTTCCATATTTTATTTCAATGCAGAATATATTAAAGAACGAATCTTGGAAAAAATCTATAGCGAACAGGATGCTCTAAAAACAGTAATATTAGACCTTAATTCTTCACCTCGCATTGATATTGCTGGGGCACGTTTTTTAAAAAGCCTTTTTATCGATTTACAAAAAAGAAATATTACTCTAAAAATTGCCGAAGCCCGCTCTGACGTTCGCGACAGCCTTCGGGCAGAAAATTTTGAAATTCTGTTTGGGCATATCAGTCGTTCTGTTTCTGTAGACGATTTAGTGCAACATGCTATACAAGACAATAGTAAGTAAAAAGTAAAGGATGAAGGCGATAGAATTCTTTTTTGATGTTAAAATAATCAGATAATTAGGGTAGGATCGTTTTTAATCTCAAAATAAACCCTAAATTTGCCGCAGATTTAAAGAAAAATCTAAAAATACATATATTCTTAACTTAAAACTGTTTATAGCATGCAACTGTATAACACTTTGAGCGCAGAAGAAAGAGCCATCATGATCGATGATGCAGGTAAACAACGACTAACGTTGTCTTTCTATGCGTATGCCAAAATTCAAGATCCACAAAAATTTCGTAACGACTTATTCCTAGCCTGGAATGCCCTTGATGCATTAGGCCGAATTTATGTTGCCAGCGAAGGAATAAATGCTCAAATGAGTATTCCTGCTGAAAATTTGGAGGCTTTTAGAACAACTCTTGAAGTATATGACTTCATGAAAGGCATTCGATTGAATGAAGCTGTAGAACACGATGATCATTCGTTTTTAAAATTAACGATTAAAGTTCGTCACAAAATCGTTGCCGACGGTTTAAACGATGATACTTTTGATGTAACCAATATAGGCGTTCACTTGAAAGCCAAAGAATTCAACGAAATCCTTGACGATCCAAACACGATTGTGGTTGATTTTAGAAATCATTACGAAAGTGAAGTAGGACATTTTAAAAACGCAATCACCCCAGATGTTGAAACATTTAGAGAGAGTTTGCCAATCATTAACGAACAGCTACAAGACCATAAAGAAGATAAAAATCTGGTAATGTATTGTACTGGAGGTATTCGTTGCGAAAAAGCAAGTGCTTACTTTAAACATCAAGGTTTCAAAAATGTGTATCAGTTAGAAGGCGGAATTATTAATTACGCTAAACAATTGAAAGAAGAAGGTTTAGAAAGTAAGTTCATTGGTAAAAACTTTGTATTTGATAATCGTCTAGGTGAAAGAATTACAGATGATATTATTTCGCAATGCCATCAATGCGGTAAACCTTGCGATAACCACACGAATTGCGAAAACGATGGTTGTCATTTATTATTTATTCAATGTGATGAATGTAAAGCGGCAATGGAAAACTGCTGTTCTACAGAATGCTTGGATATTATACACATGCCTTTAGTTGATCAAGTTCGTTTAAGAACTGGAAAACAAGTTGGAAACAAAGTATTCAGAAAAGGAAAATCTGAAAACTTGAAATTCAAACATTCAGGGGAATTGCCAGAAACTGCTTTGGCTACAGCGCAAAAGCCAGCAGATATCCGTCAGAAAATAAAAGTAAAAAAAGTACTTCTTGGGAAAGCAGAACACTATTACGTAAAAGCTCAAGTTGGACAATTTACTGTAGAAAATCACGAATTAAACAGTGGTGATAGAATCCTTATTTCTGGCCCAACAACTGGAGATCAAGAATTGATTTTAGACAAAATCATTGTTAATGGCGCAGAAACTCAAACTGCTAAAGTTGGTGATAGGGTTACTTTTGAGGTTCCTTTCAGAATTAGATTGTCTGATAAAGTATACAAGATTTTAGATTGAGTTTAATAGGAGTGCTGCGGTATTTAAGTTAAATTTTGATAATATAGAACAAAGCCCACGTTTTCAATCGTGGGCTTTTTTAATAATATACTGCGGATAATTTTTAAAATATAGACTATGATATATATCATAGAAATCTAATCTATACCCACATTAATTTTGTCATTTGAATAATAGATCGAAAATGACAATTAACAATACAATTGAACTCATGGCTCCAGCTGGAGATTTTGAGTCGCTTCAGGCTGCTTTAGATAATGGCTGTGATTCAGTATATTTTGGAGTTGAACAGCTTAATATGCGTGCGCGTTCAACGGTAAATTTTACAATTGACGATTTAAAAGAAATCGCCAATCGATGTGAAGCCAAAAAAGTTAGAAGCTATTTGACTTTAAATACCATTATTTACGATCACGATTTATCGGTTGTAAAAACATTATTGACGAAAGCTAAAGAGGCCAATATTACAGCTGTAATAGCTTCTGACCAAGCTGTAATAGCTATGGCAAGATCGATTGGAATGGAAGTTCATATTTCAACTCAGCTGAATGTGACGAATATTGAAAGCATTAAATTCTACAGTTTATTTGCAGATACAATGGTTTTAAGCCGAGAATTGAGTTTGCGTCAAGTAAAAAACATCACAGATCAAATTGAGAAAGAGCAGATAAAAGGACCGAATGGAAATCTAGTCGAAATCGAAATTTTTGGCCATGGAGCTTTGTGTATGGCGGTTTCAGGAAAATGTTATTTGAGCTTGCATTCGCATAATTCATCTGCAAATCGTGGCGCATGCAAACAAAACTGCCGAAAAAAATATACCGTTATCGATCAGGAAACAGGTTTTGAAATCGAATTGGATAACGAATATATGATGTCACCAAAAGATTTATGTACATTGGATTTCTTAGATCAGGTTATCGATTCTGGAATTAAGGTTTTGAAAATCGAAGGACGTGGCCGTGCACCAGAATATGTCGCAACGGTAACTAAAACTTATCGTGAAGCAATTGATGCTTACTATGAAGGTGCTTTTTCCAAAGAAAAAACTGCAGAATGGATGAAAGCCTTAGAAACCGTTTACAATCGCGGATTCTGGTCTGGATATTATCTAGGTCAGGAATTAGGTGAATGGAGTGATATTCCAGGATCTGCAGCGACTCAGAAAAAGGTTTATGTTGGAAAAGGAACACATTATTTCCCGAAAGCAGAAATAGGGCAATTTAAGATTGAAGCTTATGACATTAAAATTGGTGATAAAATTTTAGTAACGGGACCAAGTACAGGTGCACAGGAAATGATTATCGACGAAATGTTTGTGAATGATGCTGCTGGTGAAAAAGCCACAAAAGGAGATGATTGCAGTTTCAAATTGCCATTCAGAATCAGAATGTCGGACAAATTATATAAAATTGTTGAGGCATAATGGTTATTGTAACTTTACAAAGAGATAAGTGCATTGGCTGTAATTACTGTGTCGAGATGGATCCGATTCATTTTCAAATGTCAAAAAAAGACGGAAAATCGGTTTTGATTCATTCGCAGAATGCAAAAGGATTTTTTACTCTAAAATCTCCGAATCATGCCATTGTGGAAAGCTGTGAATTGGCAGCAAAGGCTTGTCCAGTAAAGATTATTACGGTTAAGGAGACTTAGGAACATAAAAAGAAAGAGCTGCAAAACGCAGCTCTTTCTTTTTACAATAAATTTATTCTTTGACCATATTTTTGAAACTGCTATTTGATAATAAAGATAAACTTCCTTTTTTAGAAGTTCCTTGCCAATCAGATAGTTTTCCGTTTACATAAATTTTGATTCCAATGTCTGTAGCGCTTTCATAAATTATATATTTTATGCTGCCACTATTAAATTCCAATTCATAAACTGTCTTTTGTTTTCGAAATTTAAATCCTGCTTTGTCTGCTTTTTCAGGACTTGATGGGTGAGCAAACGAAACAAACTTATACTCATCATTTTGTCGAAATGCATAGTACAAAATAGCATTATATTTAAATAGAATTATGTGGCCCTTACCATTTTTAGTATCAAAAGAAACTACGTTGTCTAGGTTTGGTTCATAGACAGATAAAGTCGAAAAAGGTGTGAAATCATTACCTTTTCGTTTTTTGCCTGTTATTTTTAAAAAAGGAAAAGAATAGCCATCTTCCTCAAAAGTGCATTCTTCTTCAGCTTCCAAACCAGAAACGCTATAATAGGAACAAACATGAAGGGCTGCGCCACCGCTACTCGAGGTTATAAGACGTCTGTTTTTAGCGTCAATTTCAAATGCGCCACCTCTTACACAAAAGGAATTGTAATATAAGTTGCTAATACTATTGCTTAGCACAAAAGAATTTGCCAAATTAATAAAGATATATGCTGTTGCCTGAGGTGTATAACAACCTTCATCTTCATTTTTCTCATTGTTAAAAATGATAATGTCGGTACGTCCATCAAAGTTGACATCTCCTAAAACTCGAATATTAGATTCAGCAATACTTTTGAAAGAAGTGATTTTAGCCGTTTTTAGCGGTTCTGAATTAGAAAATTCTTTAGCGCCATATTCGAGTACCGTTTTCTTGGTTTGATTCTCTGTAAGTTTATAATATTCTTTTATTTCTGAATTCTTAGTTTGTTTCACAAAATATAAAGTATAACCTTTTAAAAAATCATTACTCATATAAGCTTTCTGGGCATTTGAGATGTACGCCTGTGCAATTAGAAAAAGGAGAAGCTTTATTTTCATGCTTTATTCGGGATAAGGTTTATGAAACTATTCATCAAAAAAACGAAGTTCATCAAAATCTTTAATTCCAGATAATTTCAGAAGCTTAGTTCTTGCAATTTTTGTTTCGGTTTTTTCGAACACTTCTTCACCGCTGTCTGCATCATCATTTGTGTTTACATTGGTAATCTTTTTTCTGGTAAGGAAGTTTATACTGGTTTCGACATTTACTACAGGACCATTATTACTGCTAGAATCATAACCAATAAGAGCTAAATCATTATCTTGAAGCCTAAACATATATTGCCAGTAACCGTATCTTCCATACGCGTAACTTATAAATAGTTTTTCTTTCGTTATTTCTACTTCTAACTCAGGCGCATAATAAGCGCCACCATCTTCATTTTCGGAAGAAAAACAGCTTTCATTTTTTGTAAACAATTCGTAACTGCCTTTTTTGTTAAGGAGAACAATAATACCTCTTCGGTTTCTATCCAATTCACCACGATATTCATCTGTAATTACTTTGCTTTTATCGGTGCCTTTAATAATTAGTATACAATCGTCTAATCCGTCTTTATTTAAATCGCCGTAAATAGTGTCAAAAGCCACAAAGTTTTTAGGAATAAAGTCGGTTGGATTCTTTTTGGTCACAACAGTAGTTTCATCTACTTCTGGGATTTCTTGTAAATCTGTTATTTCGGCATTATTTGATTTCTTATTACTGCTTTTATCATCTTTACAGCTACTGGTAATTGCTAGCAATGCAAATGTTCCAATAATTAGAGAGTATTTTTTTATCATATTTTTTGAGCTTGTTTTACAATTTTCTTGCTAAAATCTAATGCTGGCGCTAGTATAAAATTTGCGCCAGCAGGAGAAAATTTAGATTCCAATTTTAGCATTGATATTGTGCTTATCAACATAAGTTTGTGCCACATTCATCAATTTAGTAAATTTTGCATCTATTTCGCTTTGAGTTGAAGCATCAAAATCAGCAATTGCTTTTTCAATTTGTTCTGGAGAAGCTTTTTCGTCTTTCAACTTTGCGATTGGTACATAACCTTCCTTTTGTTTCGCAATTGCATAAGAAAACAAATCTTTTGAGGCCTGAAGAAGCTCTTTGTTGTCTTCATCTTCTGGTATGTCCTGAATCGTTTTTAATCTAGCTTCTAAATTAGTTATATCGTATTTAAAAGAATCTTGATAAGTAGACGGAATCATTTTCTTTTGCGTTTCGTCATAAACCTGAGGCTCAGATTGAAGCTTTTCATTAATTTCCTTACTTCCAAAACGAGATAACAAATTCGAATTTAAAGCTGCAATTTCAAAGGTTTTTTCTGGAGAGAGGTTGGTGCAAGATGTAGAAACTAAGCTTCCGGCAATTAATACTAAAAATAGAGTTGTGGCATTTAAGATTTTTTTCATTTTTTAAATTTATTTATTGTTTATCCTTTTAATATTTTACTTTTCTCAGCGTCAAATTCTTCCGAAGTCAAAATTCCAGCATCTAGAAGTTCTTTTAAATCTAATAATGCCTTTTTCTTTGCTTCCATCGAATTTGAAGCTTCAGTTTTTGGTGCTTCTTGCGGAACATTTATGGAGGTTACAACAGTTCCAGACGGAGCGTATTTCAGAATTAGTTCTGTAATTTCATTAAAGCCTTTTACATTCGAGTAATCAATCGCTTTTTGTTCTTTTACGTTTACGATTGAAGCATCGGCTTTGTTGTCTAATAAATATTTTACAACATCTTTCTTACCATTAGCGGCACTGTAATGCAAAGGCGTATTTCCAGATTCGTCTTGAATGTTAATGTTTGCTCCAGCTTCAATAAGCAGTTTCACCATGCTTAAATTTCCTTTTTTGGTAGCTACGTGCAACAGGCTTTCACCTCCATAAGTATAAGAATCGTTAAGGGTAAAAGTAGATTCATTTGAAATATTTGTTGCGCTTACAATCCAATCCAAATAATCATTCATAGATGAAGTATCGCTGGCGACGGGCTTGCTATAGTTCACATCAACTCCGTTTTCTAAAAACAAGGCCACAATCTCCTTTTGATTATTCGCGCAAGCGTACCAAATAGGAGAATATCCATTATTGCTTGAAGTAAATACATCTGATCCTCTTTCAATCAATAATTTAGCTAACATTCTGTTGGTTTCGTAGCAAGCAATTAAAAGCGCATTTTCGCCAGAATGATTAGTGTGGTTTATCTCAGCGCCATTGTCCAAGAGCAAAGTCACCATCGGAATCGATTTGGTATAGCAAGCATAAATAAGTGGCGTATTTCCCTGTTTATCGGTTACGTTAATATCGGCTCCATTGTCTAAAAGCAGTTGGATAATTTCTCTGTTTAATTTTGTTGAAGCTAATATTAAAGGGGTTTCTCCATTGTTATTCAGTAGATTAACATCCGTTCCGGCTTGAAGCAACTTTGTTGCGATTTCGATTTGAGCCGTTTGAACGACTAAATGTAGGAGACTATTTCCGTATTTATCATTCTTTGTGATTTCTGCTCCATTTTCTAAAAGATAAAGTGCAGTTTGTTTCTGTTTTTGAAGACAGGCAAAGTACAAAGGCGTTTCTCCCTGATGATCTTCGTAGTTAATATCGGCACCTTCTTCGTGTAGAATTTTTACAATATCAAGATAACCGCGGTGCGCGGCATAATGAATTGCAGTTCTTCCTTTTTCATCAGTATATTTTACGTCTACTTCTTTGTTCTGAAGCAGCAATTCGGCTATTTTTCGGTTCCCATTTTCGCAGGCAACTATAAATGACATTGACATCTTTGAGTAATTTTAAGTAAATGATCGTTTTATTGTTTCATTAAAAGTTCGACTGTTTTAATTTTCAGATTATCGCCAGAAGCAAGCATTAAAGCAGTTTCGTCTTTGTCGTTTGTAATAGAAATATCTGCACCTTGATCTAATAACAGTTTTACTTTTCTATACGTTTCTTTTGCCATTTCTGCGTCGTAATTGACATTATAAGCGCATACTTTATGCAAAATGGTGTTTCCTTGATTGTCTTGTTCATTTATATCTAAAGAAACATTTTCTAAAACAGATTTTAAGATATCCGATTTCTTTTCGACAATAAAATCAATTCCTGATTTAGGCTGTCCGTAATATTGAGCGCAGAAATTTACATCGGCGCCATCAGACAATAATCGTTCTATGAATGAAATATCACTTGCAGAACCCGAAGCAGAACTGATAAAACTAGTAAATAGAGTTCGGCCGTCTTTATTTACAATATTAAAATTAGGAGAAGAAATTGAAGTTAAGGCATCATACATATCAAATGAAAACTGTTCAGCAACAGCATAATAAAAAGCAGTATTGTTGAGGTTGTCAGTTTCGTTTGGATCTGCTCCGTTTTCTAGTAAAAAAGGGATTAGTTCTTTTCTGTTTCTTTTTACGGCACATAAAAGTGGAGTAGTTCCAACGATATTTTTTTCGTTAATGTCAACTCCGCTATTTGTCAAAATGGCTATGTACTCTTTTACTTTTTCAGGATCTAGTCCGTAAACATTCAAAACAGCATGAATGAAATTTTCGTCTGCATTGTTCTTATACTGAGTGTTAGCCCCAAAATCATCAACTAAAACTTGAACTATTTTTGGCGAAACACCTTTTTCAAGAAAATAACCAAGAAGGGTTTTATCGCTTATTTCATCGTTGATGTTATCCATTTTCGACATAAATTCCTTGAAAAAAGCAATTGACTCTTCATCATCTTTTAAATATAAACTTAAAGATTTGAAAATAGATTGATCAAAACTGTCCAATTCGTAAATATCAGTTTCAATAAATCCGGCTTTTATTAATTTTTCTATAAAATCAATTTCTTTGGCATCAATGATTTTACCAGCAATCTGCGAAAAATTGTTTTTTAGATATTGTTCGTTAAATTTTTCTCCGTTATTTAGGCATTCTCTGGCCTCGTCAAATTTTCCCTGAAAAAGGAAATTTTCAATCTGGTTTTGTGTTTGCATTGTGATGAATTTTAAAATGAAAGATTAAGATTTGAAAGTGCCTAAAATTGGGCTTTTTCTAACCATGTTGTAAGATAAAACATAAAAATGGCAAATATATTTCAGGATGAAAAGTTAAATTACCATTTTAGGTCATAAAACTTACAGAATAAAGGTTTTTTTGAAGAATATTTTAAAAACAAGAAGAGAAGCCGAGTGTTTTGGTAGAAATTTACGTACAAAAAAACTCGTTTTTTTATTTAACAGGCCTTTAGTTTTTATGCATAAAAAGCAAAATAAAAAAAATACTATCTTTACCGATCAAACGTTTATGAACTTAAGCTGCATTCTGGCAGCACTACATATATAATTATGGCATGTACAAGTTGTTCAACCTCAGACGGTGGCGCACCAAAAGGTTGTAAAAATAATGGGACTTGCGGCACCGATAGCTGCAATAAATTGACGGTTTTTGACTGGCTTTCGAACATGAGTCCTTCTAATGGAGAGGCGATTTTTGATTGTGTTGAGGTTCGTTTTAAAAACGGACGCAAGGAATTTTTTAGAAATTCGGAGAGATTAACTTTAAGTATTGGCGACATCGTAGCAACTGTTGCATCGCCAGGACATGATATTGGAATTGTGACTCTTACAGGAGAATTGGTAAAGATTCAAATGAAGAAAAAAGGAGTGAATTACGAAAGTAATGATGTTCCGAAAATTTATAGAAAAGCATCTCAAAAAGATATTGATATCTGGTCTGTAGCGCGTGATCGTGAAGAGCCAATGAAAGTTCGTGCTCGCGAATTGGCAATTCAGCATAAATTGGAAATGAAAATTTCGGATATCGAATTTCAAGGAGACGGTTCTAAAGCGACTTTTTACTATACAGCAAATGATCGTGTCGATTTTAGAATGCTGATTAAAGATTTTGCGAAAGAATTCAGTACTAGAGTAGAGATGAAACAAGTTGGTTTCCGTCAGGAAGCGGCTCGTTTAGGTGGAGTTGGTTCTTGCGGACGTGAACTTTGCTGTTCTACTTGGTTAACAGATTTTAGAAGTGTAAATACATCGGCAGCTCGTTATCAGCAATTGTCATTGAATCCGCAGAAATTGGCGGGGCAATGCGGTAAATTAAAATGCTGTTTAAACTATGAGTTAGACACTTACATGGACGCGTTAAAAGATTTTCCTGATTATGATACAAAACTAGTAACAGAAAAAGGAGACGCTGTTTGCCAAAAACAAGATATTTTTAAAGGTTTAATGTGGTTTGCTTACACCAATAATTTCGCAAACTGGCATGTTTTAAAAATTGATCAGGTAAAAGAAATTATTGCTGAAAATAAACAGAAAAACAAAGTCTCATCTCTAGAAGATTTTGCTGTTGAGGTAGTTGCAGAACCAGAAAAAGATTTCAATAATGCAATGGGACAAGAGAGTTTGACTCGTTTTGACCAGCCAAAAAGAAAGAAAAAACCAAATCGCAAACGCAAGCAAAGTACGGAAACGGCTGGTGTTGCAACTCCGGTAAAACCACAGCAGGAGAAAAATACGAATAACAATGCTAAACCAGTAGGAAATAATAATCCAAACAACGCTGGAAATGCAAATAATGGCAATGCTGGGACTAAACCAAACAATCCAAATAAGCCAAATCATAAGAAAAAGCATAATTCGAATAAAAACAATCCGAATAAGCAAAATTCAAATGAAAATAAACCTGCTGAACCTAGGAAACCAATAACGAATACTAAAAATGAGAATAAAAAATAGCGGAATTCTTCTCTTGGCAGCAATACTTCTTTTTTCTTGTGATAAAAAAAGAGTATTTGATGAGTATAAATCTGTTGGAAGTGCTTGGCATAAAGACAGTATTATAAGCTTTGATTTGCCGGTTTTAGATTCTACAAAAAAATACAATGCCTTTGTAAACATAAGAGATAACAATAATTATCCGTTTAATAATTTGTTTTTGATTGTGGCTCTAGAAACCCCAAGCGGTTTCACAAAAGTAGATACGTTAGAATATCAAATGGCAGCGCCAGATGGGACTTTATTAGGAAATGGATTTTCTGATATAAAAGAAAGTAAACTCTTTTACAAGGAAGATGTAAAATTTACAGGAAAATATAAAGTTCATATCAAACAAGCTGTTAGACAATCAGGTAAAATTCCTGGAGTTGAAGCTTTACAAGGAATTACAGACGTTGGTTTTAGAATAGAACAAAAAGATTAGAAAAATAGTTATGGCTGCTAAAAAAAACAATCCATCAAATAAAACTAAGGATATTAATTATTACAAGAAGAAATTCTGGAGGGTATTTGCTTACTCTTTATTAGGAGTTTTAGCTTTCTTCTTATTTGCCTCATGGGGTTTATTTGGCTCTATGCCTTCGTTTGAAGATTTAGAAAATCCAGATTCAAACCTTGCAACAGAGATTATTTCTTCTGACGGAGTAGTGTTGGGTAAATATTTCAAAACCAACAGATCTCAACTTAAATATTCAGATTTACCTAAAAATCTGGTTGAAGCGCTTGTTGCTACTGAAGATGCACGTTTCTACGAACATTCAGGAATTGACGGACGCGGAACGTTAAGAGCCGTTTTTAGTTTAGGAACAAACGGAGGTGCAAGTACATTGACACAACAGCTTGCAAAACAGTTGTTTCATGGAGAAGGATCTAAATTTCTTCCTTTCAGGATTGTACAAAAAATAAAAGAATGGATTATCGCTATTCGTTTGGAAAGGCAATATACCAAGAATGAAATTTTGGCGATGTATTGCAATGTTTACGACTTCGGAAATTATTCTGTTGGAGTAAGTTCTGCTGCACAGACTTATTTTTCTAAAGAGCCAAAAGACTTGACTGTTGACGAATCGGCTATTTTGGTTGGAATGTTCAAAAACTCAGGTTTATACAATCCCGTTAGAAATCCAGAAGGAGTAAAAAACCGTCGTAATGTGGTTTTATCTCAAATGGCAAAAGCAAAAATGATTTCAGAAGCCGAAAAAGAAAGGCTTCAAGCTTTGCCAATTACTTTGAAATTTAAACTAGAAAGCCACCGTGAAGGTATAGCGACTTATTTTAGAGAATATCTTCGTGATTACATGAAGAAATGGGTTGCAGAAAATAAAAAACCAGACGGATCGGATTACGATATTTACAAAGACGGACTTAAAATATATACTACGATAGATTCTAGAATGCAAACTTATGCAGAAGAAGCTGTTGCAGCACACATGCAAAACCTTCAACAGCAGTTTTTTATTGATCAAAAAAACAATAAAAATGCTCCTTTCGTAAATATTACTCAAGCTGAGACAGATAGAATCATGATGCAGGCGATGAAAAATTCTGTACGCTGGGCGCAAATGAAAGAAATGGATAAAAGCGAAGATGATATTATTGCTTCATTCAAAGTAAAAACAAAAATGCGTGTCTTTACTTGGAAAGGAGAAAAAGATACAGTAATGACGCCATTAGATTCTATTCGTTACTACAAGCACTTTTTACAATCTGGTTTAATGTCGATGGAACCTCAAACGGGAGCAATTAAAGCTTGGGTTGGAGGTATCAATTATAAATATTTCCAATACGATCACGTTGGGCAAGGAGCAAGACAGGTTGGTTCTACTTTTAAACCTTTCGTTTATGCAACGGCAATTGAAGAACTTAATATGTCGCCTTGCGATTCAATTCTTGACGGACCGTTTATGATTCATAAAGGGCGTCACCACGTAACAGAAGATTGGGAGCCAAGAAACTCTGATTACAAATACCGCGGAATGGTGACTTTAAAGCAAGCTTTGGCGGCTTCTATTAATACAGTTTCGGCTAAATTAATTGACAGAACAAGCCCAGAAGCAGTTGTAGAATTGACGAAGAAATTAGGAGTTAAAACAGAAATTCCCGTACAGCCATCTATTGCTTTAGGAGCTGTAGATATCACCGTTGAAGATATGGTTGCGGCGTATAGCACATTTGCAAACCAGGGAGTTTATGTAAAGCCACAGTTTTTAAGCAGAATTGAGAACAAAAGCGGTGAGGTTATTTATGAACCAATTCCAGAGTCTCACGACGTTTTAAATAAAGATATCGCTTTTGCAGTAATCAAATTGCTTCAAGGTGTTACCGAAAGCGGTTCTGGTGTGCGTTTACGTACGCAAGGCGGTGGAAGCGGAGATAACCGTTGGACAGGATATCCATATATGTTTACAAACCCAATTGCAGGTAAAACAGGAACAACACAGAATCAGTCTGATGGCTGGTTTATGGGAATGGTTCCGAACTTAGTTACTGGAGTTTGGGTTGGATGCGAAGATCGTTCAGCACGTTTCAAAAGTTTAACTTACGGACAAGGAGCAACAGCAGCTTTACCAGTTTGGGGTTATTATATGAAAAAGTGTTATGCGGATAAAGATCTTCAGATTTCAAAAGCTGAATTTGAACGTCCGGCAAATCTTTCTATTAAAGTAGATTGCTATCAAAGACCTGCTGTTGTAAAAGATACCACACAGACTGAACAAAATACTGACGAGTTTGAATTGTAACAATGTTGCAATAAAGCTTATCTGATTATATCTCAATCCCTTTACGACTCTTTTAGAAGATGAGTAAAGGGATTTTTATTTTGGTTTTATTTTTACGAAATCGTTATAATTTAATCTAAAAATCTTATTTTTATCAAAAATATTCAGCAATAAAGATAGTTTGTTATGATAACAAAAAAAGTAAATAGTGTTCAGGAAGCTATTGAAGGAATTAAAAACGGCATGACCATCATGTTTGGTGGTTTCGGATTATGCGGTATTCCTGAAAATACAATTGCAGCGTTGGTAAACACAACAATTTCAGATTTAACCTGTATTTCAAATAATGCGGGAGTTGATGATTTTGGTTTAGGATTATTGCTGCAGAAAAAGCAAATCAAAAAAATGATTTCTTCTTATGTGGGAGAAAATGCAGAATTCGAACGTCAGATGCTTTCGGGAGAATTAGAAGTTGAATTAACTCCACAAGGAACTCTTGCAGAACGCTGTCGTGCAGCTCAGGCAGGAATACCTGCCTTCTATACTCCAGCAGGCTACGGAACGGAAGTAGCAGAAGGAAAAGAAGCTCGTGAATTCAACGGAAAAATGCATATTATGGAAGAAGCTTTCAAAGCCGATTTTGCCATCGTGAAAGCATGGAAAGGTGATGAAGCAGGAAATCTGATTTTCAAAGGAACAGCCAGAAACTTCAATGCTTGTATGGCTGGAGCTGGAAAAATTACAATTGTAGAAGTAGAAGAATTGGTTCCAGTTGGAACTTTAGATCCAAATCAGATTCATATTCCGGGAATCATGGTACAGCGTATCTTTCAGGGAGAAAAATTTGAGAAACGAATCGAACAACGAACTGTAAGAGCTAGAAATTAGATAATTAGAAAATGAGGCAATTAGATAATTAATTCAGGCTGTGTATGGAATTATCTTATTATCAAATAGACTAATGACACATTAAAAAATATGGCAAAACTTTCTATACTGCTAATTTCGTTTTTAACTTTTCAAGCTTTTTCTCAGACAACGTCTGATCTTCGAAAAGAACTAAATCAAATTATTGGAAATAAGAATGCAACAGTTGGAATTTCTATTAAAAGTATTGAAGATAACGACACTTTAAGCATTAACGGACATTTAAAAATGCCGATGATGAGTGTGTTTAAATTTCATATTGCTTTGGCGGTTTTGCATAAAGTTGATGAAGGAAAACTTAATCTTGCTCAGGAAATCTTTATAAAAAAGAAAGATTTAAAAGAAGATACATGGAGTCCGATGAAAGTAGATTATCCAGAGGGAAATGTGAATTTGACTTTAGATAAAATACTTCGCTACACGGTTTCGCATAGTGATAATAACGGATGCGATATTTTGATCAATTTAGTCGGATGTACAAAGTACATTCAAAAGTTTATAAATGAGCAAGGTATCAAGGACTTCGTTATTAAGATGAACGAAGACCAAATGAAGACATGGAAAAATCTTTATGTAAATACCACAACTCCGATAGCAACAACAGAATTGCTTGAGAAGTTTTTTAAAGGCGAAGTTTTAAAAGAAGAAACAACAAAGTATTTGTATCAAATAATGGTTGAAACTTCACGAGGTCTTACTTGGATGAAAGCTGGACTTCCTGAGGGAACTGAACTGGCACACAGAACTGGAATTTCTGGAACTAATGATAATAACCTGAGAGTAGCAATGAATGACATTGGAATTGTAAAGCTTCCAAACGGAAAACATTTCATTCTGTCAGTTTATTTAAAAGATATTACAGAGAAAAGAGAGGACACAGAAAAAATAATTGCAGACATCGCAAAAGCAGTTTGGAATTATTTTAATAATTGAGATAATTAGACAATGTGCCAATTAGATAATTAATTTAAAATGCAGATAGCATTATCTAATTGGCAAATTCACAAATTGACACATTAAAAAATTATGGCACTTAGTAAAGAAGATATAGCAAAACGAATTGCTAAAGAAGTAAAAGACCGATACTTCGTTAATTTAGGAATTGGAATTCCGACATTAGTAGCGAATTATGTTCGAGAAGATATTGCGGTAGAATTTCAAAGTGAAAATGGAGTTCTCGGAATGGGACCTTTTCCGTTTGAAGGAGAGGAAGATGCCGATATTATCAATGCAGGAAAACAAACCATTACAACGCTTCCTGGAGCAAGTTTTTTTGATTCGGCTTTCAGTTTTGGAATGATCAGAAGCCAGAAAGTAGATTTGACGATTCTTGGAGCAATGGAAGTTTCTGAAAACGGAGATATTGCCAATTGGAAGATTCCAGGTAAAATGGTAAAAGGAATGGGAGGCGCAATGGATTTGGTAGCTTCCGCTGAAAATATCATCGTTGCCATGATGCACGTAAATAAAGCAGGAGAGTCCAAAATCTTAAAAAGATGCACTTTGCCATTAACGGGCGTAGGATGCGTTAAAAAGGTTGTAACTGAGCTTGCGGTTCTCGAAGTGACTGAAAAAGGTTTTAAGCTCTTAGAACGAGCGCCAGGCGTATCAGTCGAGCACATCATCGCTTCAACCGAAGCCGATTTGATTATTGAAGGTGAAATTCCTGAGATGTCGATTTAGATTTTAACCGCAAAGTGCGCTAAGATTTACGCAAGGCACGCAAAAGTATTATGAAATGTTTTAATCTCGCAAAGGCGCAGAGGCGCAAAGATAATTTTATAAAATCTTTATAGAAAAAAAACAAAAAACCGCTCATTTGAGCGGTTTTTTGTTTTTTATACTTTGCGCCTCTGCGCCTTTGCGAGATTAGAAAAAACCTTGCGTGCCTTGCGTAAATCTTAGCGCACTTTGCGGTTAATTTCCTAAGTATTATAAATTAAATGAAGCTCCTAAACTAAAAGTAGTTTGATTATTCAAATGATAGAAAGGATCATTGTTTGAACCATATTTTGCAATTGGGAATCCGATTTCTGTGAAAACACCAAATCCGTCTGTGAAGAAATAACGACCTCCAACATGACCACCAAAATTATGTAAACCTAGACTTAATCCAGGGTAAACGTCTAATTCTTTTATGCCAATTACACTAGATAAGTTAGCATTGATTCTTGCTTTTGCATCAAAACGATCTGAGAAATCTGGTTCAGCATCATAATAAGCACTTGAACTACCGTGGTAGAAACCATTAAAATTATCAAATCCTAGGATATAGTTAGCAACAAAACCAAAAGAGAAATTTTCTCCTAAACCAAAATCAACAGAACCTTGAATTCCAGAACCACCATCTTGTAAATTAGCTCCTACGTTTACTTTAATATCTCCCTTTCCTTTGAAAGCTTCTTGAGCATTAACAAATCCGAATGTCACTAAAAACAAAAGTGTAATAACCTTTTTCATAAAAATTTAATATTAATTATTGTGGCGCAAATGTAATTTTTAAATAAATTAATTCCTACCTTTTTCGTTAAAATAGAGTTCGTTCAACGGTTCACTTTGCCAGTATTCCTTAGTATCGACATCTAAAATCGTAAGCGGACCTCTAAATGCTGCACCTGTATCTACATTCCAAACACAAGCTCTATTTACAGGAACCGTTTCGCCGATTCGGGTAACTGGGGTATGACCAATATAAACTTCCTTATAAACGGTAAATCTTTTAGGATAGTGTATGTCGTCTACGTTTAATTTTGGGTCTAATGACAAAGCTGTTTCCCAAAGAGTTCTGTCCCAATAAAATAGCTTTGAAAAATATTCCCATTTTACGCCATTTAAATTGGTGAATCCAGCATGAACAAATAATCGATTTTGATCGTCAAGATAATAATCCTGAAGATTTTCAAGAAATTCGATATGGGTTTTCTTTTTCTCTTCAGAAATTTTAGCGTAGCCTTCAACAGTAGCTTTTCCGCCATGTTTGTACCACATTTCTTCGTCAAAATCATCGTGTCTTTCTTCCAACCAGTCTAATGCAAGCTGGTCATGGTTTCCTCTTATGCAGATGATATTTTGTTTGCTTTTTAAATCAATCAAATAGTCGATTACTTCAACAGACTGACTCCAGCCGTCAACATAATCGCCCAAAAAAATTAGAGTATCTTCAGTAGTAACTTCGGCTCTTTGTAATACTTGTTCTAGTGCAAGTAATCCGCCATGAATGTCACCTATAACAAATGTTCGCATTATTTAATTTTTCGAGTAGAAGAACAAAAATAGAAAGAATAATTGGTTTGCACTCAACGAATTTATATTCTTTAAAGATTGGTATTATTTATAACTATTTGAAGCGCTTTTTTATTGCTTTCCTTTTTAAATTTGTAGCATGTCTGAAACACCAACATATCGTAAAATAATTCATATTGATATGGATGCTTTTTATGCATCGGTAGAGCAGATGGACAATCCCGAATTAAGAGGAAAACCCGTTGCAGTTGGCGGTTCAGAGAATCGCGGTGTGGTTTCGGCAGCAAGTTATGAAGCTAGAAAATTTGGTGTAAGAAGTGCTCTTAGCGGCGCTTTAGCCAAAAAATACTGTCCAGAAATTATCTTTGTTCGACCAAGATTTGACCGCTACAAAGAGATTTCATCAAAAATCCATAAAATTTTCCATGAATATACCGATTTGGTTGAGCCTCTTTCGCTAGACGAAGCTTATTTGGATGTCACTAAAAACAAAAAAGGAAATCCAAGTGCAAGTCTTCTCGCACAGGAAATTAGAGCAAGAATTTTTAATGAAGTGGGACTAACCGCATCTGCAGGTATTTCAGTCAATAAATTTGTTGCCAAAATTGCGAGTGATTATAATAAACCAAACGGGCAAAAAACGGTTAACCCTGATGAAGTAGAAGCTTTTTTGGAAGATT